>JBQGFJ010000308.1:0-23086 GCA_052040085.1 Pseudoxanthomonas sp.
TGGAGGCCGCGGTTGCACACGGCTTGCGATTGGCGGAGGAAGGTGCGGATATCCTGGATATCGGTGGTGAGTCCACCCGTCCGGGTGCGGCCGATGTGTCCGTGGAAGAAGAGTTGCGGCGAACGATCCCGGTGATCACGCGGCTGGCAAAGGAAACCAGCTTGCCGATCAGCATCGATACCTCCAAGCCTGAAGTGATGCGTGCTGCCGTGGAGGCGGGTGCGGGCATGATCAATGACGTGTATGGCCTGCGCCGTGAAGGTGCGCTGGAGACGGCCGCGGCGCTGGGTGTGCCGGTGGTGCTGATGCACATGAAGGACGAGCCGCGCTCCATGCAGGAGGCGCCGCACTATGACGATGTGGTCGGTGAGGTGCACAGGTTTCTGACGGAGCGCATTTTTGTTGCCGAAATGGCCGGGATCCTGAAGAAGCATATCGTGGTGGATCCGGGATTCGGCTTTGGCAAGGACACATCGCACAACTTGGCATTGCTGTCACAACTGGATCGTTTTGCCGAGTTGGGCGTGCCCGTGCTGGCCGGACTGTCGCGCAAGCGCAGCATAGGCCAGCTCACCGGCCGCCAGGTGCCGGCCGAACGCGTGCATGGCTCGGTGGCGGCACACCTGATCGCCGCGCAACGTGGCGCGAAGTTGCTCCGAGTGCACGATGTGGCGGCTACCGTGGATGCACTGAAGGTCTGGGAAGCCGTGGCTGCGGTGCCGCTGCCGAGGAAGGACAAGGCGGCTCCCGCCATTCGATGGCCGGACGAAGATTGAAGACCTTGTCTGGCGGCGGATAGCCTGAATTTTGCCGGGGCTCAACAAAACTCTGGCCTCAAGAATCGTCGCGAACAGGACAGGCTTCAGTCCATATTCCCGTTATGAGCATTCTGCAGTCCAGTATCTTGCATATGGCATGGCGGCCAAGGGCCGCTCCTACGGATATGGGCGGGCGGGTTAAGCTTGGCCGATTGGATACGGGGAGTTCTCCATGACCGCCAGCACGCCGTTGATCGTCACCTTTGCCGCCTATCTGATCCTGATGATCGGCATCGGGTTGTGGGCCTATCGTCGCACCAGCACGTTCGATGACTACATTTTGGGTGGGCGTTCGCTGGGCAGTTATGTGACCGCATTGGCGGCCGGCGCTTCGGACATGAGTGGCTGGCTGTTGATGGGCCTGCCGGGCGCCCTGTATCTCACGGGTGTGTCGGAGGCCTGGATCGCGGTCGGCTTGACCATCGGTGCGTGGTGTAACTGGAAGTACGTGGCCGGACCGTTGCGTGTTTACACGGAGCGAACCCGCAATGCGCTGACATTGCCGGATTATTTCACCCACCGTTTCGCCGACAGCCGCAAGCTGCTGCGGATATTTTCGGCATTGGTGATCCTTGTGTTTTTCGCCATTTATTGTGCGTCGGGCATCGTGGCGGGTGCGCGTCTCTTCGAAAGCGTGTTCGGGCTGCCCTATGCGCAGGCAATGTGGTGGGGCGCGGCGGTGACCATCCTGTATACCTTCATCGGCGGATTCCTGGCCGTGAGCTGGACCGATACCGTGCAGGCGACGTTGATGATCTTTGCGCTGTTGCTGGTGCCGGTGATGGTAGTGACAGGCGTGGGTGGCGTGGGGCAGGGCCTGGCACTGATCGAGCAAGTGGATCCGACGCGCCTGGACTGGATTGGCACTGGCGGAATGGTGGCATTGGTGTCCGCACTGGCGTGGGGGCTGGGCTATTTCGGTCAACCGCACATCCTGGCGCGCTTCATGGCGGCCGACAGTCTGGCCACCATTCCGCGTGCACGACGCATCGGCATGACATGGATGGTGCTGTGCTTGTTGGGTGCGATGGCCACCGGCTTCTTCGGCATTGCCTGGTTCGCGGCCAATCCGGAACTGGCCGGGCCGGTGGACGCGAACCCGGAGCGGGTGTTCATCGTGTTGTCCGAACTGCTGTTCAATCCGTGGGTGGCGGGCGTGCTGCTGTCGGCCATCCTGGCGGCGATCATGAGCACGCTGTCGGCGCAGTTGCTGGTGTGTTCGAGTGCGCTGACCGAGGATTTCTATCGTGGCCTGTTGCGGCCCAAGGCGGGACACCGTGAGCTGGTCTGGTTCGGCCGCCTGATGGTGCTGATGGTGGCGTTGCTGGCCATTTTCATTGCGCGTGATCCGGAAAGCCGGGTGCTGGGGTTGGTGGCTTACGCCTGGGCCGGGTTCGGTGCGGCCTTTGGTCCGGTGGTACTGCTCTCGTTGTTCTGGAAACGGATGAACCTGATTGGAGCATTGGCGGGCCTGTTGGCCGGTGCGGCCACGGTGTTGTTGTGGAAGCACACGGGCAGCGCCCTGTATGAAATGGTTCCCGGCGTGATTGCGGCCACGCTGGCCATCGTCACGGGTAGTTTGCTGACATCAGCACCGCCAGCGGAGGTACAGGCCACCCACGATGAGGTGCATCTGACACTGGGCAAGCATGGCTACTGATAATGTGTGATTGCCATGCCGATTGATGCACGGCCGCTTGCCATCGCGGTGATGGGGCCAACGGCTTCGGGCAAGACCGCGTTCGCCATTGAGCTGGCCGAACGTTTCGACGGGGAAATCGTCAGCGTGGACTCGGCGCTGGTGTATCGCGGACTGGATATAGGTGCCGCGAAACCGGATGCCTCCCTGCAACAGCGTGTCCGGCACCATTTGATCGATGTGCGCGACCCCTGGCAGGTGTATTCAGCGGCTGAATTCGCCCGTGATGCGCGCGAGGCCATTGAAGACATTGTTGCGCGCGGCAAGCTGCCCATCCTCGCGGGTGGCACCGGTTTGTATTTCCAGGCATTGATCGAAGGCCTGTCCCCCATGCCGGAAGCCGATACGGCGGTGCGCGAGGTGATTTCCGGCGAGGCGGCCGAGCGGGGGTGGCCGGCCTTGCATGCTGAACTGACCACCATCGATCCACAGGCCGCTGCCCGGATAGGACCGAATGACCCACAGCGCATCCAGCGTGCGCTGGAGGTATTCCGCCTGAGTGGCCGCACCATCAGCCAGTGGCGTGCACAGCCGAAGCAGGGCCGGTTGCCGTTGCGCGTGGCGAAGCTGGTGCTGGCGCCGAAGGAGCGTGTGGTGTTGCACGAACGCATCGCGATTCGATTCGATGCCATGTTGACGGATGGATTCCTGGACGAAGTCCGCCGCCTGCGCGGCATGCCTGCCTTGCAGGCAGTGCCAGTCCCCCTCGACCTGCCTGCGCTGCGTGCCGTGGGCTATCGGCAGGCCTGGGAACATCTGGAGGGCGTCACAACCATGACGGAATTCCGTGATCGCGCCATTTTCGCCACCCGGCAACTGGCCAAGCGCCAGATCACCTGGTTGCGTGGTGAACTGGATGCGCGCTGGTTCGACCCGGCCTCCGGCCAGCGTGCGCTGGAGGATGCCGTGGATCTGTTTCTGCGACCGCGTGCTTCCCGCTGACTGCCCGTTGTTGTGTAACATCGGCGGTCCGGCCGTTGCGGGGAAGACGCTACTCGGCCGGCCCACAAGAACAAGCAGACCCATCGAACATGGGCGGGAGTACATGATGTCCAAGGGGCAATCCTTGCAGGACCCTTTCCTCAACGCGCTGCGGCGCGAGCGCGTGCCGGTCTCCGTGTACCTGGTCAACGGCATCAAGTTGCAGGGGACCATCGAGTCCTTCGACCAGTTCGTGGTCCTGTTGCGCAATACGGTCAGTCAGATGGTGTACAAGCACGCCATCTCCACGGTGGTGCCGGCGCGCAACGTCAAGGTGGGCGTGGGTGGGATCCATGCCGATGATGACGCAGCCGATGGCGGCGAAGCCGAGTGACCCGACCGTGATGGTGCGGTGCCCCGGTGTTTGAACGATCCCGCAAGGGGGAACATGCCCTGCTGATCCAGCCGCTTCGCGGCGGCCGGGGTGGTGTGTCCGTGGACGATGATGCGGTACTGGAAGAGTTTGCCGACCTGGCGCGTTCGGCAGGCGCGACCATCGCGGCGATGCTGACGGCACGTATCGACCGTCCCAATCCGTCCACCTTGATCGGCAGTGGCAAGCTGGAAGAGGTCAAGGCCGCCGTGGCGGCCACCGGCGCCGACCTGATTTTGGTCAACCATCCGCTGACGCCCGGCCAGGAGCGCAATCTGGAACGGGCGCTGGAACGCCGCGTCGTGGACCGTACCGGACTGATCCTGGACATCTTTGCCCAGCGTGCGCGCAGCCACGATGGCAAATTGCAGGTGGAGCTGGCCCAGCTCAGCCACATGGCCACGCGGCTGGTGCGTGGCTGGACCCACCTGGAGCGCCAGCGCGGTGGTTCCATCGGCTTGCGTGGCCCGGGTGAAACCCAGTTGGAAACGGACCGCCGATTGCTGCAGAAACGCGTGGAGCAGTTGCGCCGGCGGCTGGAAAAAGTAGAGGTGCAGCGGACCCAGATGCGCCGTGCGCGGGTTCGCAGTGAGCTGCCGCGCGTTGCCCTGGTGGGCTACACCAACGCGGGTAAATCCACCCTGTTCAATGCCCTCACCGGTGCGGACGCCTACGCGGCCGACCAGTTGTTCGCCACCCTGGATCCCACCGTGCGCCGGGTCGATCTGTCGGGCGGCAGCGTGGTGCTGGCCGATACGGTCGGCTTCGTCCGCGACTTGCCGCATGAGCTGGTGGCGGCATTCCGCTCCACGCTGTCCGAGGCGCGCGAAGCGGACCTGCTGCTGCATGTGATCGATGCCGCCGACCCCAATCGCGAAGAGCGCATTGCCCAGGTCGATGAAGTGCTGCGCGAGATCGGGGCGGGCGATATCCCGCAGGTACTGGTGTTCAACAAGATCGACCGGATCGAGGGGGCGCAACCCCGGCTCGACAAGCCCCTGGAGGGCTATGAGCGGGTCTGGATATCCGCTGCCGGCGGCATCGGCATGGATCTATTGCAGACGTTGCTGGGTGAAAAGCTGGGCATGGAGCGCTTGCGTGGCTGGCTGCAGTTGCCGCCCAGGGCGGCACGACTGCGTGCCCGGCTGCACCAGATGGGCGCCATCCGCGAGGAGCAGGCCGACGAGAACGGCTGGCGGGTCGAACTGGACATGGCGCGCGCCGATGCCGAGCGCCTGCACGCACAGCCGGGCGGGGAATTGTTGGACGGGCTCTTGCCTCGGGAGCCGGTCGACCCAATCTAGTAGAATCGGGACTGGCATGCCTCCCTTCCGGAAGCATGCAGACCATCACTTTTGGAGTAGGCATGGCCTGGAACACCCCTGGCAGCGGCGATTCTGGCGGCGATCGCAACAGACCCGAACCGGATCGGCGGAATTCGTGGAAACCCCGCAACAGCGGCGGTGGCGGCGGTCTGGACGATATCCTGTCCCGGTTCAAGGGCTTCTTTGGCGGCGGCGGTGGGAACCCGTTGCGCTGGGTGCTGCTGGGCCTGGCCCTGCTGGTCCTGTTCAGCAGCTTCCAATTGATCGGCGAACAGCAGCGTGGCGTGGTGCTGCGCTTTGGCCAGTACGCACGCACCATGCAGCCGGGTCCCAACTTCAAGTGGCCGTGGCCCATTGAAAGCGTCACCAAGGTCAATGCGACCCAGATCAAGACCTTCAACAACACCCTGTCGGTGCTGACCCAGGACGAGAACATCGTCAATGTCACGCTGAACGTGCAATACCGTGTCGCCGATCCCGAGCAGTACCTGTTCGGGTCGCGCCATGCCGACAACGTGCTGGAACAGACCGCGCAAAGCGTGCTCCGTGAGCAAGTGGGCCGTTCCAGCCTGGATACCGTGCTTGGTGCGCGTGGTCCGCTGGCGGTAATGGCACGGGAACGCCTGCAGGCCTCGCTGGACGAATACCGCACAGGTCTGGTGGTGACCGAATTGAACCTGCAGAACGCGCGTCCGCCGGAGGAAGTGCAGCCCGCGTTCGATGAGGTCAACAGCGCCCAGCAGATTCGCGAAAGTCTGATCAACGAAGCCCAGGCCTATGCCGCCAAGGTGGTGCCGGAAGCGCGAGGTGAAGCCGCGCGTACCCGTGCCACGGCGGAAGGCTACAAGACGGCCAAGGTCGCGCGTGCCGAGGGTGATGCTGCCCGCTTCACCTTGTTGCAGGAGGAATACCGGCAGGCTCCCGAGGTCACCCGCAAACGCCTGTGGCTGGAAACCGTGCAGGACGTGCTGACCGATAACCGCAAGGTGGTGGGCGGCGATGGCCGTCAGCTGATCTATGTGCCCATGCCGGCAGGCCAGGCCGCACCGGCTGCCGCCGCTCCGGCCCCGCTGCTGACTACGCCGGATGTGGTGCTGCCGCCCGTCCAGAGCACGCCGCAACAACGCAGCCCGCGCCCAGCCGGACGTGAGGAGGGATCACGATGAGAGCTTCTTTCTGGATTGGACTGGCGGTAGCCGTCCTGCTTGGCCTGATGGGCTCGGTGTACGTGGTTCGTGAAGGCCAGACGGCAATGGTGCTCAACCTGGGCCGGGTGGCACGGGTCGATATCGGTCCAGGGCTGCACTTCAAGTGGCCGCTGGTGGAACGGGCGATGGTGTTCGATCGCCGCTTCCAGGTGATGGACGCCACGCCGGAACGCTACCTGACCTCCGAGCGCAAGGACGTCAGCGTGGACTTCTTTGCCATCGGCTACATCTCCGATGCGCGTGCCTTCTACCGCGCCACCAACGGCGACGAGGAACTGGCGGCGCAGCGTTTGGCCCCGATCATCAAGGATTCGCTGCGCAACGAGATCAACGCACGCACGTTGCAGCAGGTGGTGTCGGGTGACCGTGGCGAGATGATCGCCAAGCAGTTGGGCCCCATCAACGAGGGCGCCGAGACGCTGGGCATCAAGATCGTCGACCTGCGCATGAAGCAGATCGATCTGCCCACTGACAGCCAGGTCATCCGGGATGTGTACGAGCGCATGCGCGCCGAGCGCCGCCAGGAAGCCAGCCGCCGCCGTGCGGAGGGTGAGGAACAGGCGCGGACCATCCGTGGCCAGGCGGACCGTGACCAAGCGGTGATCGTGGCCGAAGCCGAGCGTGATGCCCAGAAGCTTCGCGGTGAAGGCGATGCGGATGCTGCCCGCATCTACGCGCAGGCCGCCAGCCGTGATCCGGCGTTCTTCGCCTTCCAGCGCAGCCTGGATGCCTACCGTGAATCGTTCAAGGACGGGCAGGGTGTGGTGGTATTGGATCGTGATGATCCATTCATGCAGTACTTCAAGAACGATCGTTGATGCCGCGCGATCTGCTGGTCGCGCTGTGTCTGGTGGTGGTACTGGAAGGGTTGTTCCTGTTCGTGGCGCCCGGCGGCTGGAAACGGGCGGCAGAACGACTCCTGCAACTGGGGGACCGCCAACTGCGGTCCTTTGGGGCGGCCATCCTGGTGGTGGGGTTGGTTTCCCTGTGGCTGGTCCGGCACGGAATGTGATATTTGCCGCCCGGGGTGGTTTGCGACATCGAAAACCCGGATAATTTGCAAAAGCCGGTAGGGCCGATTCCGCAAGGAACGGACCACCGGCTTTTTCCGTGTCTGGGCCCGGCCTGGCGGAAGGCGCCCCGATGGCGCCGGACGCATTGGTCTTGCCGCAACCAGGCCGGTCCATTCCCGCGGCCCCGATGGCCGCTACCAGAGGAGTTACCTGTCATGGGTCAATCCGTTGTCGTGCTTGGCGCCCAGTGGGGCGATGAAGGCAAAGGCAAGATCGTCGACCTGCTTACCGAGGAAATCGGTGCGGTCGTGCGCTTCCAGGGCGGCCACAACGCCGGCCACACGTTAGTGATCGGCGGCAAGAAGACCGTCCTTCACCTGATCCCTTCCGGCATCCTGCGTCCGGATGCGCTGTGCCTGATCGGCAATGGCGTGGTGCTGTCACCCGCCGCACTGATCAAGGAAATCGGCGAACTGGAGGCGGCTGGCGTGGAAGTGCGCTCGCGGCTGAAGATCAGCCCGGCCACGCCGCTGATCATGCCGTACCACATTGCCCTGGACCAGGCGCGCGAGAAGGCGGCTGGCGGCAAGGCCATCGGCACCACCGGCCGCGGCATTGGCCCGGCCTATGAAGACAAGGTGGCGCGCCGTGGTATCCGCGTGGCCGACCTGCACTATCCGGACCAGTTGGCCGAAAAACTGCGTGCGGCGCTGGATTACCACAACTTCGTGTTGACCAAGTACTTGGGCGTGGAAGCCGTGGACTTCCAGAAGACGCTGGACGAAGCCTTGGCATTCGGTGAATACATCGAGCCGATGAAGTCCGACGTGGCCGGCATCCTCCATGACCTGCGCAAGGCAGGCAAGCGCGTGTTGTTCGAAGGCGCACAGGGTGCTTTGCTGGACATCGACCACGGCACCTATCCCTACGTCACCAGCTCCAACACCACCGTGGGTGGTGCCTATGCCGGAACCGGCGTGGGCGCGGATGCCATCGACTACGTGCTGGGTATCGCCAAGGCCTATGCCACGCGCGTGGGTGGTGGCCCGTTCCCTACCGAACTGGACGATGAGATCGGGCAGGGCATCCGTGATCGTGGCCAGGAATACGGTGCATCGACCGGCCGTCCGCGCCGTTGTGGCTGGATGGACATCGTGGCGCTGAAGCGCGCCGTGGCCATCAACGGCATCAGCGGCCTGTGTATCACCAAGCTCGACGTGCTGGATGGCATGAAGTCGCTCAAGGTCTGCATTGCTTACGAATACCGTGGCAAGCGCACCGAATATGCGCCGCTGGATGCCGCCGGCTGGGATGAAATCACTCCGGTGTACCTGGAGTTCCCGGGCTGGGATGAGAACACCCACGGCATCACCGAATGGGACAAGCTGCCGCATGCTGCCCGTGCGTACCTGCGTGCGCTGGAAGAACTGGCCGGCTGCCCGCTGGCCATCGTCAGCACCGGTCCGGACCGCGAGCACACCATGGTGTTGCAGGATCCGTTTGCTTGATCACGTTCAGTAGTCCATATTCAGAGAAGCCCCACGTAAGTGGGGCTTCTTATTTATGATGTGGCTATGCAAACACAAGGGGAGTGTTTTATGGGGCGCATGTGGATGGTGCGTGGTGAAGGTGGCAGTCTGTATGACGCCTTTCGTGAACGCGGCGTAGCTGCTGTGGGCTGGAATCAACTAGCGGCTCACGCTGTAGCCGGTATCGGACGCAAAGAGCTGATAGCCGTATACCAGTCTGCCGAACCCCAAGCAAAACAAGGCACGGCAGTATCGGGTGCATCTCAGGTCTGGCGCTTCGTCAATGATATCCAAGATGGCGATTGGATCGTCACCTACTCCCCGGCCAATCGGCTTTATTCGATCGGCAAGGTCACCGGTCCAGCTGAGTACCATCCGGATTGGGCCGAGCAAGGTATGTCGCTGGCGCGTAAGGTGCGGTGGCATACCCAGGAACTGCCGCGTGACAGCTTAGGCACCAGTACAAAGAACAGTCTTGGTTCGACTCTGACCCTCTTCGAGGTGCCGTCCAGCGCTGCAGCCGAAATGCAGGCGACTTTGAAAGGCAAGCCAGTGCCAGTCGTGGAAGATGAGGCTGAGGACGTCATCGCTGACCCACTGGCCGATATCGAGTCCCACGCCCTGGAACGTATCAAGGATCGGGTCAATGAGCTCGATTGGGACGACATGCAGCAACTGGTCGCCGGCATCCTGCGTGCCATGGGCTATAAAACTCAGGTTTCCCCTCCGGGCGCGGATCGAGGCAAGGATATCGTTGCCTCGCCTGATGGTTTTGGCTTCGAACATCCGCGTATCGTCGTGGAGGTCAAGCACCGCAAGGGACAGATGGGTAGCCAGGAAATCCGCAGTTTCCTCGGTGGTCGGCACAAGGATGATCGTGGGCTATATGTCAGCACCGGTGGCTTCACCAAGGATGCTCAGTACGAAGCAGACCGGGCATCTATTCCGCTGGCCATGTGGACGCTGGACCATGTAGTGCGGGCTCTGATCGAGCACTACGACGCCACCGACGCTGAAACCAAACGCATCGTGCCACTGAAACGGCTGTATTGGCCGGCCTGATCGGCACGCTGGAAAAAGACAGGAATTCTGACGGGGCCTTTTGCATGAGTCATATCGAACAACAGTTCTTCAACGATCTGGAAAAGAAACTCTGGACCGCCGCCGACAAGCTACGCTCCAACCTTGACGCAGCCGTGTACAAGCACGTCGTGCTTGGGTTGATATTCCTCAAGTACGTATCCGATGCCTTCGAGGAACGCCAGCGGGAGCTGCGTGAGCAGTTCACCAACCCGGATCATGATTACTACATGGATCCGGACGAATACGGCGGCGCAGGCACCGAGGAGTACGAAGAAAGCATTGCCGCCGAGCTGGAAGTGCGCGACTACTACACCGAAAAGAACGTGTTCTGGGTGCCATCTCAAGCACGCTGGGAAACACTACGGGACTTGGCACAACTGCCTCCTGGGAGCGAGCTTCCTTGGTTTGTTCCTAAGCGTGATAGTGAGGGACGCCATATCAGAGATGAGGCCGGTGACTTGGTAATGGTTCCGGATAAGATGCGTTCGGTCGGCTGGCTAATCGACAACGCCATGGAGGCCGTCGAGCGCGAGAACGTCCGCCTGAAGAACGTGCTTAACAAGGACTTCGCCCGCGTGCAGCTCGATTCCAGCAAGCTGGCCGGGCTGATCAGTCACTTCTCGGATACCGATTTCAGCGCCAAGGAATACAAGGGTCAGCCGCTGAACCTGAAATCCAAGGACATCCTCGGCCACGTCTACGAATACTTCCTCGGCCAGTTCGCCCTAGCCGAAGGCAAGAAGGGCGGCCAGTACTACACGCCCAAGAGCATCGTCACCCTGATTGTGGAAATGCTCCAGCCGTTCAAGGGCCGTGTTTATGACCCGGCTATGGGCTCCGGCGGCTTCTTTGTACAGAGCGAGGAATTCATCGAACAGCACGGCGGCAAGGCCGCCAATGGCAAGAGTGGACAGATCAGCGTCTATGGGCAGGAGAGCAACCCCACCACCTGGCGGCTGGCGGCGATGAACATGGCCATCCGCGGCATCGACTTCAACTTCGGCACCGGCCCAGCCGACACCCTGCTCAACGACCTGCACTCGGACCTGCGCGCCGATTTCGTCATGGCCAACCCACCCTTCAACATGAAGGAATGGTGGAACGAAAAGCTGGCGAACGATCCGCGCTGGATCGCCGGCACGCCGCCGCAGGGCAACGCCAACTTCGCCTGGTTGCAGCACATGCTCTGGCACCTCGCGCCTACCGGCAGCATGGCGCTGCTGCTGGCCAACGGTTCGATGAGTTCCAACACCAACAACGAAGGCGAAATCCGCAAGCTGCTGGTCGAGGACGACTACGTCGAGTGCATGGTCGCGCTGCACGGCCAGTTGTTCACCAACACCCAGATTCCCGCCTGCATCTGGTTCCTGACCCGCGACAAGCAGAACGGCTTTGCGCTGGACAAGAAAAAGCGCGACCGGCGTGGTGAGTTCCTATTCATCGACGCCCGCCAGATGGGCTACATGAAGGATCGCGTGCTGCGCGACTTTACTCTGTACGATATCCAGAAAATTGCCGATACCTTCCATGCTTGGCAGCAGGGCGAGGGATACGAGGATGTGCCCGGCTTCTGCTATTCCGCTGAACTGAAAGATGTGCGCAAGCATGAGCATGTGTTGACGCCGGGGCGCTATGTGGGCGCGGCGGAGCAGGAAGATGACGGCGAACCCTTTGCCGAGAAGATGCAGCGGCTGACGGCGCAACTGGCCGGGAAGTTTGCGGAAAGTGCGAAGCTGGAAGCGGAGATCAGGGAGAATTTGGAAGGATTGGGCTTCCCATTTCCTCATAAGTTGGAGGCGGAATGATGGAGTGGGTAGATATCCGTCTTGGGGAGGCGTGCACGAAAATCGGTAGTGGTGCTACCCCAAGAGGTGGCGGTTCGGTATATCTGGATGAAGGCCCAATTGCGTTCATCCGCAGCCAAAACGTCTACAACGAAGGTTTCTTTAAAGATGGGATGGTTTACCTGGACGAAAAACTAGCCCACGGGTTGGCAAATGTCCAAGTGGAAGAGCTTGATGTTTTGCTCAATATCACTGGAGATTCTGTGGCACGTGCTTGCCAGATAAAGAAAGAGGTGCTGCCTGCACGAGTCAATCAACATGTTGCCATTATTCGGGCAGATCAAAAAAAACTTTGGCCTACTTATCTACGGTATTTCCTAGTATCTCCTGCGATGCAGGCGCATATGCTTGGATTAGCGGCTGTTGGAGCTACTCGAAATGCACTTACAAAAGGAATGATCGAGTCATTTTCGATCAGGTGTCCGAAAAAAATTGATGACCAGAAGGCGATTGCAAAAATTCTGTCCTCACTAGATGACAAAATTGAGATCAACCGCCGTATCAACCAAACCCTCGAAGCCATGGCGCAAGCCATCTTCAAGTCTTGGTTTGTCGATTTCAACCCGGTCAAGGCCAAGATTGCCGCCATCGAACAAGGCCAGGACCCGCTGCGCGCCGCCATGCGCGCTATCAGTGGCAAGACCGACGCCGAACTCGACCAGATGCCCCGCGAACACCATGACCAACTCGCCGCCACCGCCGCGCTGTTTCCCGATGCGATGGAAGAGTCAGAGTCGGGGGAGATTCCAAAGGGGTGGAACTCTGTTCCATTTGGTTGCTTGCTTTCGCACACTATTGGCGGCGATTGGGGGACAGAAGCACCGGATACCGTGAATGACACGCGTGTAGCAATCATTCGCGGCACCGACATCCCAGACTTAGATCAAGCTCAAATAAGCCGAGCGCCCATTCGATATACGAATAAAAAAAAGCTCGCCACGCGACGCCTACAAGTTGGCGATATTGTTTTGGAGGTTTCAGGTGGCAGCAAAGATCAGCCTACAGGCAGATCATTTCATATGACTGCCAACGCGCTGCGAGAGTTTGATTGTCCCGTCGAGCCCGCCAGCTTTTGCCGACTTTTGAGGCCTGTCAGCCTTGAGGTTGGTGTAGTACTTAGTTTGCATCTGTCCTACATCTATCAACAAGGAAAGACTTGGGAGTATCAGAATCAGAGTACCGGAATTGCCAATTTTCAAACGTCCCATTTCCTTGAGGCCGAGCTGGTAGTTGCCCCCCCGAATTCGGTCTTAGAAGTCTTCTTTGCAATGGTTAGTCCGATTCTGGAGCGGAGGCATGATGCACAAGGGCGGAAGCTGGCTCTAACGCGTGACACGCTTCTCCCCAAACTTATGTCTGGAGAACTTTCTGTTTCGTGCCCACTTAATGAGGATGCTCAATGACTCAACAAGAGAGCCCCCTCCCAGACGAACAACGCACGGATTATTTCGAGAGAATTCCGGTATGGAGAACTGGTGAACAGTGCTTTGAAGTCATGGCGGACGAGCGCAGCGGTCGTATCCCGGTAACACGCTTGGAGTCTTGGCGAAATTACACTGAGTTACTAGAGAGCCCATTCTTTAATCGTTTTGGCGTACAACTGATTTTTCGTGGGCAACGCCGCTCTGATTGGAGCCTTATGCCTACATTAGGTCGCCTATCTGCCAATGGGATAGTTACCAAGAATTTGGCTGAAGCCCAGCTTGAACGCTTCAAGAGAGCGATTCGTGGGCGACTAAGCGACAGCAGTCTTGTAGATGAGAATGACGAGCTTTGGTCCATTGGTCAGCATCACGGGCTGATGACGCCCTTGTTGGACTGGACGTACTCTCCTTATGTTGCTTTGTTTTTTGCTTTTGCAAAGGCCGACAGCAAGGATGAAGAGGAAAACCCCTACCGGGTTGTCTATGTGCTTAACAAAAGTTTTATTCTAGAGAATGAGGGCGAAACAGGCATTCGACTTTGGGAGCCGCGCAAGGATAGCTATGGAAGATTGGTTAATCAGGCCGGACTGTTCACCTTCTCCCCTGACGATGCCACGATAGAAAACAAGCTGGCGAATGTTTTAGCCGACGACAAGGCTTTTGAGGATGAGGAGCTGCGCTCTGCAGCAGAAGAGGATCAGCCCGATTTATTGGCCCGATACATCTGCAAGATCTATATCCGTAACGAAGAACGTGATGTTTGCTTGCGCCATCTGCGGCGGATGAACGTGCATCATGCCAGCCTCTTTCCTGATCTGATCGGCGCGTCTGATTATTGCAATATCGCAACCGCCGAAGCGGAGGAAGAGACCAGCCTTGCACAGGCAGCAGAGCGTGAGCGCTCGATGGCTACTCAAGTTGTTCAAGTGCCTTCTGTTCCATCTGTGGGCGTTGTGGAGGCTCCCATCATTGATTCGGAGCAAACATCTTTCAGCATTGAGGCCATCTTGCGTGCACATCCTGAAGCGCAGCAAGTGGAACCAGGGCGTATCGCGTTGATTGCCAGCGAGCTGTCCCGCGATATTTCCAAACACCAGGTTGTAGATTGGGACAAGCGCGAAGACGCTCAGGCTCGAATGCGTAACGTTATCCGAGTCACGTTGCGAAAGAATGGCTATCCATCGCAACTACGTGATGAAGTGGTCGAACAAATCATGGATGCGGTGAAGCAGCGGACAGCGGAGGTGAGATGATTACTGAACAACAACTCGAAGACCTCTGCATTGGGTGGTTCGGGAGCCTCGGTTGGACGTACACACAGGGTCCAGACATTGCGCCCGATGGAGACCAACCTGCCCGCTCCGACTATCGTCAGACCGTACTGCGCGAACGCCTGTTGGTTTCGCTCACACGCATCAATCCGCATATCCCCGCCGCGGCGCTGGAGCAGGCGGCACACGAACTTCTGACGGTCAGCGAGCCGCTGCTGATTGCACGCAACCGCCATGTGCATCGACTGCTGTTGTCCGGCATTCCCGTCGAGTTTTCAGCGGGCGACGAAAAACGCAGCGATCTGGTCAATCTCATCGACTTCGCAAATCCACGCAACAACGACGTCCTGCTGGTCAGCCAGTTCACTGTGACAGGCACCAAACAGCCGCGCCGCCCGGACCTGGTGGCCTTCGTCAATGGCCTGCCGCTGGCGGTGATTGAGCTGAAGAACCCGGCCAACGAGCAGACCGACATCTGGGATGCCTTCAACCAGATCCAGACCTACAAGGAAGAGATCAACGACCTGTTCAACACCAACGTGGCGGTGGTGATCAGCGATGGCTTCACGGCGCGGCTGGGATCGCTGACGGCCAATCAGGAGCGCATGCAGCCCTGGCGGGCGATTGCCAATGAGGATGACCGGCCGCTGCTGGAGTTCGAACTGGAAACGCTGGTGCGCGGGTTTTTCGAGCCTGCGCTGTTTCTCGACTATGTGCGTCACTTCGTACTATTCGAGCAGGATGCCGATCAGATCATCAAGAAGATCGCAGGCTACCACCAGTTCCATGCGGTGCGCGAGGCAGTGAAGGCCACGGTGATTGCCGCCAGCAACCTGAACAAAGGTCTGCTGGAGGTGCAGGAGCCGCGTGCCACTTACGGCAAGGAAGTGCAGCCCGGCAGCCGCAAGGCCGGAGTGGTATGGCATACGCAAGGTTCGGGCAAGAGCATCACCATGGCCTGCTACGCGGGCAAGCTGTTGCAGCAGCCGGAGATGAAGAACCCCACGCTGGTGGTGGTAACCGACCGCAACGATCTGGACGGGCAGTTGTACGGCACCTTCTGCGCCGCCGAAGACCTGCTCCGGCAAACGCCAGTGCAAGCCGACAGCCGCGAGGAACTTCGCGAGATGCTGGCCTCGCGCGAGGCGGGCGGCATCATCTTCACCACGGTGCAGAAGTTCGCGTTGCTGGAGGACGAGGAGCAGCACCCGCTGCTGTCGGACCGCAGCAATATCGTGGTGATTTCCGACGAAGCGCACCGCAGCCAGTATGGTATGAAGGGGCGGCTGGACACCAAGACCGGCAAGTACGTGTTCGGCTACGCCAAGCACCTGCGCGACGCGCTGGCTAATGCCACCTTCATCGGCTTCACCGGCACGCCGATTGCGTTGGAAGACAAAGACACGCGGGCAGTGTTCGGCGATTACGTCAGTATCTATGACATCCAGGATGCGGTGGACGATGGCGCGACGGTGCCGATCTACTATGAAAGCCGCCTTGCCAAGCTGGATGTGAATCAGGCCGAGATCGACGCGCTCAATGTCCAGGTGGATGAGGTCATCGAGGACGAGGAAGACCTCACCGCCCGCGAGAAGACCAAGAGCGATTGGGCCGCACTGACCAAGCTGGTGGGCGCGCAGCCGCGTCTGGAACAGGTGGCTGCCGACCTGGTGCAGCATTTCGAGACACGCACTGCCACGCTGGAAGGCAAGGCGATGATCGTTTGTATGAGCCGCGACATCTGCGCCGAGCTGTACAACGCCATCGTTGCCCTGCGTCCGGATTGGCACGACGCTCACCCGGAAAAGGGTGCAATCAAGGTGGTAATGACTGGCTCAGCAGCAGACAAGCCCTTGCTGCAACCGCACCTGTACAGCCAGCAAGTGAAGAAACGCCTTGAAAAGCGCTTCAAGGACCCGGCCGACCCGTTAAGGCTGGTGATCGTGCGCGACATGTGGTTGACGGGCTTCGACGCGCCCTGCTGCCACACCATGTATGTAGACAAGCCCATGAAGGGCCACAACCTGATGCAGGCCATTGCCCGCGTCAACCGGGTGTTCCGCAACAAGCCCGGTGGATTGGTGGTGGATTACATCGGCATTGCCAACGAACTGAAAGCGGCGCTCAAGACCTACACCGAATCCAAGGGCAAGGGCGACCCGGCGCACAACGCGGCTGAGGCCCTGGCGGTGCTGCTGGAGAAGCTGGACATCGTGCGCGGGCTGATGCACGGCTTTGATTACAGCGGGTTCGAAACGGATGCACTGCAACTGTTGGTGCCAGTGGCCAACCATATCCTGGGTCTGAAGGACGGCAAGCAACGCTTCCTCGATGCCATGTTGGCCGTAAGCAAGGCGTTTTCTCTGTGCAGCACGCTCGATGAAGCTGCCACGCTGCGCACCGAAATTGCCTTCTTCGCCGCCGTCAAGGCCGCCATCGTCAAGTTCACCACAGTGGACCGCAAGCGTTCCGACGCAGACAAGAACAGCGCGCTGAAGCAAATTTTGGACAACGCCATCGTGGCAGACGGCGTGGCGGATATCTTCGCCCTAGCGGGCCTGGGTAAGCCCAATATCGGCCTCTTGTCGGAAGAATTCCTGGAAGACGTGCGGCAGATGAAGGGCCGCAACCTGGCGGTGGAATTGCTGGAGAAGCTGCTGCGCGACGAGATCAAGGCGCGGGCGCGCAACAACGTGGTGCAGGAGAAGAAATACGGCGACCGTCTGCTGGAAACCTTGCGCAAGTATCACAACCGGGCGGTGGAGACGGCACAGGTCATCGAGGAGTTGATCCAGATGGCCAAGGACTTCCAGGCCGCGCTGGAACGTGAGGCCGCGCTAGGACTGAACCCGGACGAGATCGCCTTCTACGATGCGCTGGCCAACAACGAAAGCGCCGTGCGGGAGTTAGGCGACGATACCTTGAAGAAGATCGCTGTCGAGATCACCGAGAAACTGCGTAGCAGTACCACAGTGGATTGGCAGGTGCGCGAAAGCGTGCGGGCTAAATTGCGAATCTTGGTGCGACGGACTCTTCAGAGATGGAGGTATCCTCCAGATAAGCAATCGGATGCTGTAGAGCTTGTCCTTCAGCAGGCGGAAATGCTTTCCAGTGAATGGTCGAAGTAAACGGTTTAGGTGGTAAATGCTTTAATTGAGATTAGCTGGCCGCAAACTTACTCTGGATAGTTCACGGCTTCTTCCTGCACCTTGCCAGCCGGTTTCATCACGATGCGTGATCGCAGCCAGTCGGCGAATTCGGGTTCGCTGACGGTGCCTTCCGCCAGGCTCAACATGGCGACATATTTATCTTCGTCCGTTGTCACCAGGTCGCCGTCATTGAGGGTGATGAACACGCGATAGCAGACGTGTGCAGTACGCTTGTTGCCGTCAATGAAAGGGTGGTTGCGTGCCAAGCCGAAGGCGAGGCTGGCAGCGAGGTCAGCCAAGTCCGGTGGTGGGTTTCCATAGGCATGCAACTGCTGTGGACGCGCAAGCGCGGAGTCGAGCAGCGCATCATCGCGCACACCGCTGCCACCGCCGTGCTCAGCGAGTTGCCGGTCGTGGATGGCCAGCGCCAACGTCCTGTCAATCCAGAGGATCATTGCGGAATCACTGAGCCAGCTTGCGCAGCACTTGGCGATCCTCGCGCATGATCTGCTCGGCGACTTCCATCTGTGCGGCGAATTCGGGGTCGTGCGGGGTCAGCTTGACGCCATCCGGTGTTTCCAGTGCGTACAGTTCGTCGCCTTTCTCCAGACGCAGGCGGGCTAGCAGTTCTTTGGGCAGGATGACGCCGGCGGAGTTACCGATGGTGGTGATCTTGAGTTTCATGGCAAACGAGTCTTTGTTATAACGAAAGTTATACTAAAGGCTGTTTGCGCCAGCTGCAACCTGTGACTTCGAGGCGTGGTTCGTCAGTCTATGAACTGCAGCCGGGCCAGTTCTGCATACAGGCCATCCTGTGCCAGCAGTTCCGCATGCGTGCCTTGGGCGACGATGCGGCCCCGGTCCATCACCACGATGCGGTCGGCTTTCAGGACGGTGGCAAGACGATGGGCCACGACCAGCGTGGTGCGGCCCTCCATCAGTCTTTCCAGCGCGTGTTGCACGGCGCGCTCGCTCTGCGCGTCCAGTGCACTGGTGGCCTCGTCCAGCAGGAGTACAGGTGCATCCTTCAGCAGGGCGCGGGCAATGGCGATGCGTTGTTGCTGGCCGCCAGAGAGGCGCGCGCCGCGTTCGCCCAGTTGACTGTCGAAGCCTTCCGGCAATTCACGGATGAAGTCATCGGCTTCTGCGGCTTCGGCTGCGGCCAATACCTCGGCGTCGGTAGCTTCCAGGCGTCCGTAACGGATATTGTCCGCTGCACTGGCAGCGAAGAGGGTGGGATGTTGCGGCACCAAGGCGATCTGCTCGCGCAACTCGGTGGGATCCAGTTCGCGCACATCCACGCCATCCAGGCGAATCGTCCCTGCCTGCACGTCATGGAATCGCAGCAGCATGGACAGCACCGTGCTCTTGCCAGCGCCTGAGGGTCCTACCAGCGCCACTGTTTCACCAGGGCGTACGCTCAGGTCGAAACCATCCAGCGCCGGCAGGTCCGGGCGTGACGGATAACGGAAGCTGACCTGTTCGAAACGGATTTCGCCGCGCACGGGCTGGACCAAGTGCCGTGGCGTGGCAGGTGCGGTGATCCGCGGTGATTCCTGCAGCAATTCGGCAATCCGCCCCATGCCGCCGGAAGCGCGTTGCAGCTCGTTCCAGACTTCGGCCAGCGCGCCCACGGAGCCGCCGCCGATCAGTGCATACAGCACGAATTGTCCCAGCGTGCCTGCCGTCATGTTGCCGGCAATCACGTCATGCGCGCCCATCCATAGCACCAGCACGATGGCGCCGAAGATCAGGGTGATGGCGCCGGCGGTCACCCACGCCTGTGCACGAATGCGGCGGCGCGCGGTATCCACGGCGGTTGCGATGGCACTGCCGAAGCGCTCGCGCTCATAGGGTTCGCGCGCATGTGCCTGCACCGTGCGCACCGCGCCCAGGGTTTCGTTGGCCAGGCTGTTGGCGTCGGCCACCCGGTCCTGGCTGGCACGCGAGGCTTTTTCCAATCGCCGGGCACCCAGCACGATGGGCAGTACCGCCAGTGGAATCCCGATCAATGCAAACGAGGCCAGTCGCGGACTGGTGACGAACAGCATCACCAGGCTGCCGATCACCGTCACGCTGCTGCGCAGGGCCACCGACATGCTGGTAGCCACGACATTGCGCAACAGCTCGCTGTCGGCAGACAGTCGCGACACCAGTTCACCGCTGCGGCTGCGGTCGTGGAATTCGGCATCCAATCCGATCAGGTGCGAATACAGTTGCTGGCGCAGGTCGGAGACCACTTTCTCGCCCAGCAACGAAACGAAGTAGAAGCGCGCGGCACTCGCCAGTGCCAGCACCACCGCCACCACGAACAGGAACAGGAAGGCGCGATTGATATTGGCGCCATCCGTGAAGCCATGGTCGATCATTTGCCGGAAGGCGATCGGCAGGCTCAAGGTGGCGGCCGAGGCTACGGCAAGCGCCGCCATCCAGGCGACGAACAGCCCGGTGTGCTTGCGCACGAATGGCCACAACGCGCGCAGCGTGCCCAATTTGGCGCGAGGCGGTTTGCCGGGCGCGGGGGCGTCCTGCAAGGAAGGGTCGATGGCGTTGTCAGTCATGCTTATCCGGTTCCGTGGCGCTCGGGTCAGGCGCATCCGCGGAGGAAAAGCGCACCCGGTTACGGGTGGCGTCGCGGAGGTGGATTTTCAAGGTCTGCACGTGTTCCGCAGGTAAACGCAGATGCAGGGAGACGCCCGAAGCATCGAAGCGTTCTTCCCGCTTTTCGGCGCCGTACGCGGTTACCGCGGCATGCAGGTCGCCCATGATGTCGAACGGGCCCGCCAGCCAGATGTCCTGCATGGCGATGATGGCCTGTTTCGCGGCCAGCCGCAGGCATTCGGCAGCGGCGCCTCCGTAGGCGCGCACCAGCCCGCCGGCCCCCAGCTTGATGCCGCCGTACCAGCGGGTGACCACCACCATCACGTGGTCGCAATCCTGCCCGTCGATGGCCGCCAGGATGGGGCGCCCCGCCGTGCCGGAGGGCTCGTTGTCGTCGCTGGAACGATATTCACTGCCGATACGGTAGGCCCAGCAATTGTGGGTAGCGGCAGGGTCGCCCACGTCGCGCAGGAATGCCAAGGCTGCCTCGGGGGTGGAGACCGGGGCAGCGTGTGCGATGAAGCGACTGTGCTTGACCTCGATCACATGCGAGGCCGGGGCGACCAGGGTAAAGCTCATGGAGTGTCGAGCAGCGGGCGCAGGTCGTCCGGCAGCGGATGTTGGGGGTGGGCTTCCACGAAGGAGCGCAGGCTGTCGCGGGCATCCTGCAAAGCACCGCTGTCACGCCGTTCACGGATGCGTTGCAGCCAGTCTTCGACGGGCAGCGTGGCGTCCTGCGCTATCGGGCTCGCAGCCGGTACGGATGCGGGGGCAGCTGCACGGGCAAGATTGCGGACTTCGGGCGCACGGCGGGCCTGTTGTTCGGCCCTGGACCGTCGAGCAGCTTCGGCACGTGCCGCACTGCTTTCACGGTTTGCCATCACCCTGGCACCGGTCACGGTGACTTCTTCGGGCTCGGCGGTGAATTCCATGGCGGGTTCGGCGTCCGCCACGGGCGCGGCTTGCGGGGCCGGGGCGGCCACTGGAGGGGGCGGTGGAGGCGGCGGTGGAGGCGGCGGAGCAGGAGGCGCTGGTGGTGATGGAGGCAAATAGGCATCCGCTGCCGGGGAGGATTCGAGTGCCGGCGGAGGTGCCGCCTCTTTGCGGGCGGGGGTGGACGGTACTTGTGGGACAGCTTCGGATTGTGTCCGGGCTTTGTCTGCACGGGATGCCGTTGGTGGCGGCATAAGTACAGGTGCAGATACCGCTGCTGGCGTTTCGATGGCTGGTTTTGTGGCTTCGCTTGCCGTGAGATCGGCTTCGGCAGCGGACGCGGACAAGGTCTCCTGCTCTTCGGCCATGACAGCGGATGCCGGAGCGGGCGAGCCCGCCGCCGGTGCCTGCCGCTCGAAGGCATCTTCCTGCAGGGGGCGCAGTTGCCAGGCCACGCCCACGGCCAGTACGGCAGAGGCTGCCAGTCCGAAGGCCACCGGCCAGCGCGGTTTGCGGCGTGCGACGGGCGCGGCGGCCACGGCGGAATGCGCGGCCGCCAGGATGCGGGCATCCAGCGCGGGCGAAGGTCCACCGTGCGGCCCCAGCTTTTCCAGCCGGGAGGCCAGTTGGCGCTCTTCGTCGGTGAAGGGTTCGTAAGGGCGGTTCATGAGCTCAGTCTCGTGCGCAGCTTGTCCATGGCGTAGCGCAATCGTGATTTGACCGTTTCCCGGCCCACGCCGGTGATCTGGCCGATTTCCTCCAGGGTCAGTTCCTGTTCCAGCCTCAACAGCACGACTTCGCGCTGGTCGTCCGGCAACTCATCCAGCGCCAGCTGCAATTGGCGTCGTTGCTCGAATTCGGACAGCACGCGCTCCGGGGTTTCCGGGTCCGCCACTTGCAGCATCCGTTCGTCGGCATCCTCGGGTGCGGGAGGACGATGCTTGCGTGCGCGCCAGTGGTCGTTGAGGCGATTGTGCGCGATGCGGAACAGCCAGGTGGTGAAGGCAGCTTCCGGCTTCCAGCCGTGACGGGCGGCGATGACGCGTTGCCAGACATCCTGGAAGAATTCATCGGCCAGTGCATTGTCACGCAACTGGCGGAGGAGAAAGCGGTACAAGGCGCCCCGGTGGCGGGCGTAGAGTTGCTCGAACGCAGTCGCATCGCCGGCCGCGAAGGCCAGCATCAGTGTTTCATCCCCGGGTTCCGCAATGTCGTTCACCGTTGCCAGACTAAGCGTTCCGTCCCCGACTGCAAAGCCGGATGTACTCGGCATGGTGGCTTTGCAGGGCTCGGAGAGGTCCCCCGATGGGATCGCAAGCAGGGAAATGGCACCGTACATGCATTCCATAAACGCTCATCGGGGCTAAATGGGGTCCCGGACGGATATCGGGGCGCGAACGCTGGCCTGTCGAGGTATGCTGGCCGGATAGGGAGAGATGGAAACGCCGCAGAGCATCATGTCTGCGCATGGGGAAAACGGGGATGCCCGATCAGGCTGTCGGTGTCTACAACCACGATGCGAGTGCGGCCGCCTCCCAGGCGGAGCGCATCGTCGCCACGCTTGGCCGGCTGTTGCCGGCAGGCTCCAGTGCGGCCGTTGCCTGGCGTGACTGGGCACTGGGGTCGGGAAGTGCCATCTCGCCGGGCGGGCCCCATGAATTGAGGAAGCGCGCGGAAGCTGCCCTGTCCGAAACCACGGCCGAGAGGGAAGAGCCCGAAGGGCTGCTGCATGTGTGGGATAGCCTGGATGGCAATGCGCGCATGGCCGTGGCAGCGCTGAGCCCAAGGACGCTGAGCCCCGCCGAACAGCAATCATGGCTTGCGCTGGCCAGGAC
>JBQGFJ010000309.1:0-4673 GCA_052040085.1 Pseudoxanthomonas sp.
CAGCACGACTGGCCGCCATCCTGCCCAGTGCTCCCGGCTCCATCAGGTCACTGGCTGCACAAGCAACGTCATGCCAGCCATCCCGCTGCATGCCGGCGGAATCCCCCGCCACGAAAGAAGCGGACATCTCATGTGACGTGGCACGGTGCGTGCCGATGAAACCCAGTGAATTGGCACTGGCCGACAAGACCCTGCGTGTATCCATCGCAGCACCATTGGAGGTGCGGATGCGCGCATCCACCGCACGTCCGGCTTGCTCGATATCACGCGCGATACCAATGGCATGCTCCGTATCCACATCCCAGGGATGCCAGACATCCAGATCGGTGAACTCGCGGGCATACAACCCGGGATCGGCCAGGCCGCCATGCAGATCGGGCTCCACACGGTTCGCAATGGAGCGCGCCTTGTCCATCGCTACGGCTATCGATTCCGGCGCAAAGTCGCCGGTCTCCGCAACGCCCTTGCAGCCGTTGCGGAACACCACGATGCGCAGACTGCGATCCTGCCGCCGGGCGATGGTCTCCACCTGGTCCATGCGGACCTCGACCTTTAAGCCCGAGCCACTGCGCGCGTGCACTTCCGCCTGGTCGGCACCCGCTCTCATGCAAGCGTCCACGACGTCCTCGCACATCCCGGCCAGATCAGCCGAATCGACTGCCACATGCGCGTGTTTCACGCTGGCAAGTGAAGTGCGCGTCATGCCGCGGACCCTCCCACCAGTATTCCATCCACCTTGAGCGTGGGTTGGCCCACGCCCACCGGAACGCTCTGCCCTGCCTTCCCGCACGTGGCAATACCGGCGTCGAGCTGCAGGTCGTTGCCGATCATCGACACCCGCGTCAGCACCTCGGCACCGGCGCCGGCCAGCGTTGCACCCTTGACCGGCGCGGTGATTTTTCCGTCCTCGATCAGATAAGCCTCGCTGGCGGTAAACACGAATTTGCCACTGGTGATGTCGACCTGACCACCGGCGAAGTTCACCGCATACAGGCCACGTTTCACCGAGCGCACGATCTCCGACGGATCGCGTTCGCCGGCCAGCATGTAGGTATTGGTCATGCGCGGCATGGGCAGGTGTTTGAACGATTCGCGGCGGCCATTGCCGGTCCTCGCCTTGCCCATCAGCCGTGCGCTCATCCGGTCGTGCATGTAACCCTTCAACACACCATCCTCGATCAATGTCGTGCAGCCGGTCGGCGTACCTTCGTCATCGATGGACAGCGAGCCACGGCGGCCGGCCAGGGTGCCGTCATCCACGATGGTGACGCCCTTGGCCGCCACGCGTTGCCCCATGCGCTCGGAGAAAACCGACGTCTGCTTGCGATTGAAGTCTCCTTCCAGCCCGTGTCCAACGGCCTCGTGCAGCAGCACACCAGGCCAGCCCGGCCCTACCACCACCTCCATTTCACCGGCCGGGGTATCGATTGCCTCCAGATTGACCAGGGCACGCCGTGCCGCCTCCATCGCATAACCTGCCGCCGCGCCACTGGCGATCATTTCCGAAAACCCGTAGCGCCCGCCGCCCCCGGAATTCCCGGATTCACGGCGGCCATGGCTTTCGGCAATGACCTGTACGGAGACACGTACCAGGGGCCGGATGTCCGCGCACAATGTCCCGTCCGAAGCCGCCACCATGATGCTTTCGGACGTGGCCATCAGCGTGGCCATCACCTGCTTCACCCGAGGATCGTGTGCGCGGGCGACGGCATCGATTTCATGCAGTAACGCAATCTTGGCGGCATCCGACAGGTCATCAATGGGATCGATGGCCGGATACAGTCCACGACCGGTCGCCACCGCGAGTGGCAAGGAGACACCCGCCGACCCGGCACGCGCGATGGCGCGGGCGCATCCGGCCGCCTCGAGCATGGAGGGAAGATCGATGACATCGGAATAAGCGAACCCGGTCTTCTCGCCGCTAACCGCACGAATACCGACGCCATGCTCGACACCATGCCTGCCACTCTTGACGACACCGTCTTCGATCGACCACGACTCGTTGCGCACATGCTGGAAATAGAGATCGGATTCGTCCACCGATGCTTTCATCAGATGGGCGAAAACACCGTCGAGATCGCGTGACGAGAGTCCGGCAGGCGTCAGTAAACGGTGTTCGGCCAAGGCCAGTGGATTTTCCATCGACAACAGCTCCTCATCGACCGGTCCCACTACGCGACGGAATCGGCCCTGGTTTGGATATTCAAGAAAAGGGGAGCCCACCCGCGCCAGGCGGACCAACCATCACGATGGCGGTCCACCCGGTGCGATGCCCCGGAGATTCAGAAGCGGTAATCGAACTCCATGCTCAGGGCACGGCCATACGCGTTGTACAACTGCGGGTTGTAGTTCGGGTACGAGGTCCAGCCCTGGTTCGGCGGCATGCTGTTACGCAGGTTGTTGACCACCACGCTGATGGATACATCATCATCGAAGCGATAACGGACACTGGCATTGTAGAGGATCCACGGACGATCACGTCCCGGGGTTCCCCATTGCGTGCTGTTCCAGCCACCTGCCAGCAAGGCGAAGTTCGCGTTCTCCGCATAGCGGACGCCATACAGGGTCGCGCTGACAGGCCCCTTGTCCCAACCGATGCTGCCGTTGATCACGCTGCGGAACAGGGACATTCCCTGGCCACTCTCGATCACGTCCACCACCGGCGAGAACGCATCGTTCTGCTGCTTGAAGTCCAGGATGTAGCTGCCGGACAGCCCCATCTTCCAGTCACCCCAGCGCTCCGTCGGAATGCGGTAGTCGGCACCCGCCATCAACGTCTTCATGCGCTTGTAGGCCACATTGAAGTAACCCCCGTTGATGCGGGTGATCCTTCCGCTGCCATCACGAATCACGCGTGACAGGGCATCGTCGCAACTCGGCAGCGCCAACGCTGCCCCGCCCTGCCGGCAACTTGCTTCGTCCGTGAGGATATTGGGGACGCTCAAGTTGCGGACTTCGTCGTTGATCTCGATGTCCAGGTAATCGGCATTCACGCTGAACCTATCCGACGGCGACCACACGAAACCCAGGCTCTTGGATTGGGCGGTAACCGGCTGGAGATCCAGGTTGCCGGAGGTGTAGGACGCCATCACGTAACGGCAAGCGGAGGAAGTGCGCGGCACGCCCAACGTATCGCACTGGTAGATGTCCCATGTGTTCTGATTGCCGAAGGTCTCGCCCGTGTACAGGTAAGCCATGTCCGGCGCCTGGAACGAAGTACCTGCAGCAGCCCGGATCAGCAAACTCTGCCACGGCCTGAACTCCAGACCCACGCGCCAGGTGTCACTGCTGATGTCGTTCCCGGTGTAGGAATAGCTGTCGTAGCGCAACGCCGTGCTCAACTTGAGCATGTCATGCAGGGGCATATCGAGCTGCGCCGTGAATCCGTAACGATCACGATCACCATTGCTGGCCTGCTGCGCACCGCCGAAGAACTGATTGGCGCGGTAGCGATCATCCGGCCGGTCTTCCCAGGTTTCCCGTCCGGCCTCCGCCAGCAATGCGAGTCCGGCGGCTCCTCCCGGAAGATTGAACAGATCGACATTGATCACCTTGGCGGTCAGCTGGTCCACCGCGGTTTCGGATTTGCGGGTCCGACGGGCAGAGAATCCGGCGTACTCTTCCGGCGTCAGCGGCACGAAGACCTGCGATATGTCGTAGTACCTGGCCCGCAGGTAATTGTTCATGCTCTGCTGTAGAGGCAAGAAAGCGGACTGCTTAAGGCTGTAGGCCGAACGCGCATAGCCGACGTCGAAATCCCAATCGCTGCTGGCAATCTGCCCGTGCAAACCCAAGGCCACATCGTATTGGTGCGTGCGGTTGACCGTGTCATTCACGTCGCGCCCGCCCAATTCCTCGGGTGCGAAATTGCGTGATACGCGATAGCCGCCATTGGCCGTGGGAACCAGGTCGCTGTACCACACCATCAGGCTGTTGGAACCCGTGCGCCCGAGCGTGTAGCCGAGATCGACATAGCCCGTCAGGCTATCGCTGAATCCATGATTGAGCGAAAGATAACCACTGGTCACCTCACGCTCGCTGTCGAAGGTAGTGCTGAAGGAAGCGGAATAATCGGTTCCGCAGAATGGATTGTTTCCGGCCCTGAAACGGTATTCCATGCTGTTGCCGAACAAATGCGCCATCTGTGCGCAACCCGCCTCGCCGGGATCGTAATAGACACCAGTGGCGTTGTTGTAGGCATAAGCATCATCGTTGTACGGACGCAGTGCGGTCAGCTCGCGATCCAGCGCAATGATCGGATCCGCTTTACGGTGTTCAACCGCATAGACCAGCGATGTCCGGTTCCATCTGTGCCCGCTGGCCACTTGCAGACGCTGGTTGCGACCACCGCCATCGGAATAGATGCCCGTGCGAAGACTGACGTTCACGCCTTCAACATCCTGCTTCAGGATGATGTTCACGACACCACTGATGGCATCCGAACCGTAGATGGCCGACTGGCTGCCCGGAAGGATCTCGATGCGCTCCACCATCACCATGGGGATATTGGCAAGATCGGTGAAGTTGCCGCCACCGCCCGTGTTGTAGCTGAGCGGAAAGTTGGCCACCGGATGGCCATTGATCAACACCTTGGTGAACCCCGGACCCAGACCGAACAGGTTGATCATCTTGGTGCTTTGCGCATTGCCGCCACCAATGGGCGTGCTGTCACG
>JBQGFJ010000310.1:0-6666 GCA_052040085.1 Pseudoxanthomonas sp.
CCAATGCCGATGTCTACGGCGGCAGCGCCACCCCGCGTGCCATCTTCGAAAACCGCGCCGGCGCTCCCTCGGCAGCCGTGACCGGCTTCCGCGACCAGTTGGAGGAAGCCACCGCCGTCGCCCGCAATGCCCGCAGCGGGCAGGCACAGCCGGCCAAACCGGCACAGGCAACCCCGCCCGCCGCAACCACCCAACCCGTGGCGGCACCGCAAACCCAGGGCTTCCAGCCCGTCGCCGACGAAGAAGTGAAGACCGAGCCGCTGAACGACACGCCGTAGTCCAAGGCTCGAGCTGCAAGAGCAACCCTTCACCAAAATGGCCGCTCCTGCGAAATCACGCCATCACGTTCATCACGACAACCCCCGAGTGGCGGCCTGCGTTATCCTGCGCGTCCTGATCATCATTTCGTGAGCACATCATGGGCGGTTTGAGCATCTGGCATTGGGTCATCGTGCTGGTGGTCGTGTTGCTGGTCTTCGGCACCAAGCGCTTGCGCAGCGCAGGCAAGGACCTGGGCGAGGCGGTCAAGGGTTTCAAGGAAGGCATGAAGGACGAGGACAAGCCCGCTGGCCAGCTGGGCGACCAGTCACGCAACGACGAAACCGGCGCCACCCGGAAAGAAAACGAACGCGACGCCGGCTAAGCCGGCCGTTCCTCTGTCGCCATGTTCGATATCGGTTTCACCGAACTGCTCGTCATCGCGGTAGTCGCTTTGGTCGTGCTGGGTCCGGAGCGCCTGCCCAAGGCGGCGCGCTTCACCGGCCTGTGGGTGCGCCGCGCGCGTGCGCAGTGGCACTCCGTCCGCGATGAACTGGAGCGTGAACTGGCCGCCGAGGAAATCAAGCGCAACATGGAGCAGGCCAAGTCCGCCGTGCGCGATGCCGAACAGACACTGCATGAAGGCACCCAGAAGGCACAGCGCGAGTTCGACGAACTGCGCAACGCCGTGAGCGCCCCGGAAACACGCGCCGATACGCCGGCCATCATGCCCGCCTCTGGCAATGACGCCCCAGCCGCCGATCCTGCCGAGAACAAGGACGGACCGCGCAGTGACTGAGCAGCAAGCCGAAGCCAGCCTGATCGATCACCTGATCGAACTGCGCAGCCGGGTGATGCGTGGCCTGGCCGGGCTGGGCATCGTGCTGCTGGCGTTGCTGCCGTTCGCCAACAAACTGTATGGACTGCTGGCGCAACCCCTGCTCGGCAAGCTGCCGGCACACAGCCAGATGATCGCGGTGGAAGTGGCCTCGCCCTTCTTCGCGCCAGTGAAGCTGGCGTTCTTCGTCGCCTTGTTCATCAGCATGCCGTGGCTGCTGTACCAGGCCTGGGCCTTCGTTGCGCCGGGGCTGTACAAGCGCGAGAAGAAACTGGCGTTGCCCCTGCTGGTCTCGGCCATCACCCTGTTCTATGCCGGCTGCGCCTTCGCGTTCTACGTGGTGCTGCCGATGGTGTTCGGCTTCCTGGTCAAGGTCACGCCTGACGGCGTCACCATGATGACCGACATCAATGCCTACCTGGATTTCGTATTGGTGATCTTCCTGGCCTTCGGCCTGAGCTTCCAGTTGCCGGTGGCGTTGGTGATCCTGGTGTTGATGGGCTGGGTGACCCCGCAACAACTCCGTGAATCGCGGGGTTATGCCGTGGTCGGCATCTTCGTGCTGGCCGCGGTCATCACACCGCCGGACGTGATTTCGCAGTTGCTGCTGGCGATTCCCATGTGCCTACTGTACGAAGCCGGCATCATCGCCGCCAAGGCGGTGGCGCCACGCGATGCGGAAGATTCACCCGCCGCCTGATACTCCGTCCCGTCCCTTACAGGGAAAACACTGGCACTGCCCACGATGGCTTTCCCGTGAACGTCAATCGCGGGCAGCGCCCCGCTCCTGCGGGAATATCGTTTTCCAGTGCGCAGATGGCGCGGGATCAGACTTCGATCTGCGCCGGTGACACCTGCTCAACAGGCTTCGCATCCGGCGACACCAGCACCTGTTGCCATGCGCGATACACCGCACCTGCCAACACCGGCATCAGCACCGCCATCAAGGCCAGTTGCCCCACCATGAGCCCGAACGCCGGACCGGCGATGAGCTGCACCACCAACGCCAGCAACTGCACCACGAAGGCGATGGCGAAGAAGGCCACGAAGGTCATCAGGATGAACACCAGCATCGCCGGCAAATTGCGCAGCGAAGCGCGGAAGCTGGTGCCCAGTGCTTCCAGGCCGGGACGGCCGGAAAACAGGATCTGCGGCACCGACAGGAAAATGAAGAACACCACCACCGGCACCGCCGCCAACAGGATCAACATCCACAGGAACAGGCGGCCTACCGGCAACGCGGACAACATGGCCGGATCCGGTTGGCCACCGGCCTCGGCAACGGCCTGCAATTCCAGGCTGACATCCAGCACCTTCTGCAAGTGGTCCGGCCCCACCAGCACCAGCAACAACACGCCCAGCACCAGGCCCGTGACCAGTTGCGGCAGCAGGGTCGCCAGCAGCGCCAGCGATTGGCCGCTGCGCAACCCCTGGAACAGATGTTCGGGCAATGCCTGACGGCCCTGGTCCACTTCGCGCACCGCCCACAACAGGCCGGCGAACAGGAACGGCCCCAGCAGGGCCACCGCCAATTGCAGCAGCATGCCCAGCGTGGGATTCACCCCGGCGCTGAACAGTGCAAACAGGGACAGCAAGCCCCAGCCCAGGCCCAGCAAACCCAGCCCCACCGGCGCCTTGCGCAGCAGCGCGAATCCGCCCAGCAGCCATTCCGCACCGGCTCCGGCCGGTACCTTGTTGATGTTCGGCATCACTCGTGTCCTGGAAAAAGGAAAACCGCTTCGTTCAGCGCGCCTGCAACCCGCGTGCATGCCCCACGAAACGCCGCAACAGTTTGCGGGCTTGTGGCGCCGCCGTCACGTTCCGGGCAATGGTCTTCGGGCAACGGCCCTCGCTGCGCAGGTGTTCCTGCCGGGCAATCACATAGCCACGCATGTGGTGGGTGGCGAACTCCGGGTGGAATTGCACCCCCCACACCCGGTCACGCCAGCGGAAGGCATGGCAGTTGTCCTGTTCGGATTTCGCCAGCACGGTGGCGCCCTCCGGTGGACGCACCACGGTCTGCACATGGGTGGCATGGGCAATGAAGCTGCCCGGCAAAGACGAGAACAGCGGGTCCTGCGCGGCATGGTCATGCAGATTGATGGCCACCGTGCCGGACTCGCGCCCGGTCGGGTTGTCCGCCACTTCGCCGCCCAGGGCATGCGCCAACAACTGGTGCCCGTAGCAGATGCCCAGCATGGGCGTGCCTTCGTGGGCGGCATCACGCAGCCAGTCGGCACTGCGTTCGCTCCACTCCGCCCGGTCGGTGACGAAGGCCGCCGACCCGGTGACGATGACACCCGCGAAACCATTGCGTTGCGGCAGCCGATCCCCCTGCTCCACGTTCACCGTCACCGTGTGCCGTGCCTCCAGGCCGGCCGCCACGCGGATCCAGTGCGGGAACCCGCCATAGCGGCGCAACGCGCGCAGCGGCTGTCCGGTTTCGACGATCAGGAACGGGGCGTTTGCAGGGGCGTTCACGGCTGAAACACAGGCGGGACAAGGGTTCGGTCGTATACTAGCCCGCTTTGCCGCACTGCACACAAGAGCCGCGATGACCGCTCCAACCTTCCAGGGACTCATCCAGACCCTCAACCAATACTGGGCCGAACAGGGCTGCGTGCTGATCCAGCCGCTGGACCTGGAAGTCGGCGCTGGCACCTTCCACCCGGCCACCTTCCTGCGCGCCCTGGGACCCGAGTCCTGGAACGCCGCCTACGTGCAGCCGAGCCGCCGCCCCACCGATGGCCGCTACGGCCAGAACCCCAACCGCCTGCAGCGTTACTACCAGTACCAGGTGGTGATGAAGCCGAACCCGGACAACTTCCAGGAGCTGTACCTCAACTCCTTGAAAGCATTGGGAATCGACCCGCAAGTGCACGACCTGCGCTTCGTCGAGGACAACTGGGAATCGCCCACCCTGGGCGCCTGGGGACTCGGTTGGGAAGTCTGGTTGAACGGCATGGAAGTCACCCAGTTCACGTATTTCCAGCAGGCTGGCGGGCTGGAGTGCCGCCCGGTGCTGGGTGAAATCACCTACGGTCTGGAGCGTCTCTGCATGTATTTGCAGAACGTGGACAACGTCTATGACCTGGTCTGGACCACCGGTCCGCAGGGCGTGGTGAAGTACGGCGACGTGTACCACCAGAACGAAGTGGAGCAGAGTGCCTACAATTTCGAATATGCAGATGTGGAAGTGTTATTTCGCCGCTTCGACGAATGCGAGCGCGAAGCACTGACTCTGGTGGACGCCGGGCTGCCGCTGCCCGCCTACGAACAGGTCTGCAAGGCCAGCCACAGCTTCAACCTGCTGGATGCACGCCGCGCCATCGGCGTCACCGAACGCCAGCGTTACATCCTGCGCGTGCGCACCCTCGCCCAGGCCGTGGCCAAGCTCTATGAGGCCAAGCGGCTGGAAGCCGTGGCCTCGCAGGAGGCCGCCGCATGAGCACGCAACCGCTGCTGATCGAACTGGGCACCGAAGAACTGCCGGTCAAGGCGCTGCCGGGACTGGCACAGGCGTTTTTCGACAACGTGATTGCGGCGCTGGAAAAGCGCGGCGTCGCGGTTGAACGCGGTGATGCCAAGCCACTGCAATCCCCGCGCCGGCTGGCCGTGTTGCTGCCTGGCGTGGCGACCGAACAGCCGGAGCAAGCGTCCGAAGTCCTCGGTCCGTACGTGAACATCGCCCTGGATGCCGACGGCCAACCCACGCGCGCCCTGCAAGGCTTCGCCGCCAAGGCCGGCATCGAGTGGACGCAACTGGAACGCACCGCCGATGCCAAGGGCGAGCGCTTCGTGCATCGCTCCGTCACGCCCGGTGCGCGCACCGCCGACCTGCTGCCGGACGTCCTGCGCGAAGCCCTCGCCGGCATGCCGATTCCCAAGCCGATGCGCTGGGGCAACCACGACTACGCCTTCGCCCGTCCGGTGCACTGGCTGGTGCTGCTGTTCGGCAAGGACGTGGTGGACGCCGAAGTGCTGGGCGTGCGCAGCGACCGCATGAGCCGCGGCCATCGTTTCGAACACGACAAGCCGGTGTGGATCGGCCAGCCCGGTGAGTACGTGGAAGCCCTGCGCGGCGCCCGCGTGCTGGTGGACCCGGATGAACGCCGCACGCGCATCGTGCGCGAAGCCGAACAGGCCGCGGCACAGGTCAACGGCACGGCACGCATCACCGATGACAACCTGGAACAGGTGGTATGCCTGACCGAATGGCCGTCCGCCGTGCTGTGCAGCTTCGAGCCGGAATTCCTGGCCGTGCCGCAGGAAGCGTTGATCGAAACCATGGAGATCAACCAGAAATTCTTCCCCGTGCTGGATGACGCCGGCCGCCTGACCGAGCACTTCATCGGCACCGCCAACATCGAATCGAAGGATGTGGCCGAAGTCAGCAAGGGCTACGAGCGCGTGATCCGTCCGCGCTTCGCCGATGCCAAGTTCTTCTTCGATGAAGATCTGAAGCAGGGTCTGGTATCGATGGGCGAAGGCCTGAAGACAGTGACCTACCAGGCCAAGCTGGGCAGCATCGCCGACAAGGCTGCGCGCGTCGCCGCACTGGCGGAAACCATTGCCGCGCAGGTGGGCGCCGATCCGGCACAAGCCCGCCGCGCCGCCGAACTGGCCAAGGCCGACCTGCAATCCCGCATGGTCAACGAGTTCCCGGAACTGCAAGGCATCGCTGGCCGTCATTACGCCATTGCCGCGGGCGAACCGAAGGAGATCGCGCTGGCCATCGACGAGGCCTACCAACCACGCTTCGCCGGCGACGACATCGCCCTGTCGCCGCTGGGCAAAGTGTTGGCGATTGCCGAACGCCTGGATACCCTCGCCGGTGGTTTTGCTGCTGGCCTCAAGCCGACCGGCAACAAGGATCCCTTTGCGTTGCGGCGGAATGCGTTGGGATTGGCACGGACGGTGATTGAGTCGGGCTTTGATCTGAATCTTTCTGCACTTCTTGCCACGGCGATTGAATCCGTCGGTGCGCTGCCAACCGGCAAGGGAGACACGAAGGCCCATGCGGATCGTGGCGAACTCTACGATTTCATCCTCGACCGCCTGCGCGGCTACTACGCCGACAAGGGCGTGCCTGCCTCGCACTTCAACGCCGTGGCGGAATTGAAGCCGGCTTCGCTGTACGACTTCGATACCCGCCTGGATGCCATCGGCACCTTCGCCACCTTGCCGGAAGCCGAGGCACTGGCTGCCGCCAACAAGCGCATCGGCAACATCCTGAAGAAGGCCGATATCGAGATCCCGGCGATGGAAGATCCCGCCCTGTTCGCCGAGCCCGCCGAACGTGCACTGGGCGAAGCCGTGGAAGCCGCGCTGGATGACACCACGGCCGCCTTGCACCGGCACGATTACGTGGCCGTGCTCAACCGGCTGGCGCGTGTGCGTCCGCAGGTGGATGCCTTCTTCGACGGCGTGATGGTCAACGCCGAGGACCCGGCGCTGCGCGCGAACCGGCTGGCCCTGCTCAAGCGCTTGGCCGACCGCCTCGGCAGCGTCGCCGCGATCGAGCATCTGTCGACCTGATCACGTCCCGCGATTGATTCGCCTCAATATGC
>JBQGFJ010000311.1:0-4524 GCA_052040085.1 Pseudoxanthomonas sp.
CGTACCCACGGCCTGACGATGGTGATGGACAAGGGTCTCAGCCTCGAGGAAGCACGCAATTTCCTGTCTGTGACGGCGCCGCACGTGGACGTGATCAAGCTTGGATTTGGCACCTCCGCGGTGACGCCGAACCTGCGCGAGAAGATCGAATTCTATCAGTCCTACAATATTCCCGTTTATTTCGGCGGCACCCTGTTCGAACTCGCGCTGCGGATTGATGTATTGGTGCCAGGTACGCCCGGTGGGCCGGCGCTCCATCAATTCGACGCAGCCGATTTCAACGATGCGATTGCCCTTCTTCCATTCCAGGCCGGTGGTTTCGGTGTCGAGGATGATCTGGCGCATGTGATGAACGATTACCTGTTTACTGCTGGAAGGAAATGATGCCCGGGCATTGTCTCAAAGCATGAGCGGCACGGACGACACCGGGAGGTGCGTCACGCGGCCGTGCCTGCATCCCGGATCCTGCCGGCCTCCTGCCGCGCCAGCACGTCCACACGCTCGTTGTCGGGGTCGCCGTTGTGGCCCTTGACCCAGCGCCAATCGATGCTGTGCCGCTGGGTGGCGGCATGCAGCCGCTCCCACAGGTCACGATTCTTCACCGCGGCACCTCCCGCGGTTTTCCAGTTCTTGCGCACCCAGTTGGGCATCCATTCGGTGATGCCCTGGCGAACGTATTGCGAGTCCGAGTGCAACGTCACCTGGCACGGTTCGGTCAGGGTCTCCAGCGCCATGATGGCCGCCATCAGTTCCATGCGGTTGTTGGTGGTAGGCGTTTCCCCTCCCACCAGTTCGCGCTCGCGTTCGCGGTAACGCAGCAGGGCCGCCCAGCCCCCCGGACCGGGATTGCCCAGGCAGGAGCCATCGGTATGGACGATGATGTGTTTCATGTATTGGTTCGGTCTTCCATTCAAACGGCGGCGGCACCGGTACGCCATTGACGGCGAAGTGACGATGGCGGGATACGGGCCGGAACCCGCTTCTCGGCTTCCAGCACCTGTACCGACCGCAGCAGCCAGGGGCCGGTATTCTCGCCGATGCTGCCGGGTTTCCAGATCGGCCCCAGGCAACGCACCTGTCCGTCGACCGGATGCAGGCCCACGGCACGCAGGCGGGCATGCCATCCCCGCGCATCCCCGGGCACCAGTCCCGCCTTGCGCCAGCGCAGCCGGTACGGACTCCAGGGATTCAGGGTGAACAGCCACAATCGTCCACCCGGCTCCAGCAGCCGCGCGCATTCTTCCAGCAACTCGCCATCCCCTTCCTCATGGACGTGCTGGACGATCAAGGTACCCACCGCCTCGGTCGCCAGCGGCAGCGGCAAGGCGCAGCGCAGGGGGCCCGCCAGGCCCTCACCGGCACGGTGCAGGCACAGTCCGCGCCCCTGGGATGCCAATTCGGCCGCGGTGGCATCAGCATATCCGGCCACCGGCGCCAGCCACAGCCAAGGCTGGGCGGGCCGCGATGCCACCAGCGAGGCAATGACCGGGTGTTCGGCTTCCAACAGCGGCAATCCCGCCGCCGTCCCGAACCATGACAGGGCATCGGGTTGACGGCTGAACGCGAAGGCAGGCATGTTCCGGATTGTAGTGGACGCCGTCCCGGCCGTCCGTCCGAGCCCACCCCATGCGTCTGCTGGCCATTCCCGCCTTCGAAGACAATTACATCTGGGCGCTGGCCGATGACGACGGCGATGCCCTGATCGTGGATCCCGGTGATGCCGCCCCCGTCATTGCCGCCACCGACATGGGCTTGTGGCCGGCCGCCGTGCTGGTGACCCATCACCATCCCGATCATCGCGGCGGCGTGGCCGTGCTGCGCGAGCGCTGGCCCACCCTGCCGGTATTCGCGCCGGAGGATCCCCGTATCCCCGAGGCCACCGAGCGGGTCGGCGAAGGCTCCCGGATCGCCCTGAAGAGCTGGAAACTGTCGGTGATGGAAGTTCCCGGCCACACCTCTAGCCACATTGCCTTCCATGGTGGCGGCCAGGACCAGCGCCACCTGTTCTGCGGCGACACCCTGTTCAGCCTGGGCTGTGGGCGGATGTTCGAAGGTACGCCCGCACAGATGCTGGCCTCGTTGGACCGCCTGGCGGCCCTGCCCGGTGATACAACCGTCTGCTGCGGCCACGAATACACGTTGTCCAACGCTGCATTCGCGCGCACCGTGGATCCGGCCAACCCGGCATTGCTGCAACTCATCCAGGAAGCCCAGTCGATGCGCCAATCCGGACGCCCCACCCTGCCTTCCACCGTGGGACGGGAAGTCGCTGCCAATCCGTTCCTGCGTACCCACAGCACGGCCATACAGGCGGCGGTGGCGCGTCGGCTGGGGCGTGCACCGGCAGATCGAGTGGAAACCTTTGCCGAATTGCGGCGCTGGAAGGACGACTTCCGCGGATGAGCCGCCGCGGCCTCCGTTCGTTGCCTTGGCTGTGCCTGCTCGTCTGCGCAGCGGCCACTGCACAGGCACCGGACCCTTCCGATGGGTCCGATGCGCCGGATGGCGCTTCATCCGCAGTGACTGAAAGCACGCCGCCCGCCAGTGCCGCGGCGGTCCAACCCGAACCCACTCCCGATACCGCCACGGAAGCAGGTGCCGGCGCCCCTTCCGCGCAAATGGATGCCGCGGCACCGCAGGAAGCGCCTTCGCAGGACCATCTGGTCAACGGGCTGGATATCTACAAGCGATTCCGCGACGGCCTGGCCGATCCGGAGTGCGATGCCGCCGCGACAAACGGGCGTTGGAAACAGCAATTCGGCCATGCCCCCGGCCAGTTGGCCAAAGCGGACGATGATCTTCTGCCCCTGTTCGGCTACGTGGTGGACAGCCTGATCGAAGCCGGCCTGCCCACCGAGTTCGCCCTGATTCCCTTCGTCGAGAGCGGCTACAGGCCTGGCGCACGCAGCCCGAGCGGTCCCGGCGGACTGTGGCAGTTCATCGGCAGTACCGCGCGCAACCACGGCATCCCGATCCGCGAAGGCTACGATGGCCGTTATTCGCCGGTGGACTCCACCCGCGCTGCCATCAGCTATCTGCGCACCCTGGACCGGATGTTCGATGGCGACTGGCGGCTGGCGGTGATGGGGTACAACGCCGGCGAATACCGCGTGCTGCAATCCATGCGCAAAGCCGGCGTGAACACGCGCACGGCCAAGCCCGCCGAATTGCCGGGACTCTCGCGCATCACCTACGCCTACGTGGAAAAACTGCATGCCCTTGCCTGCATCCTGCAGCAAGCGGAAGACCGCGACGAATGGCTGGAACGCCTGGATCGCCCGGTTTCACGATTGGCGGTGCACAAGTTGCCGCAAGGCACCGGCAATCTGGAACGCTGGGCTGCCGAGAATGGCCATGACCTGGCACGCGTGCGCCGGTTGAACCCCGCCCTCACCGGCAAGTTCAGCCAAGGCCCAAGGCCGATGCGCGTACTAGCCCCGCTCTCCAGCGGGACCGTGGCCACGGCTTCCACGGCACCGCCGCAAGCGACGGAACCTGCATCGGCGGGGACTGATGATCCTGCCAGCAAGCAACGTTCGCATACCGTGCGCAAGGGTGAGTCCGCCTGGACCATTGCCCGCCGCTACGGTGTCAGGCCACAACGCCTGCTGGCCCTCAATGGCCTGAAACCAGACAGCGTCCTGCAGCCCGGCATGGTGCTGAAACTGGACGAAAGCTCGCCTTGAGCCTGTCCCGAGCGGCCTGCATGCACTACGTGGCAAAATAGCGGGATTAACCCAACAGCGAGAAGACCATGGGATTCCTGCAAGGCAAGCGCGCCCTGATCACCGGCATCGCCAGCGAACGCTCCATCGCCTCCGGCATCGCCGAAGCCATGCACCGTGAAGGCGCCGAACTGGCATTCACCTACCTCAACGACAAGCTGAAGCCCCGCGTCGAGAAAGCCGCCAGCGAATATGGCAGCGACATCGTGTTGCCCTTGGATGTCTCCGACGATGCGCAGATCAGCGCCTGCTTCGAAGAACTGGGCAAGCGCTGGGACGGCGTCGACATCGTGGTGCATGCCATTGCCTTTGCACCCCGCGAAGCCGTGGCCGGCCAGTACATCGATGGCGCCACCCGCGAAAACTTCGCGCTGGCCAACGACATTTCCTCCTACTCGCTCACTGCACTGGCACGTGCCGCACGTCCGCTGATGCAGGGCCGCAACGGCGCCATCCTCACCTTGAGCTCTCTGGGTGCCGAACGCGCCTTGCAGGGCTACAACCTGATGGGCGTGGCCAAGGCCAGCCTGGAAGCCAGCGTGCGGTACCTGGCGGTGGACCTGGGCCCGGAAGGCACCCGCGTCAATGCCATCTCGGCCGGCCCCATCAAGACCCTGGCTGCTTCCGGCATTGCCGGTTTCCGCAAGATCCTGGGGCACGTGGAAACCTACTCGCCCATCCGCCGCACCGTCACCATCGAAGACGTGGGCAACGTGGCTGCGTTCCTCTGTTCGGACCTGGCCGCAGGCGTCACCGGCGAAGTGACCTACGTGGATGGCGGCTACAACATCCTCGGCAT
>JBQGFJ010000312.1:0-2649 GCA_052040085.1 Pseudoxanthomonas sp.
GGCCATCACGTCGCCCAGGCGTGCGGGGTTGCCTGCATGCTCGACCGCTGCATCGGCATCCAGCTGAATGATCTTCAGCAGGGCAGAAACCGCGGCTGGCGCATTGCGTGGACCGATTTCAGCGATATCGCCCGCCTGCCACTGGGGAAATGTGCCGGCCGGGGGCAATAGTGAAAGATGGAAAACGCTGCCGCCGACACTGCCGGGATTGAGTTCGTCACGTGTCGACAACTGCCAGCTTTCGTAGCGTGGCGTGATCCAGTCGGGCAGGTCGGTACTGCCGCCCAATTGTCCCAGATGGTATTGCCAGTGACGCAGCGCGCTTTCGTCCGCGTTATCCACTTCCACGATGTCGAACAGGGGGTGCGCGCCGTGTTGGCGCAGCCATTGGTCCAGGTGATGACCGAAGGCGCAGAAGTCGTCGTACTCACGGTCACCCAGGGCAAGCACGCCGTATTCCAGTGTTTCCAGCCTGACAGCTTGTGCCATCACGTTGCGCACGAAACCCAGGGCTGGATCGGGTGGGTCGCCTTCGCCGGTGGTGCTGGCAATGAACAACATGCGCCCACCTGCGGCCAGGCGACCGGCATCGATCCTGTCGATTGCAATCGAAACAGCAGGTTTACCAGCCTGTGCCAGGGCCTGCGCGGTACGCTCGGCCAGTTCGCTCGCGAAGCCGGTCTGGCTGGCATGGATGACCAGGATCGGGGGGGCATCCGCGCCCGCCGACATGGCGGCGATGGCTGCGTTGGTATCGCGTGGGCGCGACCGCCACCAGATCCAGCCGCAGAATCCCAGGTACAGGGCCAGCATGGCCGCCGCCATCCACCAACGCTCGGCGCGCGGCATGGCGAGCCACCAGTCACCTCCATTCAGACGCAGGAAGAACAGGCCGATGAGGCCGAGCAGCACAAACGCAATGGCATTGCCTGCCCATTCGGCGGCTCGACTGGAGGAGGGCGTGGTCATGTTGCGAGCTTCGTTTCGAACGAGGGTGTCATGTGTTCCTTCACGCTTTCGTGGTCGCTTGTCACGAAGCGTGCTGCAATGCCGCGCTCGCGCGCGAAGGCAAGGCCGGCTTCGGCGCCCATCACGGTAAGTGCGGTGGCCCAGGCATCGGCGTGCATGGCATCGGTGGCGATCACGGTGACGGCTGCGGGTGCATCGGAAAGTGGTTTTCCGCTGCGCGGATCCAGGGTGTGCGCATAGCGTTGCCCGTCTTCCTCGAAACGGTGCCAGCGGTCGCCCGAGGTGGCGACGGCCAGGTCGTCCAGTTCGATCACGCGCGGCTCGGACAGGACGTCATCTTCGTCCGGGGAGGCTTCCACCAGGACGCGCCATGGCGCGCCATCGGGCTTGGAGCCATAGCCATGGAGTTCGCCACCGACTTCGACCAGGGCACTCTCAATGCCGATCCTGCGCAAATGACGGACCACCAGATCCACGCCATAGCCTTTGGCTATGGCAGACAGATCCAGATCGATGCCACCGGGTTGCAATGCGCGTTGGCCGGAAGGGTCCAGTGCAATGCGTTCCCAGCCGGTGCGGGCGCGGGCGGCAGTGAGTGTGGCGGCATCGGGAATGCGATGGCCCTGACCGTTTGCGCCGAAGCCCCACGCTTCGACCAATGGGCCGATGGTGGGGTCGTAGGCGCCGCCGCTGTAGCGCGCGATATCCAGTGCGCACTGCAAGACCGCAAAGAAATCCTCGGGAAGCACATGCCAACTGCCGGCGGAGGCATGGTTGAAGCGGCACAGGTCCGAGCCGGGTTCCCATGTGCTCATCTGCGCCACCACGAGATCCAGTTGTTGCTGGATACCGGCGTGCAGGCGGTGCATGTCGAACGTGTTCGCGGGTGCCGCTAGCATCACCGACCACGACGTCCCCATGCTGTGGCCTTGCAGCGTGTGCAATGTGGACGTCATCGGATTCCGGGGGAGGGAGGGCAAGGCATGGGGGGAAGTACCCACCGTTGGCATGCAGGCTTGGCTGCATGCCAACGGGAACAGCATGGACTTACTGTGGCAGCACTTCCAGCGTGGCCACGTAGCTCAAACGACGCTCGGAAGCCTGCGGCACCGAGGTCTTGTTGTCCGTGGTGGAAGTTTCCAGCCAGTACATGCCCGCTTCCGGCCATGTGAAGGAGAAGCTGCCGTCGGCACCGGTGGTCACCGTGGCTTCGCCCTGTGCGTTGCGGTAGCGGGTGGCGCCACGGATGATTTCGATCTCCAGACCGGCGGCTGGCTTGCCGTCGACCGTCAGCTTGAAGGTGGCTTCCTCACCGGCGAACAGGTCGTTCGGATGCGTTACCGGCAACAGCTCCAGTCCCTTGCCTGCCGGTGCGACCGTGGTGGGAGCGCCACGCGTGACATAGGTTTCCACGCGGCCAATGCCTTCGGTGATACGGACATTCTGTGCGTCCTTGGGAATCTTGGTGGCCAGGTCTTCAGCCGTGGCGTTGCGCAGGAAGCCACCACGCGGGCCACCAGGACCACCGGGGCCGCCCGGGCCACCAGCGGCAGGCGGATTGGCCTTTGCTGCCTCGGCGGCGGCGAGACTTTCAGGTGTGTCCCAACGCGCGGAAATGCCGGCATTGAGGTTGGTGATGCGATACGTGCCTTCCTGCGCCAACTGGACGTCGAACACGCT
>JBQGFJ010000313.1:0-11228 GCA_052040085.1 Pseudoxanthomonas sp.
GACGGGGGGGGGGGTGGCCCGGTTTGCCTTTCTGCACCTGGATGCGGCGCGGCGTGGTTTCCGGCTTCTTGGGGCTAGCGATCCGCAGCACGCCGTGCTTGCCGCTGGCGGTAATACCATCGGCATTGGCCGTGTCGGGCAGCGAGAAACGGCGGTGGAACACGCCATGGGTGCGCTCCGTGCGCGAGTAACGGCTGCCTTCGTCCTTGGCTTCCGCGGCACGTTCGCCACGCAAGGTCAGGATGCCCTTGTCCATGTGGATTTCAATGTCCTTGGGATCCACGCCCGGAATGTCGGCCAGGATCACGAAACGCTCGTTGTCCTCGCGGATGTCCACGCGCGGTATCCACTGGCTGGTCACCACGTTGGACTGGTCGGCATCCGCCTCGCCCAGGAAACGATCGAATACCTGCTTGATTTCGTCCTGCAATCCGCGCGGATTGGACCACGGATGGTAATGCACGATGCTCATCGTCTGGTTCTCCTCGTTGAATGGCCGGAAGCCTCCGGCGCCCTTGCCGGAAAAAATGCGGACCACGGTACGTTTTTCAAGCAGTCGGGACGACATGCGCGCGACAGGCTACACTGCCGTTCAGCCCCCATTTCCCGGAGTACCCCATGACCATCCAGGCCGGCGACAACATCCCCGAAGTGGTACTCAAGCGCATCCGCGAAGGCGTGGAAACCGTGGATACCGGCGCCCTCTTCGAAGGTCGCAAGGTAGTCCTGTTCGCGGTACCCGGCGCCTTCACGCCGACCTGCTCGGAAAAGCACCTGCCCAGCTACGTGGAGCATTTCGAGGCGTTCCGCCAGCGCGGCATCGAAGTGTATTGCGTGTCGGTCAACGATCCGTTCGTGATGCTGGCCTGGGGCAAGTCACAAAGTATCCCCGATGGCTTGCAGATGCTGGCCGATGGCAACGCCGACCTGGTCCGTGCATTGGGCCTGGAAATGGATGCCAGCGCCTATGGCATGGGGCTGCGTGCGCGTCGCTTCGCCCTGTACGTGGAAAACGGCGTGGTGAAGAACGTGTTCGTGGAAGCACCGGGTGAGTACAAGGTGTCCGGTGCCGAATACGTGCTGGAACATATCGGCTGAACCCCGGCTGCAATTTCACTCCAGCACGTGGAAATTCACCTGCGTCCATGCACCGCTGTCGGCCAGCGCAGTCAGCGTGTGCTGGCCCGGCGTTGCGTAATCGTGCCGGAACACCTGCGCACCACGGGTTTCGGCAATCCAGCGGCCATCCAGCAACCACTGCACGCGCGACTCGGTCCCCAAGACACGCACCTGCAGACCCAGGCCACGCTGGCTTCCGGGTGCCACGGCCAACGTGGCGCCCTGGGTAATGCCTTCTATCCGCAGCGATTCAACGGCATCGCGCCCATCCGCCACGCAATCCGGTGACAAAGGAGGCAACCGTGCCGCCTGCCGCGCCGTGGCCGACAGCCATGGCGACAACAACGCCGGCCAACGTGCGATTTCCCTCTCCCGTGCTTCATGCGACCGGCTGCATTCGGCCGAAAGCCGCAAGCCGGTGGTGGCATCCACCCGGAAGCGTTCGCGTCCCGCGCTCCATAACCGCGCATCGCGTTCGGCGAACGTGGGCGGCAGCATGCCATCCAGTGTCCATGCCTCCAGCCGACGCCTGCACAAGTCGGGCGCATCGGGGTCCGGCGCTACGCCCAGGGGCCAGCAGATTTCGGTTTCGGCTACATGCGCTGGCGGTGGAACGGGTATCGCATCGCCACGCTCATGCGGCAAGCTGTCGATGACCTCGAACATCAACGGCAACGCCGTGACTGCGCCGTACTGGCCAGGCAACGGCGTGCCATCCGGCCTTCCTACCCAGACACCCACGGTGTAACGCCGCGTGCCACCAATCGCCCACGCATCGCGGAAGCCGTAACTGGTACCGGTCTTCCACGCCACCCGCGGCCGCGTGCCGGTATCGAATGCAACACTGCCGTAGCCCGGGCGCGGATTGGACTCCAGCATGTCGCGCACGATCCACGCGGCTCCGGGCGACAGGAGATGGCGATCTTCGGCTGGATCCTCCTGCGTGTAGCGCACTTTCCCTGCCTGTCCACCGCGGTTGAAGGCGGCGAATGCCCCCACCAGGTCTTCGAGCTTTGCGCCGGTACCGCCGAGGATCAATGCCAGGTTGGGGCGTGCGCCACGCGGATACCGCAACACGATCCCGGCATTGGCCAGACGCGCAGAGAAACGCTCCGGTCCCACCCGGTCCAGCAAGTCCACCGCGGGCACGTTGAGCGAGAGCTGCAAGGCCTGCGTGGCACTGACCGGCCCATTGAACGCGGCATCGAAATTGCCGGGACGGTAGTTGCCGAAGTTCTGTGGTGCATCCACCAGCAGGCTCTGCGAATGGATCAGGCCATCATCCAGTGCCAGCCCGTAAAGGAACGGCTTCAAGGTGGAACCCGGTGACCGCCACGCCCGCACCATGTCCACATGGCCCAACCGGCGATCATCACCGAACGCCAGCGACCCGACATAAGCGCGTGCTTCCATGCTGGCGTTGTCCACCACCAGCAGCGCTGCCGAAGTGCGCGGCGGCAACTGCGAGAAATAGGCAGCCACCCGCTCTTCCAGCATGCGTTGCAAGTGCGGGTCCAACGTGGACTCGATGCGCGCGCGGGCCGGATGCTGCCGGCGCAGGCGTTCGGCCAGCAGTGCAGCCTGCATGGGCGCTTGCAGCGAACGCGCCACCACCGCCTCGATGCGGGCATCCTCCACTTGCTCCGGCGTCCATACGCCCAGCGCCACCATCCGGTCCAGCACCTTGTCGCGCGCCTGCCGTGCGGCATCCGGATGACGATCCGGCCGTAGCCGGCTGGGCGCCTGCGGCAACACCGCCAGCAATGCCGCTTCGGCATGCGAAAGCCCTGCCGCCGGCTTGCCCAGGTAAGCCCAGCTTGCCGCCTCGACGCCCTCGATGGTGCCACCGAATGGCGCCCGCTCCAGGTACAGGGTGAGGATTTCATCCTTCGACAGGTGCGCTTCCAGTTGCAGCGCCCGCAGCATCTGCTTCAACTTGCCCCATGGCGTGCGCGAATGCGGCTCCAGTATCCGTGCCACCTGCATGGTCAAGGTGGAACCACCGGACACGATTTTTCCTTCCTGCAACCATTGCCCGCCCGCACGCATCATGGCCCAGGGATTGATGCCGGGATGGCGCCGGAACCACCGGTCCTCGTAGTTCAACAATGCTTGCAGATACAGCGGTGAAACCGATTGTGGCGTGGCCGGATACCGCCACACACCCTCGGCATCGGCAAACGCCCGCAACGGCGTGCCATCACGCGCCACCACCAGCGTGCTGGTATCACGCTGGCTCGGCAGCGGCAACGGAAAAACGAAATCCATTACCAGAAGCGACAGCAGCACCGCCACTGCACTCCAACGCAGGAAGAACAGAAACGAGGAACGAGTAACGAGAAACGAGTTGGAAGCAGGTTTCCTCCCCGCGCCGGCATCTTCCGGCACCACTCGTTCCTCGTTCCTCTCCACTCGTTCCTGCCCTTAAGGCTGAACCACCGTCACCGTTTCCGGCAACGAGCGTCCCACGCCGCGGATGTCCGGACGATACATGTCCTCCACCATCGGCGGCGGAACACGATAGGTGCCCGGCGTGACTGCACGCAGCAGGTAGAACAGTTTCGCGGTGGTGCCACGGTCCAGTTTCAATGCCGCCACGTAGCGATCATCACGGAACTCCTCGTGCTTCAGGTCGGCTGCACCGCCCCGCTCGCTCATGTCGATGCCGTCCACCACCACGTCGGCCCATTGCTTGGCATCGCCCAGGTTGAAGTTCTCGATTTCCAGTCCCGCAGGCAGCAGATCGGTCAGCAGGGCATCGGGCATGTTGACGTTCGGCGTGATGGCCAGGCGCACGATCAACGCATCGCCCTCCTTCAATGTTCCACCCTTCCATTCCTTGCCATCGGTCGTGTAATAACTGCGCTCGATGCCGATCTGCCGGTTGTCCGGTGCCGGAGCCGTGCGCGGGATGCCGGCCACTTCCAGCGTGGCATACAGCGGCGGTTCGCCTTTGGGCTCGAAGCGCACGCCCTGTGCCAGGGCATCGTGTTCGAAGCTGCGTGCGAACAACTTCACCGGCGCCACCTCTTCACCCTTGTCACCCACGCTCCAGCGTCCGGATATGCGCTTGGACTGGTCTGCCATCAAGGCCTTGCCCAAGCGTGCCAGCGCCACCTGCTCCTGCGTGCTCAGCCACAACCAGCGCGTACCGCGGCGGGCATCGAGTTCGCGACCCAATGACACCGTGCGGCGATCGTATTCAGGCTTGGCCAGCTTGTTTTCATGGGTCAAGGCGATCATCAAGGCATCGTCACGCAGCCGCGTGCCGTAGTCCCCCAGGTAGTACGGACGCTCACCGTCCTTGGCGAAGCCTTCGGCAATGGCCTTGCCACCGCGGTTGCCGTCGCCCTGCAACGACAATGCAATGCCCAGGTGCACCAGCGGCAAGCCGGTCAACGTCGCACCCCGCTGGTTGTCATACAGCGCACGCAGCGTCCCCAGGGGTGCCCGGTTCACGCGGGCCAGCACGTAGCCGGCATGGGCCTGGTAAGCGAAGCGCAGGTGATCGCGATGGCTCTGGCCATAGAACTGCGCGCCACCGGAGAGCAGGTCCTCGTTCAAGCGTGTCAGTGCTTTCTGCAGCATCGCTTCCGGCACGGCAAAACCGCCTTCGCGGGCATCCAGCAGGAATTCCACGATGTACGGGGTCAAGCCCGGATTCACGTAGCCATCATTGCCCCACATGGAGAAGTGTCCGTTGGACACCTGCATCGATGCCAAGCGGCCGAATGCGCCTTCCATGCGTTCGCGGCGCTTCTGTGCATCCAGTCCGGGCACGCCGAGCATGCCTGCCGTTGCTTCATCCAGCATCAACGCGGCGTAGCCCTTGCTGGTGGTCTGCTCCGCACAGCCGTACGGATAGTCCAACGCACCTTGCAGAGCACTGGCGAACGGAATCGGCGGCAAGGCACTCACGGTCATCCGCGCGTTGACCGATTCCGGCATCAGGCCCTGTGCGAAGCCCGCGTCCATGGTCACCGCTCCCAGGCTGTCCAGCACCTGTGTCTGCGAACGCAGGACCGACGGCCATGCGGCACGCACCGGCAAGTCGTAGCGGCGATCCACGCGGAAGTCGGTGGCATTGCCCTCCACCCGCACGCGCACCTTCGCGGTCGTATGCCCTTCGTCCGCACGCAACGGGAAACTCAACGTCGCCTTGGCATCCGGCGCCAGCTTGACGCTGCGCGTGGATTCGCTGATCGACAACGGCCCCTCGCCATCCACGCGCACCTTGAACTCGCCCGGCTTGCCGGTGAAGTTCTGCACATCCAGGGTCAAGGTGCTGCGATCACCCGGCGCCAGCACCCGCGGCAGGCTGGCTTCGGCCACCACCGGCGCGCGCACCAACACTTCGCGATCACGCTTGCCGTAGCGGTCATCCGAATACGCCAGCACGGAAACCCGCAACGTGCCGTTGAAATCCGGCACGTCGAGTTTCACCCGCGCATTGCCCTTGGCATCCAGCTTCACCGCCCCCGAGAACAGGTCCACGGTCTGCACCCGCGCGGTGGGCCGCCGGGCTTGCGGCAATGCGGCCAATGCCATGTCGCCACCGAAACGGATGCGCGCACTGCCACCTTCGAAACTTTCAATGACACGCCCGTAGATGTCATAGGCGTCCACCCCCAGGCGTCGTTGCGCGAAGAAATGCGCGTTGGCATCCGGTACCGGGAAACGGGTGATGTTGAGGATGCCCACGTCCACCGCCGACACCGTGACGTGCGCAGTCTCGCCAGCCAGTGCCGGCACGCTGACCGTGACCGGCAGGCCCTGCTCCGGACGCATCTGTTCCGGCATCGAAAGCCCTACCGCCACCTGGCGATCCTTGCGGCCCATCGGCACGTGCGCCACGCCCAGCGCACGTGCGGGAGTGATCCGGCTGGGTGCCGAACCGCCCCGGAATACCAGCGCGGTGACATAGACGTCATGCCGTTCCCACTCCTCGGTCACCGGAATGGAGAAGATGCTGCCCGGCTTGGCATCAATCGCTTGCACATACAGCATGCGGTCGCTTTCGACCATCAACAGGCCCTTGCCCGGATGCGGCGGCGTCACCGTGACCTTGAGCGTATCGCCGGCACGGTAGGCCGTCTTGTCCAGCGCCAGCTTGACCTTGTCCGGACGCGCATCCAGGCCACGGTTCTGGTCATCCCAGCTCCAGCCGGCACGGAACGGATAGCGCATGGTCAGGCCGGTGCCTGGATCGAATACATCCAGCCGGTACTCACCCCACTCCAGCGGATAGTCGATGCGCACGGCATTGGCACCGGCATCCACCGTCTTCGTTTCAAGATTCTCGAAGCGGCGGGTGAAGGCGTAATCCCAGCCGGTTTCCTCGTCGTGCCGCCAGTGATAGTCGCGATGCTCGCGCACCAGGGTGGCTTTCAGGCCTTTGGCCGGTTGCGGCTTGCCTGCGGCATCCACGCGGATCAGTTCGAAGCCCGCATTTGCATTGGCGTCCGCACCTTCCTTGTCATCGAACAAGGGCCGCACCCCCACCAGCGCGTCGGCCGGCCACATCACCCGCTTCAACGTGCGGTTGACGGTGCGGCCACCGGTTTCATACACGCTGCCCGACACAATGACGGCCACTGGCGTAACCGGCCTGACCTCGGCAGGCAGCGCCAGTTCTTCGGCATGGCGGCCCTGTGCATCCAGGGTGGTGTCGATGACGTCATTGGCCTCGCGTGGAAGATCCACGGTGGCGTCGCCGAAGAAATAGCCGGGGAATTGTTCCAGCGGCTGCCGCTCCACAGCCACCGCCAGGCGTGCACTGAAGCGATTGCCTGCGGCCGGCGCGCCATACAGGTACGCCGCGGTGGCCTCCAGTTTCAGCGCCTCGCCGGGCTTCAGGACTGCCTGCGGGCTATCTAGGTCCAGCTTCATCCGCTCAGGCAGGAATTCCTCGATACGCAGGGTCATGCCCTGCACCGCCTCCTTGCTGTCCGGCTCGGTGCGGAATTCCACCTGCCAGCGGCCGGTAGGTGCTTCCTGCGGGATGGCCTGTTCGAAGGCCAGATAACCCTGTGCATCCGGCTCCAGCCGGCTTTCGCGGAAAATCTTGCCATCGGGCTGCTTCAGGCGCAGGAACACGGGTTGTGGTTTGACCGGGCGGCCATCGTAGTCACGCAACAGCGCCGACAGGCGCACGGTTTCGCCGGGACGATAGAGATCGCGTCCAGACCAGGCGAAGACATCGAACCACGCTTGCTCGCGTCCCGACACGGCGAATTCGGACAGATCCAGCGCCGGCTGGTTGAACGGCAGCATGGTCACGTCGCGCCCGCGCTGAGCCACCAACACATGGCCCGCATCCAGCGTGTACTTGAGCAAGGCGTTGCCGTTGCCGTCGGTCTTGCCGGTCAATACCGGTTCGCCGCGCGCATCCAGTACGCGCAATTCCACCCCACCGTTGGCTTCGCCACTGCGCAACGAGGCGGTGTGCACGAACAACTGGTCGCGATAGGCGCGCGCATGCAGGCCGATGTCACTGACGGTGAAGAATGCGGTTTCGTATTCGCCCGAATACTTGCCGACGCGCCGCATGATGGCGAAATACAGCCCCGGCTCCTGCAGTTCCTTGATGTCCTGGACCGGCAGGTAGGTCAGGTTGCGTTCGTTGGGCTTGCCACCCAGCAGGAAGCGGTTGAGATAGACGGATTCCGCCAGTTGCGACATCGGCGTGTTGTCACCCCAGTCCGCATCCAGGTCCCAGCCGCCGCGGCGGCCACCGCGCTGGTATTCGGAAAAGAACTTCGGCAGCGATTTCGGGGTGACGCGCAGGAATTCCACGTCCACTTCGTCCACGTTGATGGACACCACCGGCAAACCGCGACTCTCGCGTGCTGGCAACACACTGCCCTGCGAGGCGAAACCGACCACCGGATCAAGTTCACCGGTATGCACTTTCTGCTTGACCTGGCTGCCCAGCTGGCTGCCATCGGCTGCCAACAGGTCGGGACTGATGCTGACCTCGTAATCGCGTGCCGCCTCCACCGAAGGAAAGCGCAGGATGCTGCCGGTGTCGTCCAGCACCCAACTGCCGCTGATGACCTCGCCCTTGTCGCCGGTTACCGCCAGCAAGCTGTCGAAATCCTGGGAAGCCACCAGTGGGCGGCTGAACTCCAGGGCGATGGCCAGGTTGCCGTCATGCTGGTCCGGCCAGGCACTGGCCAGCCCGAAACCCTCCATCTTCCCCGACTGCGCCTGCACGGCATCGCCACTGACCGCCGGCAACTGCCCGCTTGCATTGGGTTTGCAGCCTGACAGCAACAGCAGGACCGCAAGGGCAACAAAAAAGGCGCGCATCCCGTGGACACGCACCTTGGCGATGGACGATACCGATTTCATGGAGGACTCCTAGCGCGGTTCTGGCCCCAGTATAGAACGCACGAATGCAGCAACGGGGTTTCATGCCCAGCTAGATATTGAAAAGTCCACTCGTCTGCCGGAGTGCGCGGGATTTCTGATAACTTCCCACTTAACGAACCAAGGCTGGTATCGGAATTTATGTCTACCTACTCCCGATTTCTTCTGGCCGCTCTAACAACCGTCTTCGTTACTACTAGCTGCAAGGCAGTGGACGACTTGAAAGACAATTCTTTCAAGCCCTCACAAGGCTGGATATTGGTAAATAACGGGAAAATATCTGAAATAGAAGCAGCCATTCATGAATACGACGGACTCACAAGAGAGCTGCACCCTCGGACCTTCCGAATTGAGCTTCACCCTCAAAGCAGCGGCGCTGTGGCCGTGCTGTTACCAGATGGCCTTCCCGCCTACGACATGGCAAACATGACGGGCTGGCTAAACGCTCCACCAGATCAAGAGAGCGTATATGACGCTGTTTCTTGGATCACGGCTCCTGGCAATGGAACCAAGTACTACTTAGAACCAGAAACCAGTAACCCATGGGGCGACACCTTGATTGGTGCAAGCACACATGGACAGTCAGTTCGCGTATCCATTCCAGAAACGGGATTATCGGAAGTATCCGCTACCCATCTCTACAAAGAAGAACCCGAGATCGAGATCTCGCAGCAACCTTTGATCATCGCAGTAACACTCGACACAAATATCGCGCTTGGCAACCCTGACTTCGTTATCGACAGCCCCAAAGACCATGACTGGCGCTGGTAGACCATAACAACGCTCGAGATACTGGAAACAACGAAGGCCTCCGTTCAACGGAGGCCTTCGGGTAATGCCATTGCGTTTCCCTTGGGAAGGAATCAGGCCGACGGCCTGTCCTCGGCGGCGACAGCACCGGTTTCCTCAAGGGCCTCCTCATCGTCCAATGAGGCATCCAGACGCTCCACCGCCTGCAAGGTTTCATCCTTGGCCAGCTTCATCAGCGTCACGCCCTGGGTATTGCGCCCGACCTGCGAGATTTCCGCGGCGCGGGTACGTACCAGGGTGCCGCCATCGGAAATCAGCAGCACTTCGTGGTGGTCGGACAATTGGATGGCACCCACCAGCTCGCCATTGCGCTCGCTGGTCTTGATGGCCAGGACGCCCTGCGTGCCACGGCCCTTCTTCGGGTATTCCTCCAGCGGCGTGCGCTTGCCGTAACCGCGCGCACTGGCCGTCAGGATGTCGCCCTCGCCATCCACCACGATCAGGCTGACCACCTGCTCGCCCTCGGCCAGGCGCATGCCGCGCACGCCGGTGGCGGTGCGGCCCATCGAACGTACCGAAGCCTCGTCGAAACGCACGGCCTTGCCATTGCTGGCGAACAGCATCACGTCACGCGAACCATCGGTCAGTTCCGCATTGACCAGCGCATCGCCCTCGTCCAGGTTGATGGCGATCTTGCCGCGCGCCAAACGGTAGGCGAACTCGGTCAGCGGGGTCTTCTTGACCGTGCCGTTGCGGGTGGCGAAGAACACGAACTTGTCTTCGGCGTATTCACGTACCGGCACCACTGCCTGGACCCGTTCGCCCGGCTCCAGCGGAATCCAGTTGATGATGGGACGGCCGCGCGCATTGGAGCCGGCCTCCGGCAACTGGTAGACCGACAGCCAGAACACCTTGCCGCTGCTGGTGAAGGTGAGCAGCGTGTCGTGGGTGTTGACCAGCCACAACTGGTCGATGAAATCTTCTTCCTTGGTCGCCGCCGCACTGCGTCCGCGGCCACCGCGGCGTTGCGCGCGATAGGCGCTGGCCGGCTGGCGCTTGGCATAACCGGCATGCGACAACGTGACCACCACGTCTTCCGGCGCGATCAGGTCGAGGATGTCCAGGTCTTCTTCGCTGTGGCGGATTTCGCTGCGGCGGGCATCGCCGAAGCCCGCCTTCATGTTCTGCAGTTCCTCGCGGATCACCTGCAACAACACGTCCGGATTCTCCAGGATGCGGATCAGGCCGGCGATGACGTCCAGCAGTTCCTTGTATTCCTCGGTGAGCTTTTCCTGCTCCAGGCCGGTCAGGCGATGCAGGCGCATTTCCAGGATCTGGGTGGCCTGCACTTCGGTCAGCTGGTAGCGGCCGTCGATGAAACCGACGTCCAGCGGCATGTCTTCCGGGCGCGAAGCCTCGGCACCGGCCGCGGCCAGCAGACTGCCCACCAGACCGGGCTCCCAGGTCTTGGCCAGCATGCGCTCGCGGGCTTCCTGCGGATTGGCCGACGTCTTGATCAGTTCGATCATCTCGTCGATGTTCGCCAGCGCGACGGTCAGGCCTTCCAGGATGTGCGCGCGGTTGCGCGCCTTGCGCAGTTCGAAAATGGTGCGGCGGGTCACCACCTCGCGGCGATGGCGCACGAAGGCTTCCAGCATCTGCTTCAGGTTGAGCAACTGCGGACGGCCGTCCACCAGCGCCACCATGTTGATGCCGAACACCGACTCCATCTGGGTCTGCTGGTAGAGGTTGTTCAGCACCACTTCGGCGGATTCGCCGCGCTTGACCTCGATGTAGATGCGCATGCCGTCCTTGTCGGACTCGTCGCGCAACTCGCTGATGCCTTCCAGCTTCTTTTCCTTCACCAGCTCGGCGATTTTCTCGATCAACCGCGCCTTGTTCACCTGGTAGGGAATCTCGGTGACGATGATCGACTCGCGGCCGTTGTCGGCCACTTCGACCTCGGCCTTGGCGCGCATGCGCACGCG
>JBQGFJ010000314.1:0-6116 GCA_052040085.1 Pseudoxanthomonas sp.
CCCATGGCGCGTGCGCGGCCGGCCTTGGATGACTTGGCAGGGTCGAAGCCTTCGTAGTCGCTGCGGCCCAGCAGCTTCCACAGGAAGGTCAGCAGCGTGGTTTTGCCGGCACCGGCCTCGCCGGTGGCCTCAAGGAACGGATAGCTCTTGTGCGCGGCGCGGATCTGTTCCGCGAACAGCGAGCCAAACCAGAAGGTCAGCGCCACCATGCCGTGGGTGCTAAAGCACGTCCACAGCCACGGCAGCCAATCGGTGCGGTAGCCATCGGAGTCGCGCTGGATCTCCAGCTTGATGGATTTCTGCGTGGTCTTGAGGCGCAATTTCTCAAACTCGAAATAGTCCTCTTCGTTGGCCACCACCAGTTCGCCCGCCCGCACGGCCATGTCGCCCAGCAGGTAGGCGCGGTGTTCCTTGCTGTAGCCCACGAAGTCGATGGTGTCGACCTTCTTGATGTTGTAGAGCTGGTCTTTCATCACGTGGATCAGCTCGGACGCGGTGCCGTCGAACACTGCACCTGGGGCAAAGCTGGCAAGCCGGTCACGGAAGGCGGGGCCATTGAGGGTCTGCGAGGCGGTAAACGTGCCGCGCACACTCGGGGCCTCATGCGGGAAGTCCACGCGGAAGTAGTACCAGGACTCATCGGTGACATCGTTACGCTGGAAATACAGCGCCTCGGGGTAGCAATTGGCGATCTCGCGCACAGATGCCGCTGCGGCTTGCAGCTTGGGCATGTGTTCGTCAATGTCCTCATCGCCGTGCTGACCAACGTGTTCCTTCTTGACCTTCTCGAAGCGTGCGGTGTCGTAGTCAAACCACCATAGCCGCGCCCGGTACTCAAGATGGAATTCATGGCGCCCGCCATGGTTGAACATCAGCAGGGCCTTGTCCTTCGCACTCTTGGCCAGCACCAGGTCACCCTGGTACCGGGCCTCGGCCACGTCCTCATCCCACTGCGCCTGCTGTTCGGCTTTCTCACGGCGGGACAGGGCGCGCAGGTGCAGATCATTCCAGTCCACCTTGCGGTCGCGCTGCGGGATCAGGGCGGCCTTGCTGGCGAATCCCATGGCACGGGCGCGGGCCACGTGCTTGCGCAGGTATTCCCGTGCCGTGGGCTCGTTATCGGGCGCCCAGATCAGCGTTGGGAGATTGCCCTTGCGCAGTTCCGCCAGCTTACGCAGCGAAGCCTCGGGGAACTGGTTGGATGACATGGCCGACACGGCATCATTGCCGTGGTGCAGGTGGGCAATGGCATCAAAGATGCCCTCCACGATCCATAGCTCTTTCACCTCGGCCAGGCGCTCGGTGACTTCCGGTGCGGCCCACCAGGCGCCGGCAAAGCTCTTGCCGGGCGCAAAGCGGGCCTTCATCTTGCCGAAGCGGTGCGGCCGATCGATCAACCGTTCCCACCACTCGCCACGTTCCAGCGCGAAGCGCACCGTGGCACTGCCTTCGCGCAGGGTGGGGTTGTAGTAGTTCTCCTGCGTAAACAGGCCGCGCACGCGGTCCAGATCAAAGCCGCGCGACTGCTGCAGGTAGGCCTCGGCCGCGGCATTGGGTTGCGCGTCCGTGACGGGGTGGCGCTTGCTCCAGTCCTCGAACAGATCGTCGTATTGATCCTTCACGTGGATCTCGCGGCCGCACTTGGCCTGACGGCCACAGCGCACCACCCATGGGTGTTCGTGGTTGCAGTACAGCTCTTTCTTGACGCACGCCGGGCACTTGCCGCCGCGCATGTATTCCGTTCCGGAGCGCAGCTTGAGCCCGTAGTCGCGCTCAAGCCGCGTGATCACCTGTTGGCGCAGATCTTCTTGCATTGGGTTGGATCAGCCTGCCGTGGATTCAGACAGTGGCAGCTGGCCTTGTGCGCCATCCATTGCATCCAGCGGCAGACCCATGGCCCGCATTTCCTCGTGAATCAGCTGGGTGAGTGCTCTGCGCTCGCGTGGATCGCTGATCAGGGCGCGGGCTTTGACCAGGCCCATCAGGTCGCGTAGACCGCTTTGCCTTCCGGCCTTCACGGCAAGGCCGTGGGTCTCGTATTGGTGTAGCACCTGTGCCCATTCAATTTGCAGGGCCAACAGCTGTTCCGCGCCGTCCTGGTTTCCTTGTCCGCGCATCTGGTTGGTGTTGATGCGCGCCAGGTACATGCGTGCCCGATCCAGCCGAATGAAAATGCGGGGTTGGGGGGTGCTAGCCCCCCCTGCACCCCTGATTTGTGGCGGGATAAGTTCCGCAGTGCCGTAGAGAACGGCACTATCTCCGCTGGATATGGCGCGTTTTGCGCTCTTCCAGTCCACACAGGCGAGTTCGGCGAAGGACTTTGCTTCCACATATTCAACACCCTGGTGCGCCACGACCAATATGGTCAGGCCGTGGAAATTGATGAAGCTGACGGGGCGGGTGGTGCGGTCTTCGGTGTGTTGCATGGCTCTCTCTCCTGCTGGTAATCAGGCTGGCCGGTGTTGGCGCACCGTCCATGGCCTGCGGGGCGTTGTCAGGGTTGAATCTGTGCTGGGCTGGTGTGGTTGAGGATGTCCAGCATGTCGTCACGGATGTACTCGGCCACGGCGGCGGTGCTGTCGTGGCTGATGCCGGCGGCGGCGGCGTATTCGTTGTTCAGTGCGGCCAGCAACGTGGCGGCCTGTTGTGCGCGCCAGAGCCGGTCGTAGTCCTGGCCATTGATCAGTTGCCCGTTGTCCGCGTTTCCGCGCACGGCGGCGGGGTGCTTCGTCACGTTGCTCATGCGGGCGTCTCCCCGTTGCGGGGATATTCGGCATCCAGCCATGCCAGCAAGCGCTCGGGCTCGCCGTGGGCCAGCAGGAACAGATTGGTACCGATCAGCAGCTCGCCCCGCGCCCCGGCGCCGCGCTTGATGTCGGCAGGCGAGGTGGTCATGACGGTGAGGGGCTGGTGCGTGGCGTCCTGCAGGGACGCGAACAAGGGGGACTTGCCGACAAAGCTCACGCGCAGGTGAATGTCGGTGGCCACGGTTTGCAGTTCGATGGATGCGGACATTACCGACCGCCCCCTTGCATCGCGCGCGCGGTGCCCGTGATGGCGTCGTGCACCTGTTGCAGGGTCAGCTGGGCAATGGGCGTGCCGCAGGCTTGCAGGCGCGCATCCAATGCGAGCCAGTCGGTGTAATGCCAGTCGAGGGTGTCGGCGATGGCGCCGAAGAATGTAGCGATCTGCCGGGCCGGGTTATCGCCGGGCGTGGCTTGGGTGCTGTCGGGCATGTTGGATTCCTTGGTGGTAATGGAATCCGCCGCCTCGAGACCAATCGGGGTGGCGGACGGTACGGGTTGGTCTACCGGACCAAGGACCGGCGGGGCCGAAGCCCCCCGCGTACCGCCCGCCATAGAGCTGGCTGGCATGCGCCCGGCGCGGTGCCGGGCAACAAAAAAGCGCCGACATCTGCGGATGGGCGCTGGTGCGCCTTGGTGTTCGGGAGACCAATCCCGATTCGCCGATTGTGCGGCGACGAACAGATATTGGCTCCGAATTGGCGCGGGTGTCAAGTGAAGTCGTGGGAATTTGCGGCAATCCGCGTTAAGCGGGATAAACTGACCGCGTCCATACGGCCGCTGGGGAGCGGCGAACTGCTTGCTACTGGCAACTTGCCTCAACGGCACACTGCAGCATGGGCGGAACCCTAACCACGAAGAAAAGGAATTGAAAGGATGACCAGCACAACCCCCGTTTACGAAAAGCCCGCCCCCATCAAGGCCACGTGGATCACGCTGGGCATTGCTTGGCTGCTGTTCCTGTTGCCAATTCCCGGCGCAGGCCTGTTCGTGGGTTGGCCGCTGAATCTGGTGGCATTCATCCTCGCCATTGTGGTCATGTCGCGTGGCCGCACCATGGCAGGACTGATCCCGTTGATCAGCTCGCTCATCGTTTCGCCCATTGTGTATTTCATTGGCCTGGCAATTTTCGGCGCCGCCATTGGTGGCGGTGATGCCTACAAGGACTACACCGAGCGTGCCGCAGCCGCAGCCGCCACCACTGGCGCTCAAGCCCAAACAGAAGAGGTTGCTGCGCCTGAGCTTATTGCAGTGAGCTCCCAGCAGTTGCTTGCAGCCTACGAGGCCAACGAAGTCGCCGCCGACAACCTGTACAAAGGCAAAGGACTGGCTGTGACCGGCCGCGTTGACGGTATCAACAAGGACTTCATGGACCAGGTGTACGTGTTGCTGGACACTGGCAACGAATTCCAGACCATCCAAGCCCACGGCCTTTCGGCTGACGTTGCTGCCGGATTGCAAAAGGGCCAAAGCGTCACTTTGGAATGCGTGGGTGATGGCTTCATGATTGGAAGCCCCGTGTTGAACGCCTGTAAGCTGCGCTGATCTCATTCCACGGGGTATGCCGCCGCATTGGCGGCATGCCCCCCGGGGCGTAGGATGGCGGTGCCAGCCAACCATCCAGCCCCAGGGGGCACACCATGAGCAACAGCACCGAGCGGTACGTTCCTGACCGTGGCCGCGATAGTGACCACGTGAGTAAAAACAGCGAGCTGCCGCCTCGAAGGACAAACCCCGATGAGCAATCCCAGCGCGAGCGGCAGCAACAACAGCAACAGGACGCAGATCGACGAAAAAATGACTGATAGCGCGGTCCCGGTACCGCGCAGCAAGACAGAGGCGGTCAGGGACCTGCACTACCTGATTCGCCTTTGCCGGGTTCACCAGCGGCTGCATGAACGCATGGACCGCTGGGGCAAGCTGTTTGAACTGCTGGGCGGCAGTGCCGCTCTGGTGTCCGTGGCGAGCCAAAGCTCTGTCGCGCTGGCCGTTGCTGGCGTACTGGTGGCCGTTGCCGCGTTTGCCAATCTGGTGTTTGAACCGTCCACCAAGGCGCGGCGTTATCAGGAAGCCGCCTTGGCGTTGACCGACCTGCTGGCCAAGTCCGATCAAATGACGCTGACTGCATTGGACGCGGGCCGGTACTGCGTGGCGCTGCCCGGTTTCATTGATGCGCTGCGGGCACCCAGTTACAACGACACCATGCACTCGCACGGCCTTGGCAAATACTTGATGCCGCTGAGCCGCATGGAGCGCTTCATGGCATGGCTGGCGTAACTTGCCGCCCATCATTTCTGCCGCCTTTTTCTGCGGCCAACATTCACCGTGGGCAACACCTCAACCGTGCCGCCGGCACTGAGGAAGGCGTCTACATCGCTGCGCACGCCATCCGCCTCCTGCTGCTTTTGCTGCGGAGAGGCGCTTGGCACAGCGGCCGGACCAGACACGAATGTCGGCACCTGCACCGTGGCCCAGCCATCGCGGTGGATTTTGGGCTTGGTCATGCGCGGAAACTCCACGTACAACGCTTCCACGCCGCCCTAAGCCGCGATCCGAGCGGTGTGCGTGCTGGCGGCATGCGCTTGAATTCGCTCTCGTTGAGCCACCAGGTGCTGCCGCTGTCGAAGCGCACCCGGTAATTGCCGTCGCGCGCGGACTCCACCACCGTGCCCGCTTCGCCCTTGGCAAAGAACATGGCGGAAGCCCGCACCGTGACGATGCGTGCACCGCATTCGTACAAGCGCCCGAAGCGGCTCATGCCTGCACCTCACGGTCCACGGTCACGCCGTTGATGAGTGCAATGCCGTCATCGGTGGGCCATGCGTGCAACCCGCTGTCAGAGAGCCGAAACAGGCCTCGCCTCGCCAATGCCGCCACGTGGACCGCGTTGTACGCCGCAATGGGTGCCTGATCGTGATAGTTCAGGCCTACCCATTCCACGCGCCGCGCCGTCATGCCGTTGCACTGCACGGCGGTGGCCAGGCATTTCTGTTGTTCCAGCGGCAGTTCCGCCAGCGTTATCCGTGTGCGCATTGCGACCTCAAGGGGATGAATCGTGGGAGGTGTCTGCCGAACCGGCACCAGCCAGCAGGTCCAGCTGCATGTCCTGGTGGTTTGCGCGGTAGGCATCCAGTGCCTGATTGCGGAGCAGGGTGGGCGTGGGCGGCAGTTCACACGGCGGCGCCTCTGGCATCCCGGTCGGGCTGGCAAGGTGCGTCAGTTCCGTGTGGCCACTGAATGCCGCGGCACACAACGGGTTGTCACACACGAAGTTGTCGTGCCGCAGGAACTGGTGGCTCAAGTAGCTGGTGC
>JBQGFJ010000315.1:0-5098 GCA_052040085.1 Pseudoxanthomonas sp.
CCAATTACGAATCACACCGGATGCGCCTCAGCCCATGCGGTAGTTCGGCGGCTCTTTGGTGATCTGCACGTCGTGCACGTGGCTCTCGCGCTGTCCGGCGCCGGTGATGACGACGAACTTCGGCTTGCTGCGCATGTCCTCGATGGTCGCGCACCCCACGTAACCCATCGTGGCGCGCAGGCCGCCGACCAGCTGGTGGATGATGCCGCCGACCGAACCGCGGTACGGCACGCGGCCTTCGATGCCTTCCGGCACCAGCTTGTCGGCGTCGCTGGCGTCCTGGAAGTAGCGGTCCTTGGACCCCTTCTCCATCGCGCCCAGGCTGCCCATGCCGCGGTAGCTCTTGTAGCTGCGGCCCTGGAACAGTTCGACTTCGCCCGGCGCTTCTTCGGTGCCGGCGAACAGGCCGCCGATCATCACCGTAGACGCACCCGCGGCGATCGCCTTGCCGATGTCGCCCGAATAGCGGATACCGCCGTCGGCGATCAGCGGAATGCGGTCTTGCAGCGCTTCGGCGACCATGTCGATCGCGGTGATCTGGGGCACGCCCACGCCGGCCACCATGCGGGTGGTGCAGATCGAGCCCGGGCCCACGCCGACCTTCACCGCGTCGGCGCCGGCATCCATCAGCGCCAGCGCGGCATCGCCGGTGACGATGTTGCCGCCGATCACCTGGATCTGCGGGAAACGCTTCTTGACCCAGGCCACGCGGTCCAGCACGCCCTGCGAGTGGCCATGCGCGGTGTCGACGATGATGACGTCCACGCCGGCGGCCACCAGGGCTTCCACGCGCTGTTCGGTATCACCACCCACGCCCACGGCCGCGCCCACCATCAGCCGGCTGGCGATGTCCTTGGCGGCGTTGGGGTTGTCGGTCTTCTTCTGGATGTCCTTCACGGTGATCAGGCCGCGCAGCTCGAAGCCGTCGTTGACCACCAGCACTTTCTCGATGCGGTGCTTGTGCAGGAGTTGCAGTACTTCCTGGTCGGTGGTGCCTTCCTTCACCGTGACCAGGCGATCCTTCTTGGTCATGATGTGGCGGACCGGATCGTCCAGTTCGGTTTCGAAGCGCATGTCGCGGCTGGTGACGATGCCGACCAGTTGCCCACCATCCACCACCGGCACACCGGAGATGTTGCGGGCGCGGGTCAGCGCCAACACGTCACGGATGGTGGTTTCCGGCCCGACGGTGAAGGGCTCCTTGATCACACCGGCTTCGAACTTCTTGACCTTGGCCACTTCGGCAGCCTGCTGCTCGACGGTCAGGTTCTTGTGGATGATGCCGATGCCACCCAGCTGGGCCATGGCGATGGCCAGCCGCGCTTCGGTGACGGTATCCATGGCCGCGGAAACAATGGGCAGTCGCAGCGTCAGGCCGCGGGTCAACCGCGTACCGAGGTCGACATCCTTGGGCTGGACCGTGGAGTGGGCGGGGACGAGCGAAACGTCGTCGTAGGTGAGAGCTTCAGCCTGGATGCGCAGCATCGGCATACCCGAGTGTGGGGAAGCGCGAAATTATACCGCGAATCGGGTTTGCGTAGGAATGGCCCATGGCCACGCTGCAAGCATGAGCGCCGCTCCTACGGGGAGGCGGCCTCGGCGGCTTCCAGGGTGTTCTGCATCAGCGTGGCCACCGTCATGGGCCCCACCCCACCCGGGACCGGCGTGATCCAGCTGGCACGTTGGGCAGCTTCGTCGAACCCGACATCACCCACCAGACGGCCATCGTCCAGCCGGTTGATGCCCACATCGATGACCACGGCGCCCGGCTTGGCCCAATGGCCGGGGACAATACCCGGCCGGCCCACCGCCACTACCAGGATATCGGCGTCGCGGACGCGGTTTTCCAGCACCTCGCGCGGGGTGAACTTGTGACAGGTGGTCACCGTGCAACCGGCAATCAACAGTTCCAGGGCCATCGGCCGGCCTACGTGGTTGCTGACCCCTACGATGGTGGCGTTGCGGCCGCGCACCGGCTGATCGGTGTGTGCCAGCAAGGTCACGATGCCGCGCGGCGTGCACGGGCGCAGGCCGAACTGGCGCAGGGCCAGGTGGCCCACGTTTTCGGGATGGAAGCCATCCACGTCCTTGCCCGGATCGATCCGATGGATCAGGCGGCTGGCATCGGGGATACCCGGCAACGGCAACTGCACCAGGATGCCGTGGATCTTGGGGTCGGCATTCAATTGATCGATCAGCGCCAGCAGTTCTTCTTCCGACGTCCCTGCCGGCAAGTCGTAGTCGTAGGCATGGATGCCAACCTTTTCGGCAGCACGGCGCTTGTTGCGCACGTAGACGGCAGAGGCCGGATCGCCCCCCACCAGTACCACCGCCAATCCGGGGCGCTCGAGCCCAGCCGCCAGGCGGGCATCCACCCGGGTTTTCAGTTCGTCGAGCAGGTCTTCGGCAATGCGGCGACCATCAAGGATGCGGGCAGTCATGGGGGTGCTGTCGGGGAATTCGTGTTCATTGTCCCTGATTCCTCCCCTGCGGTGTAGGCAGTGGGTGACAAGAATCAGGCCAGGAGGACGCGCCCGGTGCCATTGCGTTCGATTTCATCGGCGGCATTGCGCAAGGCCGATACCGGTGTATCCGCACCAAAACCGATGCGGAAATGCACTTCACCGGCAGGCGTGCGCGAGGAATGGATGGACGAGAGGCTGATGCACTGCCGCTCGAAGACATCCAGCAATGCACGCAGAGAACCGGGGCGATCCTGCGGAAGATGGATGCTGAGCGTGCGCTGTTCGGTCAGGTCCGCCAACAGGTAACCGAGTCGCTCGTAGTGGTAGCTGCCTTCGTCGATGGCCTGTTCACCCAGCGCGACACGGTTGGCATGCAGGAAGTCCTCGCGGAATACCCGCCGCGCCGTGTCATCGCCCTCGCCCACCAGCGCACGCAGTTGCGAAATGCGGCCGGAAAGGCGCTCCAGCATCCCGGCCACATGCGGATTGCCGAACTGGATGTCCTCGTAGATGGCCGGATTCAGCGACAGGATGCGGGCCATGATGGCCGTGTCCATTTCGAACGAGGCGGAGCGATAAGGCAGCAATGCCTGCAAGTCACCCAGCTCCGGGGCGTAGTCGCGCAATACGGCGGCTTGCGCCAGATGCGTGGCATGGACCATGGCCTGCACCAGCGCCATCACCTGGTCGTGGTGGTCCGGGTCGCTGTGCACGCATTCGGCTTCCAGCGCCACCGACAATGCCTGCACCCAGTCGCGCCATGTTTCCAGCCTGGCCTCGCACACCACCAGCACCCGTCCCTTCAGCGTGGGGGATTTGGGTGGCGCCGTCATCGGATGCAATCCGGCCACTTCGGCTTGCGAAGCCAGCATCGCCGCCACGGGTCCGGCCTTGATCGAAGTGACATCCAGCCAGAGCTTGCCGGCTTCGCGACCGGCGGCCAGACGCACGTAATCCCTTATCAGGGTTTCGGTGACACGGATGGGTGCGGAGAACACCAGCACGTCCGATTGCAGGATCAGCTCTTCTTCGGACAACCCGCTGGCAACGGCCGGATCACGGCCGATCACCTCCAGCCCCATCCGGTCCTTGAAGAACGTACGCAGCCAGCGTCCGTATGCGCCCTCGCTGCCGACGATGCCGATGACAGGTTTCTGTTGCAACTGAAAACGCCCGGGAATATCCGGGCGTCATCATAACTTCGTAGAGCGGACTTGGCCGCTCGTGCAACGGGATCAAGACGTCATTCGGTCCCAGAAACTCTTCACGCCATCCAGAAAGGTGGCGGATTTGGGCGAATGCTTGCGTGCATCCTCGCCACTGAACGTGGCTTCGAACTTCTCCAGCAGATCGCGCTGCTCGGACGTCAAATTGACCGGGGTTTCCACCACCACGCGACAGTAGAGATCACCCTCGCTGCGGCTGCGAACCGATTTCACGCCCTTGCCGCGCAGGCGGAACAGCTTGCCTGTCTGGGTTTCCGCCGGGATGCGGATCTCCGCCTCGCCTTTCAGCGTGGGCACGCGCACGGTGTCACCCAGCGCCGCCTGGCTGATGCGGATCGGGACTTCGCAATGCAGATCGTCACCGTCGCGGGTGAAGATGTCGTGCTCGCGGACGCGAACCTCCACGTACAAGTCACCTGGCGGCGTACCGGGCGGACCCGCCTCGCCTTCACCGGACAAACGGATGCGGTCACCATTGTCCACGCCAGCCGGAATCTTGACCGACAGGACCTTCTCTTCCTCCACACGTCCTGCCCCATGGCAGTGCTTGCAGGGCTGCTTGATGGTCTGCCCACGGCCACCGCAAGCAGGACAGGCCTGCTGCATGGCGAAAATGCCACGCTGCATGCGCACGTTGCCACGGCCACCACAGGTGCTGCAGGTTTCCGTCTTGCCGTCTTCGGAACCGGAGCCATTGCAGGGCTCGCAAGCTGCCAGCGTGGGAATCTCGATCCGCTTCTCGACGCCGGCAACGGCATCTTCCAGGTCCAGCTCCATCACGTAACCGACATCGGCACCACGCCGGGCCGCACGCGGGCCACCACCACCCCCGAAGATGTTGCCGAAAATGTCACCGAAGATGTCGCCCATGTCCGGCTGGCCATAACCGCCGCCGGGACCGCCGCCGCCCATGCCGTGCTCGAACGCGGCATGACCGTGTGTGTCGTAGGCACGGCGCTTGGCAGCGTCGGACAACACGTCATACGCCTCCTTGCACTCCTTGAACGAGGCTTCGGCAGCGGCATCCCCCGGATTGCGGTCCGGGTGGTATTTCATTGCACAACGTCGATAGGCCTTCTTCAGCTCATCGTCATTGGCACTGCGGGCCACGCCCAGGATTTCGTAGTAGTCGCGCTTGCTCATCGGTCACACGGAATAAGGGTCAGGGTCTGCCATACCGGAAAGCAGAACGGGAGGACGCGGCCAGCCGCGCCTCCCGTCGTTTTCCGTCTCCCGGTTGCCGGGATCTCACTTCTTCTCGTCGTCCTTGACTTCGGTGAACTCGGCATCGACCACATCGTCGTTGCCACCGGCAGCCTGGCCACCCGCGGCACCGCCTTCGGCGCCCGGCTGGGATGCCGCGGCCGCGGCCGCATACAGCGACTGGCCGGCTTCTTCCAGGGCCTT
>JBQGFJ010000316.1:0-6205 GCA_052040085.1 Pseudoxanthomonas sp.
GTCGTAGGGCGGAACCCGCACCGCGGATTCCGCCGCATGTCATGGGATTGAGGCAATGCCTGCCACCACGCACGTTCGGCGGAATCGCCTTTGGCGGTTCCGCCCTACGAGACATCACCAAACCGTGTAGCCCGGATAAGGCCAAAGGCCGCATCCGGGGTTCGATAAAATACGGGTCGTGATGCCCCGGGTGCGCTTCGCTTGCCCGGGCTACGCCAGCTTTCGACAATAGTGGTTCGTCACCACTTATTGCTGGCCGGAGCTTCCGTCCGTATCTGGCCGTGGTGTGTCGTGTCGCTGCGGAAGGGCAGGTGCCGTTTTGGCTGCTTCTAGTCCCGGCTCGCGCGCGTCTTCCCATGGAAAGCGCGGCAAGCTGTGCACGGCGGCTTCCAGCTTGCGTGACCACGTATCGTGGATTTCCGCATACAGCGGCGTGTCGCTTTCAAGCCGCAACTGATGGGTGACTTCCAATTCATCGGCACGCAACACCACCATGTCGATGGGCATACCCACCGAAAGATTGGAGCGGATGGTGGAGTCCAGCGATACCAGCGCGCAACGCGCAGCGTCCTCCAGTGAAGTCTGCGGACGCACGATGCGGTCCAGGATGGGTTTGCCGTATTTCGATTCGCCAATCTGCAGGTAAGGTGTTTCGGGCGAGGCAGCAATGCTGTTGCCCAGCGGATAGATCATGTACAGCCCGGGCTCGCCGCCCTTGATCTGGCCGCCGAGGATCAGCGTGGCTTGCAGGTTGACGCCGGCTTGCCGTGCTTCCTCGTCGGCGCGCGACTGGCTGGCCACCAGTACGTCGCCGATGTATTCGGCGACTTCATGCAGATGCCGGAACGTGCGCAGGCTTCGCGCCGAAGCGGGATCATCGGCCTCGCTGCGCAGATGCGAAATCACCAGTTGGGTGGTGGCCAGGTTGCCGGCCGCCATGATCACCAGCACGCGATCCCCGGGATACTCGAACACGTGCATCTTGCGGTGCACGCGCACGTCATCGAACGACGCGCTGGTGCGGGTATCGGCCGCCAGGACCAATCCTTCGTTTACTTCAATGCCGACGCAATACGTCATGGTGCCACCGGTGGGGCGTACGTTCGCCATGATGGGCGGCGCTTCCGGCGCAAGGCCGGATGCCTTCGCCGGAGCGCGGATGGCTGGGTCTGGGCTCGGATCACGGAGCCGGTGGAGCGGCAGGGTCGGCCACGTTTGCTTCCTTTGCAGCTTGCGAGAGGCCTTCGATGACGGCGCCCAGGCGTTTTTCGTAATCGGCCGGAAAGGTCCAGTACTGCAGCTGGTTTTCGTTGTGGTTTTCCTGCAGGCCACGCTCTTCCGGGGTGAGGTGGAACAGCAGTTTGACGAACACGTCGCTGCTGACCCAGGGATCGTCGTACCAGAAGATGTGCGATGTACGCTCCATGTTCGGCAGGTCTTCGTAGCGGGCCGAGATCAGGTCCAGGTTCGGATCCTGCGAGGCCTTGATCAGCCATTGCGAATCCTCGGCATTGAGCTCGGTCGGATCGGGGCGGCCCACCCGCGAGGCGCGTTGGTGCAGCCGTGACAGCACCAGCACGGAGTCGTGGAGGTTGGCGGTGACGGTCACGCGGCGGGGATATCCGGAATAGCTTTGCAGCGCTGTCACGAAGTGGCGGAAGTCGGCATCCGGGGCCGGGAAATAGACTTCGCCCAGTCGCAGGCGCCGCGGGTCGTAGCCATCCTCGGCCTTGCCCAGCAGTTCAAGCGCCGGGGTAGCCACCATGGCGCCGGAGCTGTACGCGATCACGTTGATCTCTTCGGCGCGGGTGTGTTCGGCCAGCAGGCGCAGCAATTGCGCGAAGGTGGGCGCGGTGCGTCCTGCATTGGCGACGTCGCGTGAAAAGCGCATGAAATTTTCCGCCGACGGCCACATGAAGGCCAGCACCACCGAGTTACGGCCGGTGAAGTGGCGGTACTGGGCAGCCTGGGCGGTGGCACGGCCCACGGCGGTGTTGGCGCCATGCACATACACGGTCAGGTTGCGGTCCGGGCTCCTGGCCAGCGCTTCGTCGATCTGGCGGAAGAAGGCCAGGGCATCCTCGCCCGGGGATTCCAGTGATGTGCCCGCAGTGATGGCCGCGGTTTCCTGCATGGATTCCAGCAGGATCTGCGGGCGATCGCCGGCGGATTCATTGGTGGACAGTTCGTACAACCAGTCCCAGGTGTGGCCACTGCCACCAATGCTCAGGGTGGACGTGCCCAGGTGCAGGTTGTCGCTGGGGAAAATGGTGTACGCGCGCGCACTCGGCGGGCCGAATGGCACGCGGTTGGTGGCATAGAACACCTGGATATCGCTGTTCGGGTCCAGATCCGGGTTGGCCGCGAAGAGGTTGTGCTCGCTTTTGACGAACATGGCCGGGGCCGGCATCAGCCGGACCGGGGGTTGGCACGCGGCAAGCAAAAACGCAGTGGCCAGCCAGAAGCAGAATCGGATCATCTTGTGCCTGTCGGTATGGGTGCGGACGCCGTGCATGGCGACCCGCGGAGCGGGCGGGAAAAGGGTATCAAACGGGGGCGGGAGCCGGCGCGTGTCATCGTGCCGCAATCGTGCGGATGCCATGCTTGGCAACGTGCGGGAGGGTATGTACACATGGCGCCGGGTTGGCTGGTATCGGGAGGGGCATGGGAGTATCGTGCTTGCGCCACAGTGCACCTGTTGAAGTCAGGCACCCATATTCCATTCCAGAGGTTTCCATGAAAAAGCAGAATTTCTCGTTGATCGCCCTGCCGCTGGCGCTGGCATCCGCCCTGGTCATCACGGGGTGCTCCTCGACGCCGACCAACTCCGGTGACACCTTCCGGCGCAGCCAGACCCAGTCCATCCAGACGGTGGAAACCGGCGTGGTGCAGAGCGTGCGCGTGGTGACCATCCAGCGTGGCGGTTCGAATATAGGCGGCGCGGTTGCAGGCGCGGCGGTGGGCAGTGCGGTGGGCGGTCCCGTGGCAACGGTCGGTGGTGCGGCGGCTGGCAGTGCCATCCAGCAGTCCGCCAATACCGGGCAGGGCCTGGAGGTCACCATCCTGCTGGACAACGGCCAGACCGTGGCGGTCGTGCAGGAAGGTCCGCTGGATGCATTCCGTCCCGGTGACCTGGTCAACGTGACCTCCGATGGCACCACTGCCCGCGTCAGCCGTCGCTGATCGCCGGGCCAACATCCATCCCCAGGAGTATCGACATCATGAAAACCCAGAAAGCCTTCGTTAGCCTGTTGCCGCTGGCCCTGTTCTCGGCCGTGGTGCTGGTCGGTTGTGCAACGCCGGATCCGGGCAACACCTTCAGCCGCAGCGGCACCCAGCAGGTGCACAGCGTGGAGCCGGGCGTGGTACAGAGCGTGCGCGTGGTCACCATCGACAGCAGCCGTCGCCTGAGCTCGACCGGCCAGGGCCTGGAAGTCATCGTGCGCAAGGACAACGGCCAGACCGTTGCCATCGTGCAGGAAGGTCCGGTGGATGCATTCCGTCCCGGTGACTTGGTCAATGTGACCAACGACGGTTCCACGGTCCGCGTCAGCCGTCGTTGATCCCAGCGTAGCGTCCGTAATTCCAGCAGGCATCCGGGAGTCTTCCCGGGTGCCTGTTTTTTTTGTCCGGAATCCTGGGTGGCCAATCTCCGGGCGCATCGATGCGCAGTGTCAGAAAATCGCTCCCGGTGATGTTTGCAGGCGTGACGATAGTGGCCGTTGTCCGTACTCTTGTCCGGGCATGTCTTCGCGCCTGGCGTGATCCTGCCCGTATGGCCTTTCTTCCACGGTAACTCCATGCAAGTCGACCTGCCCCAACCTGATGTGGATGCCGCACGGCATAGTGAACAGCTCGCCGCGCTGCTGCGCGAGGAAATCCTTGCGAGCGGTGGCTTCATGCCGTTTCAGCGGTTCATGGAACGTTGTCTCTATGCGCCCGGGCTGGGTTACTACAGCGCCGGCAGCACGAAGTTCGGAGAGCAGGGCGACTTCGTGACCGCGCCTGAGCTGGGTCCGCTGTTCGCGGCCTGCGTGGCGGATGCCCTGGCACCGGTGTTGCGCGAATTGGGTCCGCAGGCCGAGGTGGTGGAACTGGGCGGCGGAAGCGGCGCGTTCGCTGATGTGGTGTTGAAGCGTTTGTTGCAGTTGGATGCCATGCCGGCGCGCTATGCCATCCTGGAGCCGAGTGCCGATTTGAGGCAACGGCAACGCGAGCGCTTGCAGCAACGCTTGATTCCCCCGGTGTTCGATTGCGTGGAGTGGCTGGATGGGCCACCGAATGAGCGCTGGAAGGGGGTGTTGTTCGCCAACGAGGTCATTGATGCGTTGCCTGCATCGCGCTTCGTGTTGAAGGAAGGCGAGGTATTCGAGGAAGGCGTGGCGCTGGATGGCATGGGGAACTTCGTTCGTGCCGACCGGCCTGCCGATGCCTTGTTGTCGGCATCGGTACGTCATCTGGAGCGTTATCTGGAAGTGCCGTTCACCGATGGCTACCGTTCCGAGGTGCTGCCGCAATTGCCGTATTGGGTGCAGGCCGTGATGGGCGGGCTGGATGCCGGTGCCATGCTGTTCGTGGATTACGGTTATCCACGTCGCGAGTATTACCTGCCGCAACGCAGTGATGGCACCTTGCGTGCGTTCTACCGGCATCGCATGCACGAGGATGCCTACCGGTGGCCGGGGTTGCAGGACCTGACGGCATCCGTGGATTTCACCGCATTGGCCGAAGCAGGTACTGGCGCCGGCTTCGATCTGGCTGGTTACTGCACGCAATCCAGTTTCCTGTTGGGCAACGGCATCGGCGAGCGGTTCGAAGAAGCCGAAGCAAGAGCCGACGAAGCGGGCAAGTTGAAGCTGCGCAACGAAGTGCGGAAATTGACGATGCCCGAGGGCATGGGCGAACGTTTCCAGGTGATGGGCTTCACCCGTGACGTCGCAATGGATGCTGCCTTCTTGACGGGCGACCTGACGTGGCGGCTATGACGCAGGGTCTTCCAGCCTTGCCGCCGTTGCGTTATCCCCGGCTCTGGTGGTCGTTGTGGCTGCTGGCCATCGTGGTAGTGGTCGTGCTTTCGCTGATGCCGCCCATTTCCTTGTCGTCTGCACCGGAAGGCAGTGACAAGTGGGGGCACTTCGCTACGTATTTCGTGTTGGCTGCCAGTGCCACGCAGTTGATCACCTCCCGCACCGGGTTGCTGTTGGCGGGTGCGGGATTGGTGCTGCTGGGTATCGGTCTGGAATTCGCACAAGGTGCGTTGACCGAAGACCGCATGCGTGATCCGATGGATGCGTTGGCCAACACGTTGGGTGTCATGGTGGGGTTGGCATTGGCGTGGACGCCGGCGCGTGGCTTGCTGCGCTGGCTGGAAGCGCGCTGGTTTTCCTGAGGATGTCTTTCGTTCGCCAGGGATCCTCTGAACAACTGCCGTCATCCCCGCGAAGGCGGGAATCGCTTTTCAACGGACGCATGTCCGGTCATCCAGTGACTCCGCCAGCGATTCCCGCCTTCGCGGGAATGACGAGCAGAAACATGGTCATTCAGACCTTCCCTGGCGCCTGTGCAATTATTTCGCCAGCGATACGAGTCGAGTAATTTGTGCCTGAAGAGCATTCGCGGCCAAGCGCCGCTCCTGCGAAAGTGCAGCCAACAACCTGCACATCTACAGGAGCGGCGCTTGGCCGCGATGCCTTTTGCGCGGAAGCTTCATCGCGGGCAGCGCCCGCTCCTGCAAAAGCGAGAGGACGCGGGTAGCCCGAGCGCTTGGCTGCGAATCAATTGTCGTAGGTCGCCAGATAGGCATCCAGCTTGCGTTCGCGCAGCAGCGTGGCGGCTTCCTGCCAGCTGACGGCGCGGTCCAGGCGCAGGCTTTCGAGGATGCGCACGATGCTCAATTCCACTTCGGGGCTGCTGGTCAGCGTGGGGTCGGCGCGGCGTGCGTCGATCACGTCGAACAGAATGGCGTTGATGTCGGCGTAGTCGACCGGTGCATGTTCGCCGTGTGCCTTGCGCCAGGCATCGCTTGCCAGCACGGCGTTGACGTGTGACTGGATCAGATACGTGGCACGGCCGATCAGTTTCAGGTTGCCCGGTTGCACGGCGGTCATGGTATTGCCGACCACGCGGCCCAGCTTGGCCATCACGCCGGTGGAGTGGGCATTGAGCAGCATCTTCAGCGCGATGATGCGGTTGAGTTCAAGTGCGT
>JBQGFJ010000317.1:0-14216 GCA_052040085.1 Pseudoxanthomonas sp.
CTTCCGTTTCCGTCCATGGCAGAATATCGCCAGCATGGGTGGAGGCACCTCTTGCCTCTTCCAACACCTGCCAGGCGTCATTGCCACCCACATCACGTGCAATACGCGAGTTGGCCAGCCAGGCGAATGCGGGCAGGGGCAGTCCCTGCTCGCGCAAACGCAGGTAACGCTGCACGAACGCACTGCCTACGACCCCGGTGCCCAACAGGGCAATGCGCGGCGATGGTTTGTCCCCTGCCGCGGCAATGCGCACCACCGCACTCATGCGTCAGCGAGTTTGCGTTTGGATTCGACTGCCACGGCTTCGGCACGCGCGAGGCCTGCGGCGAGGTCGGCGAGCAGATCGTCAGCGGCTTCGATGCCGACGGAAAGGCGCAACAAGCCATCGGAAATGCCGGCCTTGGCCCGCGCTTCCGGGGTCATCGCGCCATGGGTCATGCTGGCCGGATGCGCCACCAGGCTCTCAACGCCCCCCAGCGACTCGGCCAGGGTGAAATAACGCAGGCCGTCAATGAACGCACGGACTTCGGCCTCGCCGCCTTCGAGTTCAAATGAAATCATCGCGCCGAAACCCTTCTGCTGGCGCGCGGCCAATGCATGGCCCGGATGCGATTCCAGACCCGGGAAGTAGACCTTGGAGACAGCGGCGTGCTGGTCAAGCAAGGCGGCAATCGCGCTCGCATTTTCCTGATGCACGCGAAGCCGTGCGTCCAGCGTGCGCAGGCCGCGCATGGTCAGGAAGCTGTCGAACGGCGAGCCGGTCAGGCCCAGCGCATTCGCCCACCACGAGATCAGCTCGTGGCCTTCGCGGGTACGTGCCACCACCGTGCCGCCCACCACGTCGCTGTGGCCGTTGATGTACTTGGTGGTGGAATGCACCACGTAGTCCGCACCGAATTCGAACGGCTTCTGCAATGCCGGCGACAGGAACGTGTTGTCGACCACGGTCACCGCACCCACCTTGTGCGCCGCATCGATCACGAAACGCAGGTCGGTGATGCGCAGCAGCGGGTTGGAGGGGGTTTCGATCAACACCAGCTTGGGCGACTGTGCCAGCGCATCGGCCAGCGAGCGCGGATCGGTCAGATCGGCGGTGATCAGTTCGAAGTGACCTTTCTTCGCCAGTGCGTTGAACAGCCGCCAGCTGCCACCGTAGGCATCGTGCGGCACCACCAGTCGATCACCGGGCTGCAACAGCGAATTCAGTACCAGGGTGATTGCGCCCATGCCGGTGGCAGTCACCACGGCGCCGGCGCCGCCTTCCAGTTCCGCCAAGGCTTCGGCCAACAGGTCACGGGTGGGATTGCCGCTGCGGGTGTAGTCGTACTCCCGCTTGTTGCCGAAGCCATCGAAGCTGAAATTGGAGGACAGCACGATGGGCGGGGTAACGGCGCCGTATGCGGTGTCGCGATCAATGCCGGCGCGTACGGCCGAGGTGGCGGCGCGACAGGAAACGTCGGAAGCGGAATCGTGGTGGCTCATGCGGTTTCTCCGATGCGCAGTGCGCTGGCGAGGATCGCGTCGATGCGATCGGTTTCTTTGAGGAAGGCGTCGTGTCCGTAGGGCGAACGCAACACGCGCAGTGCGCCGTGCGTGCCCAGCCCTTCGACGAGTGCAACCGAGTCGGACAACGGCACCAGCCGGTCGCCCTCCACCGCCACTACCGTGGTCGGGGTGCGGATGCCGGTGGCGTCGATGCGGTGCAGATCGATGGATTCGGACAGGCGCACATAGGCATTGACCGGCGTGCGCGCCACGTACTGGGCACCCGCCGCATCCAGATAGTCTTCCGCTGCACAGCGGACACGGCCATTGACGATTTCAGGCGCACTGTCGAAGCGCTCCTCGAATTCCTCCGGCGTGCGATAGCTGAGCATGGCGAACTGCCGTGCCAGCGAAAGGCCCTGCGCATCGGCGCACTGCAACTGGCCCAGCAATACCGCCTTGCGTTGCAGCGCGCGCCACGCCGCCGCGTACGGATGCGGACGATGCGCGCCGCTGACCGCAACCAGTTTGCGCAAGCGGCCCGGATGGCGCTGCGCCAACTGCAGGCCGACCAGCGCACCATAGGAATAACCAACGAAAGCCTGCAATTCGGGTATGCCCAATGCATCCAGCAACAACGCCACGGCATCGGCCTGATCGGCAGTGTCGATGGGCGCATCAATGCTGCCATCCGCACCGAGGTAATCGAAAGCAAGCAAGCGGTGATGGGCCGGATCCAGCGTACGGCCGGCACCGACCAGATCGTTCAGCCAACCCTTTTCCGGGAAGGCCTCGCTGGGGCACAGGTGGCGATGAGCGGAAATGCCCCCTGCCACCAGCACCACGGGTGCGTCGGCAGGCCCCTGCACTTCATAACGCAGGCCCACCGTGCGGGTACCGGCATGGCGCATCGCCAGCCTGACGGTCACTTCGCCGCGCTGCGTTGAGCCGGATGCGTCGGCGGACGGCCCCTGATTGCGGGACTCGGTAGCCGGGAAAGGAAGAATGGCGGCGGTGGCGAAGCTCATGGCGGTATCCGGGAAACTGGAGGGCCATCGAGCCTTCGCGGGGCTCGCGTTCGCCGTACGAAGGTACGGATCGAACCATCTTTCGGCGGACGCGGGGTCCCCGCAGGATTTGGCACCAGTACACGGCCAGTAGCTCCGCTGGTTGCCCCGGCATCAAAGGGCCTGTCCCTCCGCCGGTCTCGATGGTCCGGCCAGTCTGCCAGCCACCCCAAGACCTGTCAATCGCTTTATTCGGATAAAGCGATGCAAGGAAAGATTACGCGGATTCCGGGCAATCCTTCATAATCGCGGCATGACAAGAAACACCCTGTTGGGCGCCATGTGCGCAGTCTTCCTGGCTGCCTGCGCCAGTACCCGCTCTTCCACTCCTCCAGCAACACCTCCCGAACCCCAGGTTCCCGTCGTTCCCGTTGCCGTCCTCGGCGAAACCTGGATATCGACCCCGGCGCCCGACGATGAACTGGACTCGGTGGCGGCATGGCCGACCGAACAGGGCGGCTTGTGGCTGATCGCCACCGCCAAATCGAGCCACCGACTGGTAGTCCATGATGGCGACAGCGGGCAACGGCTGCGCACGGTGGGTGGCCCGGGCGATGCCCCGGGTCAGTTCAACCGCCCCAATGGAATCGCGGTATTCGGCGACCTGCTGTTCGTGGTCGAACGTGACAACCGCCGCATCCAGATATTCGAACTGCCTTCATTCAAACCCTTGCTGGCTTTCGGGAACGACCAGCTCAAGTCTCCCTACGGGCTCTGGGTCCACGAAACCGCGCCGAATCAGCTGGAACTGCTGGTCACCGACAGCTTCATGGCGGACTTCCGTACCGGGCTGCTGCCACCCATGGCAGAACTGGGCCAGCGCGTGAAGCGGTTCCGGATCAGCCTGGACCACGAAGGGCTCCCGCATGCGCGCTACGACGGCAGCTTCGGGGACACCACCGAGGCAGGCGCGCTGCGCATGGTGGAGTCCATTGCCGGAGACCCGGCCCACGATCGCCTGCTGATTGCCGAGGAAGACCGCCGCGTGGGCTCCACGCTTCGCGACTACCGGATGGATGGCCGCTATCGTGGCCACAGTCTGCCCATCTTCGATGCCGATGCCGAAGGCGTGATGCTGTGGGCCTGCACGGATACCGAAGGCTACTGGATTGCGGTGGACCAGAAACGGCCGACGCTGTTCCGCGTGTTCGACCGGCAGACCCTGCAACCGCAAGGCACGTTCACGGGACGGGAAGTTGCCAACACCGATGGCGGCACCCTGCATGCCGCTGCTACCGCGCGCTTCCCTTCCGGCGCCCTGTTCGCGGTGCATGACGACCAGTCGCTGGCTGCCTTCGACCTGCGCGATATCGTCCGCGATTTGCACCTGAAGGAAAGCTGCCTGCGGTGAACAGCGCAGCACGCATGGCCGGCCTCATCCTTGCCGGCATGTTCGTGGCCGGCGGCATCGCTGTTGCCCAGGCAAGCCAGGATTACCGGTGGAAGGACGGCACGGGCTACACGCGCCCCGTCGACACGCCGCCCGCATTGCCTTCGCAGGCACTCCCGGCAGGAGTCGACCGGCCCAACACCTCCCGACCCGGCAGTCCACCCGCCCGGCTTCGCCTGCAGCAACAGGGCACGGATTACCTGGCCTGGATCGACAATCCGCTACATGGCCCGATGGAAGCCGTCCTGCGTTTCCAGCACCGCAATGGCGCCAGCAGCCAACCGGATTTGCCGACGACCTTTCGCCTGCCCGCACGCCGCAGCGTGCAGGCGACACGCATCACGCCAGCACCTTCTGCTCCCGACGATTTCCGCCTGCTGCTGGACGCCGTACCCGGCCAGCCCGGTGCCGTGGCAGAAGACCATGTCTATCGCCTGCCCTTCCCGCACGGTCGCATCCGCGTGGACCAGGGGCCGGGCGGCACATTCAGCCACCACGACCTGGAAAACCTACATGCCGTGGATTTCGCCTTGCCTGAAGGCACGCCCATCCTCGCGGCACGCGAAGGCGTGGTGATGCAGGCGGAGGATGGCTTCGAAACCTCGGGCAGTGAACGCGGGGAATTCGCCGGGCGCACGAATTTCGTCCGCATCCTGCACCGTGACGGCAGCATGGCGGTCTATGCCCACCTGCGCCATGGCGGCCTGCTGGCCCGTCCCGGGCAACAGGTCGAGGCAGGGCAACGCATCGGCATCTCCGGCAATACCGGCTTCAGCACGGCCCCGCACCTGCACTTCGCGGTGCAGGTCAACCGCGGCATGCAGCTGGAATCCGTGCCATTCCGGATGTCCGGCCCGCTGGGTGAGCTGCGGTTCGCGCAGACAGGGGAGCCCTCTCCGTAGGAGCAACGCTTGGCCGCGATGCGTTTCGCGGTAAAGCGACGTCGCGACCAAGCGCTGTTCCTGCACATCCGGGAACGCGTCGGCGACCGGTATAATCGCCACCTTCACCTTTCCTGTCTGGCGCCCATGCGGCGCATCCTCCATGTCCGATCCCAAAAGCGAAACGGCCGCCGAAGCCGCACGCCGGCGCACCTTCGCCATCATCTCGCACCCCGACGCCGGCAAGACCACGCTGACCGAAAAGCTGTTGCTGTTCGGCGGAGCCATCCAGATGGCCGGCTCCGTGAAGGGCCGCAAGGCGGCGCGCCACGCCACCTCCGACTGGATGGCGCTGGAAAAGGAGCGCGGCATTTCGGTGACCAGCTCGGTGATGCAGTTCCCCTACGAGGGCCGCATCGTCAACCTGCTCGATACCCCCGGCCATGCCGACTTCGGCGAGGACACCTATCGCGTGCTCACCGCGGTGGACAGCGCATTGATGGTCATCGACGTGGCCAAGGGCGTTGAGGAACGCACCATCAAGCTGATGGAAGTCTGCCGTCTGCGCGACACGCCCATCATGACCTTCATCAACAAGCTCGACCGCGAGGGCAAGGACCCCATCGAGCTGCTGGACGAAGTGGAAAGCGTGCTGGGCATCCAGTGCGCACCGGTCACCTGGCCCATCGGCATGGGCCAGCGCCTGAAGGGCGTGGTGCACCTGCTGACCGGCGAAGTGCACCTGTACGAACAGGGCCGCAACTTCACCCGCCAGGACTCCACCATCTTCCCGTCCCTGGATGCCCCTGGTCTTGCCGAGAAAATCGGCACCGAAATGCTGGCCAACCTGCGCGACGAACTGGAACTGGTGCAAGGCGCCAGCCATCCCTTCGACAAACAGGCCTACCTGGATGGCAAGCAGACACCGGTGTTTTTCGGCTCCGGCGTGAACAACTTCGGCGTGCAACCGCTGCTGGACTTCTTCGTTGAACACGCACCCTCGCCGTTGCCGCGCGCCACCACCGGCCGCACCGTGCAGCCCACCGAGGAAAAACTGACCGGCTTCGTGTTCAAGATCCAGGCCAACATGGACCCGCAACACCGCGACCGCGTGGCATTCCTGCGCGTGTGCTCAGGCCGTTTCAGCGCCGGCATGAAGGCCTTCCACACGCGCAGCGGCAAGGAAGTGAAACTCGCCAATGCCTTGACCTTCATGGCCAGCGACCGCGAGATTGCGGCCGAAGCCTGGCCGGGTGATGTCATCGGCATCCACAACCACGGCACCATTTCCATCGGCGATACCTTCACCGAAGGCGAAGCGCTGAGTTTCACCGGCATCCCCAACTTCGCCCCGGAACTGTTCCGCCGCGCGCGCCTGCGTGACCCGCTCAAGCTCAAGCAGTTGCAGAAGGGACTGGCACAGCTTTCCGAGGAAGGCGCCACCCAGTTCTTCCGCCCGCTGATGAGCAACGACCTGATCCTGGGTGCTGTGGGCGTGCTGCAGTTCGACGTGGTGGCCTACCGGCTGAAGGACGAATATGGCGTGGATGCCACGTTCGAACCGGTGGGCGTGGCCACGGCCCGCTGGGTGCACTGCAACGACGCCAGGAAACTGGAGGAGTTCCGCGACAAGAACGCCCTCAACCTGGCCATCGACGCCGCCGACCAGCTGGTCTACCTGGCCCCCACACGGGTCAACCTGCAATTGGCCGAGGAACGCGCACCGGATGTTCGCTTCTCGGCCACCCGCGAGCATGCGCACGGGCCGGAAGCCAGTTGATTTTCCGGGCTGGTGCTGCAAAAACCCTGCACACGATGAACACCACGCACCGCACGGATGCGGATATCGACAGACTGAGGTAATTTGCCAGCATGAGCGCCTCCTCCCTCCACGCTGCGGATCTCCGGGACGAAATCGCCAATGCACTTACCCACGGCCTGGGCGCCGTGGCAGCACTGGTCGGCGGCTCGGTGATGATCACCCTGGCCGCCATTTATGGTGACGGCTGGCAACTGGCCGCGGCCATCGTGTACGGCATCACCTTGCTGCTGCTGTACCTGGCCTCCACCCTGTACCACGCCATCCCGCACCCGGTGGCCAAGGCGCGGCTGAAGGTGTTCGATCACTGTGCCATCTACCTGCTCATCGCCGGCACGTACACGCCCTTCACCCTGATCGGCCTGCGTGGTCCATGGGGCTGGGGACTGTTCGCGGCCATCTGGAGCATCGCGCTGGCCGGCATCGTGTTCAAACTGTTCTTCACCGGCCGCTTCAAGCTGCTCTCCACCCTCATGTACATCGCCATGGGCTGGCTGGTGGTGGTGGCCATCAAGCCGCTGATGTCATCCGTGGACGCGTGGACGCTGGGCTGGCTGCTGGCCGGCGGACTGTTCTACACGCTGGGCACGTTCTTCTACCATCGCGAATCCATCCCGTATTCGCACGCCATCTGGCACCTGTTCGTGGTCATGGGCAGCGTGTGCCACTACGTTGCGGTGATGCGACAAGTGTTGCCCTAGGGCTGCGACTCGCTTTATCCGGCGATGTAGCGCTGCAACTGTTCCAGTTGCAATTGCTGGTCTTCGATGACGGCCTTGACCAAGTCGCCGATGGAGATCACGCCGACCACCGCCCCTGCTTCCACGACAGGCAAATGACGGATGCGATGCGTGGTGACCACCTGCATGCAATGTTCAACCGTGTCATCCGGCCCGACCGTGATCACCGTGGCGGTCATGATCTCGCTCACCGGCGTGTTCGACGAAGAGCGTCCGTGCAGGACGATCTTGCGGGCGTAATCGCGCTCGGAAACGATGCCGGCCAAGTGGTTGCCTTGCATGACCAGCACGGCACCGACACTTTTCTCTGCCATCAGGCGGATGGCATCCACCACCCAGGCATCGGGGGTTACCGCGTGGACTTCAGGCGTCTTGGCGCCCAGCAGTTGACGGACGGTGCGCATGCTCTGCTCCTTCGCCTGCGGAATTGCCATCCAAGCATACTCCGCCACGACCGGGCTGCCATGTGTCGATCAAGTACAGCGGTCGCTGCTTGGATTCCTCGTACAGCCGGCCCAGGTATTCACCAATCAATCCCAGCGCGATCAACTGCACGCCCCCCAGGAACAGGATGACCACCATCATCGTTGGCCAACCCGCCACGGGATCGCCCCACAGCAGCGCCTTGACCACGACCCATACCGCTGCGATGAATGCCACCAGCGCCGTCAGCAACCCGAGATAGGTCGCCACGCGCAGGGGCACCGTGGAGAACCCGGTAATCCCTTCCAGCGCGAAGTTCCACAGCTTCCACCAACCGTACTTGCTGCTGCCGGCCAACCGTGGTTCGCGGCGATAAGGCAGCGCCACCTGGTTGTAGCCCACCCAGCCGAACAATCCCTTCATGAAACGGTGGCGTTCACGCAGTTGCCGGAGTGCGTCCAGCGAACGCGGCGACAGCAAGCGGAAATCACCGGTATCCGCCGGGATCGGCGTCCGTGAGAGATGACCAATGACCCGGTAGAACAGACTCGCGGTGGCGCGCTTGAACCACCCCTCGCCTTCGCGCGCAATGCGGGTGCCATGCACGTCGTCATGTCCTTCACGCAACAGCGCAACGAACTGCGGGATCAGTTCCGGTGGATCCTGCCCGTCCGCATCCAGGATCATCGCCGCACCTGCTTCCACATGGTCCAGCCCGGCGGTCAACGCCGCTTCCTTGCCGAAGTTGCGCGAAAGGCGCAGCAACTGGACCCGCTCATCGTCGCGCGCCAAGCGCTGCATGACCGTCCAGGTGCCATCCCGGCTGCCATCGTCCACGTACAACACGCGGCCATCGACATTGTCCAGCCGCCTCAATACGGCCACGATCCGTGCATGCAAGGCCGGCAGGCATTCGGCTTCGTCATGGGCCGCGACGACAACGGTAAGGCGATCCTGGGTCATGCGCGGATGTTACGGGGACCGGACGGACTGCGGCCAGCGCTATTGCTCGTGTTCTTCGTGCTCATCCAGTGTGCGCAGGTATTCGGGGCCACCCAGTTGCCGGACCTGCCGCTGGATCCAGGCCGCGCGCTTCTGCACATAGGGGCCCGGATTGCGGGCGTTGTAGCGTTTCGGCGAAGGCAACACCGCCGCCAGGCGCGCACTCTCGGCCGGAGTCAGACGCGCGGCATCCTTCTTCCAGAATGTCTGCGCCGCTGCCTGTGCCCCATAGATCCCGTCGCCAAACTCGGCAATGTTCACGTGGACTTCCAGGATCCTGTACTTCGGCCACATCAACTCTATTAATAACGTGTACCAGGCCTCTATCGCTTTGCGGAACCAACTGCGCCCCTGCCAGAGGAACAGGTTCTTGGCCACTTGCTGGGTAAGCGTGCTGCCACCCCGCAACCGCTTGCCCTTGGCATTGTTCTGCAGCGCTTTTTCTATGGCCTGCATGTCAAAACCCTGGTGGGAGGCGAAGTTCTGGTCCTCGGCCGCAATCACCGACATCGGCAAGCTGGCGGCAATGGCATCCATGTCGCGCCATTCATAGGCCGTACGGTATTTCCAGTCACCCTGCACCCATGCCTCTGCCTGCCGCCCCAGCATGAAGGCCGAGGTTGGCGGATTCACGAACCGCAGGATGCCCACCTGCAGCACGCTGGCAACAACGAAGAACAGGGGAAGTGCAAGCAGCCAGCGCCACACGCGGCGCCCACGCGGTTTGTGCGTACTGGCATCGGCGGCTTGAGGATCGCCCTCGCCATCCCCATTCTGGTTGTCCATGCCGTTTGCCATTGGCGCATTATGCCGATGCCGGACGGCAAAACCTCCAGCCCGGAACCCAAGTGAACACCATCCCATCCAGCACCGACACCCTGCTCCGATTCCTGCTGCCCGAAGCCGGCGTGCGCGGCGTCATCGTGCGCCTTGAAAATACTTGGCAACACATCCGTGGACGCAGCGACTACCCGCCGGCAGCCGCCTCGCTGCTGGGCGAAGCCTGCGCCGCCGCTGCCCTGTTCACCGGACACACCAAGATCGACGGCCGCCTGTCCGTGCAATTGCGCGGCCAGGCTGGCTTGCGCACCTTGTTCGCCGAATGCACGGCCGCCGGCACCCTGCGCGGCATCGCCCAACTGACCGAAGGGTCCGATGCCCCTGCTGACCTGCGCGAACTAGGCCCCGAAGCCGTGCTTGCCATCACCATCGAGAACCCGGGCCTGGACCCGCGCGAACCCCAGCGCTACCAAAGCCTGGTCGCCTTGCAGGCCGACCGGCTGGCCACGGCCTTCGAAGACTATTTCCGCCAGTCCGAACAGCTGCCCACCCGGCTGCTGTTGGCCACCGATGCCATGGCCGCCACAGGCTTGCTGCTGCAGAAGCTGCCCGGCGATGAAGGCGATACCGACGGCTGGACCCGCGCCAATGCCCTGTTCGACACCTTGGGAGCATCCGAACTGTTGGCGACGGCAACAACCACCATCCTGCGCCGCCTGTTCCACGAAGAGCCCGTGGAACTCATGGCCGAAAAGCCCTTGGGATTCGCGTGCTCCTGCTCTCGCCAGAGGGTAGCCGACATGCTGTTTTCGCTCGGACAGGAGGAGGCCACGGCTGCCGTGCAGGGGGAAGCCGCGCAAGTCCGCTGCGAGTTCTGTGGCCAGGACTACCTCTTCACTGCGTACCAGATCGCGGAACTGTTCGCCCGTCCACCGGTCGACTTGCAGCCCCCGGCCCGCCTCCAGTGACCTTTCGTACAATTCCGCAAATAGGACTTGTTAAGGAAACATAAACGGCATAGCATCTTCCTTCCCTGAGAAGGGGAACCTCGCCCACCACTTTGGTGTCCCAGATCCGGTCATGAATTCGCACCTGCTTCGACTGCCGTTTGCCCTGATGCTCGCCCTTGGCGCGGCAGCGGGTGCGCACGCGCAATCCAAGCAAGCCGCGCAGCGCGACACCACCGTCCTGCCCGTCTGGAACAACACCAGCGGCAAGGTAGAAGCGGTATTGCTGCTGGAACCCACGGGCGAGACCGTCACCGGTGCCCGCTGGAAGTTCGGCAACAACACGCTTGACGCCGCTTTCGGACTGGAAACCGGCGACTCCCTTGGCTTGGTATGCAACCGCCGCCAAGGCAGCATGGGAAGCATCGGCAGCCTGATCAGCAACTGCTCCGTGGCCTCGATGGGCCTGGACCAGCCGAATGTCAGCCAGCGCATCAGTGCCGGCGCCAGCTTGGGCCGCTCGGGCGGGAAACTGGGCGTGGCGGCGGGCAGCGGCCACGACACACTCCCCGCATGGCTTTCACCCGGCAATGCTGCGGCCGGCCAGCGTATCGAACAAAATGACTTGACCGTCTTCGGCCAGAAAAACCTGGGCCGGGAAGGCTTCGTCTCCATCGGCGGCACCGTGGCACATGCCCGGCTGGTTCCCGCCACCGACCTCCCTGCCAGTATCACCAACCAGTGGGACAGCAAGAGTCTCAGCGTAGGTGGCGGTTACGGTGCCTTTAGCGCCAACATCGTAGGCCGCGTGGTCGACACCCCCGGGCAACCCGGGAAATGGGAAGGCTTGGGTCTGGGCCTGACTTGGCGCACCCCCTGGAGCGGCCAGCTCACCGTGGGCGCTGAAAACGTCGTCACCCGTGGCAAGAACCCGTTCTCGCTCAACAACAACGGCGTGGACGAAGGTACCGTACCGTATGTCCGGTACGAGCAGGATCTCTAAGTCCTCAGGTCCTGGGCCATAGCAACATCTGCTCGCCGTCACAGCTTAACAATTCAGTTTTGCAAATTAGCACCGATTTGTTAACGACACTTTAATTTCTTCTCCAAGCCGGATAGTATCGGTAGCAACCTTGTCTGCTAAACGTCACCCAATGACGTTACCGGATGGGTTCCCATGGGACTAACCCAAGACTCAACTTGGAGAGAGAAGAGAATGAAGTTCAAAACCACCAAGCTCCGGAATGCGATTTCGTTCGCGCTCGTCACGGGCTCCACCGCCCTGGCAGGCGTGGGCGCGGCCGCCGCCCAGGAATCATCGTCCTCCGCCACCACCCTTGATCGCATCGAGGTAACCGGCTCGCGTATTCGCCAGGTCGAGATGGAAACCGCACAGCCGGTCCTGACGATCTCCCGCGAAGACATCCAGTCTGGCGGCTTCAACTCTGTTGCCGACATTCTGCAGAACATCTCGGCAGCGGGCGCACCGACCTTCAGTCGCGCATCCCCGCTGACCTCCAATCAGGAAGCTGGTGGTCAGTACATCGACCTGCGCAACCTGGGCGCACAGCGCACCTTGGTCTTGCTCAACGGCAAGCGTCTGGGCATCAGCCCCAACGGCTACCAGGACGTTTCCACGATCCCGGCAGTAGTGGTTGAGCGCATCGACGTTCTGAAGGACGGCGCATCCTCCATCTATGGCTCCGATGCCATGGCTGGCGTGATCAACATCATCACTCGCAAGAATTTCGAAGGCGCGGAAGCCAACGTCTACTTCGGCCAGTATGGCCAGGGCGACGGCCAGAAGCAGACCTACGATTTCATGATCGGCATGGCCGGTGATCGTGGCTCGGTGACCATTGGTGCCGAATACCACAACGAAGACGAAGTGTGGGCACGTGACCGCTACTTTTCCGCCGACAGCTACCCGGGCTTCCCGCAGTACAGCAACACCGTAGTGGGCCAGTGGGGCAACTACAACCGCAACAACCACCAGTTCCGTCGCGACCCCGTGACCGGCGAGTTGAACCGCTATCGTGTCAATGCAAATGGCAGCTATGCCACCAACCCCGATGGATCTTTCATTCTGGATCCGAATGGCGCCATCATGCGCAGCGCCGCAGCTTGGTCAGCTCCGAACCGCGGCAGCAATGCTATCGGCTCTGGAAACTTCCATCCGCAGACAGCTGCCGACACCAGCCGCGCATCCGACCAGATGCACGTGCTCACTCCACTTGAGCGCCGTTCGCTGTTCGTCAACGCCAATTACGACCTGACCGACAACATCCGCTTTGTCACGGATCTGGGTTACACCAAACGCCAGTCGTTCCGTCAGATCGCCGGTTACCCAACCCAGTCCACCGCCATTGGCGCTCCCATGGCTGGCGCCGTGTGGCGCACCCTGCCGGATGGTACTCGCGAGTTTGTCAGCAATGGCAGCTACTTCAACCCCAACGGCAATGCCGATCTTTTCCAAGATGATGTAGTCGGGGAACTGGACGGTAACGGCAACGCATTCACCCAAGCCAGCAACAACATTGACTGGCGTCGCCGTGGTTGGGAAGTACCTCGCACCACCCAGACTGACCAGACCACTTGGCGCTTCACAGCCGCACTGGAAGGCTCGTTCGAAATCGGCGACCGCTATTTCGACTGGGATGCCGGCTACATGTTCAATGAGAACGACACCCAGATCATCAATAACGGCAACTTCTACATCCCCAACGTCCGTGCGGCCGTGGGCCCGTCGTTCCTGAATTCGCAAGGTCAGGTCCAATGCGGCACCCCGAATGCTCCGATCGCATTGACCTCCTGCGTGCCGTGGAACCCGTTTGCCGGCTTCGGTACCGGCGCAGTAGCCAACTCGTTGGATGATCCGGCGGTGCGCAACTTCCTGTTCAAGCAGGAACACGCCATTGGCAATACGCAGACCAACAACTACTTCGTCAACCTGGCTGGCTCGCTGTTCACCCTCCCGGCAGGCGATTTGGGCTTCGCGGTTGGTTACGAGCACCGCAAGGAAGAAGGCGGGTTTACCCCCGACGCCATCGCACAATCCGGCAACTCCACCAACTTGGCTTCGGGTCCAACCCGTGGTCAGTACAAGCTGGATGAGTTCTATGCCGAGTTGAACGTGCCGATCCTGGCCGACATGAACTTCGCCAAGGAACTGAGCCTGAACGTAGCCACACGCTACTCGGACTTTGACACCTTTGGTGACACCACCAACAACAAGTTCGGCCTGAAGTGGCGCCCGACCGATAACCTGCTGGTCCGTGGTACTTGGTCCGAAGGCTTCCGCGCTCCCACCATCGGCAACTTGTATGGTGGCGGCACGCAGACCTTCACCACCGGCTTCCGCGATCCTTGCGACAGCGTTTACGGCACTGCACGTGGCTCCGCTCGCTGCCTCCAGGACGTGAGTCCTGCTTATCGGCAGTTGCAACAGGGCTTTGTCCCAACGACTGGCCCGGCTGCCCAGACCCCGGTACCGTTCAACAGCGGCTCGAACCCCAACCTGCAGCCGGAAAATTCCGAATCCAAGACTGTTGGCTTCGTGTATAGCCCCGGCTTTGCACAGGGCCTGACCGTTGCTCTGGACTGGTGGAACATCTACATCGAACACACGATGGTGTCCGACACGCCGAACCTGATTCTGTCGGATTGCTAGGTGTCATTGATC
>JBQGFJ010000318.1:0-1803 GCA_052040085.1 Pseudoxanthomonas sp.
TGCGCTCGCAGACCGGCCTCGGGGCCTGTGGCGCTGTCGACCACTGAGGACGGCTGGTTCCCCGAAATACCCCCGCGGCCGGGCCACAGCCCCGGCCGCTGCACATGCGGCGTAGAATTTCGCCGTATGAAGGCAGATGCCACACGAACTGCAATCTTCATGCGGTATTGACCTGAATCATGGAAGCTGCCACCAAGGGACCCATGCTGATGCAAGCCCTCCCAGAGCGGGCTCCGTGCTTGTCCGATCCATCCGTTTCCTGCACCCCACCGTGAGGACTGACGCATGACACCGGCTTCATTGCAGGGAAAGAAAGGCCTCGTGGTAGGCATCGCCAACGAGAACAGCATTGCCTGGGCCTGTGCCCGTGCATTCAAGGCTGCCGGCGCGGAACTGGCCGTGACCTGGCTCAATGAGAAAGCACGGCCCCATGTGGAGCCGCTTGCCCGGCAACTGGATGCCGCCATCGCGCTGCCGCTCGACGTTGGCCATGACGAACAGATGGATGCCGTGTTCGATGCTATTGCCAAGCAATGGGGACGCCTGGACTTCCTGTTGCATTCCATTGCCTTCGCGCCCCGTGAAGACCTGCATGGCCGGGTGGTGGACAGCTCGGCAACCGGTTTTGCGCAGGCCATGGACATTTCCTGCCACTCCTTCGTGCGCATGGCACGCCGGGCCGAACCACTGATGAGCAACGGTGGCAGCCTGGTCACCATGAGTTTCCTGGGTGCGCGCCAGGCCGTTGCCGACTACGGCCTGATGGGGCCGGTCAAGGCAGCGCTGGAGTCCACCGTGCGCTATCTGGCGCTGGAACTGGGACCTGCAGGCATCCGCGTGAATGCGGTATCACCGGGTCCGCTGGCCACCCGTGCTGCATCAGGGATTTCCGGATTCGACCGCTTGCTGGAAGACAGTGAGCGCCGCTCGCCCTTGCCCTACCCGCTGGAAATCGACGACGTCGGCCCGTTGTGTGCCTTCCTTGCCAGCGACGCTGCCCGTGCCATGACCGGTGGAACCCTGTATGTCGATGGCGGGTTCCATATTCTTGATTGAACCGATCTTGATTGAACCGATGCACCGGAGTTTTCCCCACGCGAAAGGATTCGCCCCACGCACTGGAGTATCCCCATGAGCTTCGACCACGATCTGCCACTGGCGCTGTACAAGGCCAATCTGGAGTTCTACCTGAAGACCGGCAAGCTGCTGCAGGAAAGCGGCCAAGGCTGGCTGGACATCGGCACCCGCGCCTTTGGTGACGGTATCGCCGAAGCCAGTGCCGAAGTCGACCAGTTGATCAAGAGTGGAGACTGGCAGGCCTTGGCGGCCCTGCCCCACGATGCCTACTGGCGCCAGTTGCAGCAGCGTTTCGGCGATTCGCAGGCCATCGCGCAGATTGCCATCAGCCACCAGACGCAATTCTTCGCTGGCCTGCAGGAGGCGCTGCAAGTCTGGCAAGAGGAGTCTGCCGAAATCCTGGGGACATCGGGCCATGCCTTCCCCCTTGATACCAGCGCTTTCGAGGAGCTTTTGCAGTCATGGCCCACCCTGGCTGCTGCAGCACCGAAAGCCACGCCGGGTGCCGCAAAAAAGACACAGCCCAAGACGCCCGTGAAGAAGGCCGCACGCAAGCCAACCGCCAAGACAAGCAGGGCGCCGGCAAAGAAAGCGGCTGCAAAGAAGCCTGCTGCGAAAAAGAAAGCCCCGGCAACAAAGCGGGCACGTAGCTGACACACGCCGTGATGGCCGGCAGCCCATGCTCCGGCCATCGCTACACCGCGTGTCATCCTCGGGCTGTACCCT
>JBQGFJ010000319.1:0-2964 GCA_052040085.1 Pseudoxanthomonas sp.
TGGAGTGGCCTTCCCACAACACGACACGACCATGGAGTGACTTGATACGCACCAACTCATCGGTCAGCGCCTGATGATAGGGGCGCCAATAGGTTTCCACCCGCGAAATGACTTCGCCTTCATCGGGTGCATTGCCATCACGATACACGGGCTCGCCACTGAACTGTACGGCCGGACACAATCCGGTGGTGTTCTGGCCCGGATACAGCGAAACATCATCGGGAGAGCGATTCAGGTCCACCACGTAGCGCGAGAACTTCGGCACCAGGAGCGAAGCGCCCAGTTCGCGGACGAATGCATACAACCGGGAAACGTGCCAGTCGGTATCCGGCAATCGCTTGGCGCTGTCCGTCAGTCGATCAACCATGCCGTCAGGCAAGGCCGTGCCGTCATGCGGCAGGCTGACCAGCAGGGGGGCGGTGCCACGATGCAGGGTGAAGATATCCATGTCGCCATGCTACCGGAGCCTTGCTGCCATTTCCCGCCACCGGGCAGCCATTACACGCCTGGATTCGCCATCAGCGCAGCAACACCACCTCTTCAGCACTGGTGGGATGGATGGCCACCGTGTCCTGCAAGTCGGCCAAGGTGATGCCCTTCTTCAACGCCACGGCAAAGCCCTGCAGGATTTCATCCACGCCCTCGCCCAGCATGTGCAATCCCACCACGCGCTGTTGCTCTCCCGTGCAAACCAGTTTGAACAGGCTGCGTTGCGGACTGTCGGCCAAGGCGTGCAGCATCGGGCGGAAATCGGCACGATACACCCGCACATCGCCATCGAAACGCTCATGTGCTTGCGCCTCGGTCAGACCCACTGCCGCCAAGGGCGGGTGGGAGAAGATCACCGTGGGGATGTCCTCGTAATCCAACTTCGCATCAACCTGGCCGCCGAACACGCGGTCCATCGCCCGTCGTGCCGCGGCAATCGCCACCGGCGTCAACGTGACCTTGCCGGTCATGTCGCCCACCGCCATGACGTGTGGCAATGACGTCCGCTGGCAGGCATCGACCACCACATTGCCGCCATCGTCCAAGGCTACGCCCGCCTCTTCCAATCCAATCCCGCGAGTATTGGGGCTACGGCCAATCGCCAGGATCACCTGCTCATAGCGGTCACTCAGTTCGCCGGACGCATCACGCAAGCGCAAGGCCCCGTCATCGTGCTCGATACCTGCCAACCGGTAGCCCATCGACAAGCCGATTCCCTGCTGCCGATAACCGATCTGCAAGGACTCCGCCAGTTCGGCATCGGCATGGCTAAGCATGCGCTCGCCACGTAGGAACAGGTCCACGTGGCTTCCCAGTGCCTTCAAGATGCCCGCCAGTTCAACCGCGATGTAGCCACCGCCCACCAAGGCCACGCGTTCGGGCGCGCGAGTAAAAGTGAAGAAGTCATCGGACACGCCTGCCCATTCCGCTCCCGGAACGTCCGGCCGCTTCGGATGGGAGCCCGTGGCCAGCAGCAGATGTTTTGCCTGCAAGCGCGAGCCATCCTCGCATTCCACGGTGTGCGCATCACGCAACCGTCCCCGCATCGGCACCAACACGACTCCGGATGCCTCCAGCCGCCTGCGATAACTGGCATGGATGTTGTCGATATAACGCTGGCGCTCGGCGAGGAGGCTTGCCCAATCCAGCCGTGGTGATGCCGTGTCAAAACCCAAGCGTGCCGCCAAGCCGATACGATGCGCGAGATCCGCCGCCAGCCACATCGCCTTCTTCGGCACGCAGCCCCTGTTGACGCAGTTGCCGCCCAGCTCGCCTGGTTCCAGCAGCGCCACGCGTGCGCCGTGCTCTGCCGCCCGGAAGGCGCCAGCCAGTCCGCCGGAGCCGCCACCCAACACGATCAGGTCGAAATCCTTCATGAGGAACACTCCCGGCAAAGGTGGATCAGTGACTCACATGCGGTTCGAATATCAGGCCGCCATTAACAAGCACATCACGCAATTCGGGGCGCCGCCCGCCGCATTGGCTGCATCTTGAGGTAGGTCAGCGAACGCCACACCCATTCCATCGGACCAAAGCGGAAGTGCCGCAGCCACCAGTGGCTCAGCGCCACCTGGACAGCGAACAGAGCGAACACGAACGGAACCTGCCAGGCACGCGACAACTGTTCGAAATATCCCAGCCCGTATCCGTAGAAAATCCACGTGCACACCAGCGACTGCATCAGGTACAGCGTCAGCGCCATCCGGCCCGCAGGTGCCAGTACCGAAAGCCGCACGGACCATGCGAAAGATTGCATGCCCCGCACGATCCACGCCAGGTAGCCCAGCGCCATCAGGATGTTCGCCACCATGTTGAGCGTGAATACGACCGAATAACGCATGCCTATCGCGGCCGGATCCGTGGTCGGCTCCAACCAGAACGATGTGAGCATCACCAGCAGCCCCACCGGGAACGCCACCCAGCGCAACCGCGCGTACAGGCGTGGGAAGCGGGCAGGCTCAAGGATGGCGCCACTGCGCACGAACCACATACCCAAAAGGAATAGGCCAAAGATGATCGGACCGAACAGCATCAGGTTCATCAAGCCAAGGCCGAAGTCACTGCTGCGTTGTCCCACGGCTTGCAGGTAAGTACCGGCTCCAAAGGCCTGCCGCTGCGCGTCGATCATCGCCGCCATCATGCCACCCTGTTCTGCCATGGCCTGGTTCCAACCGGCCGCCGCTTCCGGCGAGAGCTGCATCAGCCAATCGAACCCTCCCAGCAGCAACATCAATCCTGCGGGCGCCAGATAGATAACGCCGGCCAGCCAAGGCAACCAGCCCTGCGGAACCCCGCGGAAAGCCAGCAGGAAAAACGACAGGAGCGCATAGGACACCAGGATGTCGCCCGACCAGATGAACAATGCATGCACCAGTCCGATGCCCAGCAACACGAAGCTGCGCCGGAAATACACACCCGCAAACGACCTGCCCGCTGCATCCGCTCGCTGCGACATGACCGCGAACCCCATGCCGA
>JBQGFJ010000320.1:0-20259 GCA_052040085.1 Pseudoxanthomonas sp.
GGCCGCGGGCGCGGGACCAGGACCAGATTTCCGCCTTCAGCTGGCCGTCGGTGGCGGCGGCGGCATTGCGGCCCACCGGACCGGCGGCCACGCCTGCATCGGCGCCCAGGGTGAACTTGCCGTTGACGATGGAGTCCAGGCTGCGGTCATTGCGGAACACCAGCACCCCGTCGGAAGACTGCACGCCGGCCTGGAAACCGCTGCTGCCGCCGGTGAGCTTGATGAACACCGGGTTGGACCAGGTGCCATCCGCGTTCTTGACCGACATCAGGCCGTGGCCGCGGCGGCCACCCAACACCAGGCCGGCCTTGATGGTGTCCGGGATCACGACGATCGCCTTGCCCTCGTCCAGCAACTTGTCGGGAATGCCGGCTTCGGGGATGTTCTGGATTTCATTGAGCACGCGTACCGCATCGGTGGCGCGCTGGTCTTCCTTGGGCCCGGCCACTGCCTGGCCGGCGAACAGCACGGCGAACAACGTCAGGGAAAGCGATGGCAAACGGGACATGGCGTAACTCCCAAGGCAACAGGACAGGAATAGCGGGCAAATGCATGAAAGTTCAGCCTAGAGCGGCCAGCGTGAATCGGCGATGAGTTGGTGCGGGCAGGCGGAAGGTGCGGCGATTCTGTCATCATGTGCGCATGCCCCACGCACCCGATACCGCGTTGCTCGCGGTCAATCTAGGCACGCCCGAGGCCCCCACCGCTGCTGCGGTGAGGCGGTATCTGGGCGAATTCCTCAGCGATCCGCGCGTGGTCGCCATTCCGCGTTTCATCTGGCTGCCGTTGCTGCATGGCGTGATCCTGCCGTTGCGCGGTCCCCGCGCGGCGGAGAAGTACGCGCAGATCTGGTTGCCGGAAGGGTCGCCGCTGGCGGTGCATACCCGGCGGCTGGCCGAGGCCATGCAGCCATTGCTGCCGGAATGGCGTGTGGCCCATGCCATGCGTTATGGCCAGCCGGCCATGCGGGCGGTGTTGCAGCAGTTGCGCAGCGAAGGCATCCGCCGGGTCGTGGTGCTGCCGCTGTATCCGCAGTATTCGACCACCACCACGGCATCCATTTCCGATCTGCTGGCGCGTGAAGCAGGTGCTGCCGCGAAGGGCATGGTGATCGAGGTAATCGAGGATTACCCCACCGACGAGGGGTGGGTGGCTGCCGTGGCCGCATCGATCCGCGCGCATTGGCAACGACATGGCCGCGGCCAACGCCTGCTGTTTTCCTACCATGGCCTGCCGCAGCGGGTGGCGGATGCCGGTGACCCGTATCCGCAGCGTTGCGAAGCCAGCACGCGCGCCATTGTCGATGCGCTCGGGCTGGGCGATGGCGAATGGACCATGACCTACCAGTCCCGCTTCGGCAAGGAGCGCTGGCTGGAGCCCGCCACCGACGCCATGCTGGATCGCCTGGCCGGCGAGGGCGTGCGCCAGATCGACGTGGTCTGTCCCGGCTTTGCGGTGGATTGCCTGGAAACGCTGGAAGAGATCGGCATTGGTCTGGCCGAACGTTTCGCGCACCGGGGCGGTGAACTGCGCTACATCCCCTGTCTCAATGACAGCCCGGCCCATGCGCGTGCGCTGGCGGACCTGGCGTGCCGGCATATCGGCTTGCCCGGAGTTGCCGCGTCTTGAACCTGCAGCCATTCGAGATCGAATTGCCATATGGCCGTATTGCCGGCTTGCGCGGTGGGCAGCAGGGTGGCATCCCGGTGCTGGCCCTGCACGGCTGGCTGGATAACGCCGCGAGTTTCGTGCCGCTGTCAGCGCACCTGCCATCGCTGGATCTGGTGATCCCGGATCTGCCGGGGCATGGCCAGAGCATGCATCTGCCGGTGGGTGCCGAATACACCGCCGGCACCGCCATCAACACCTTGCTGGATCTCGTTGATGCCCTGGGCTGGGAGCGGTTCTCGTTGCTTGGCCATTCCATGGGCGCGGGCATCGCCAGCCTGATGGCCGTCTCGGAGCCGCACCGTGTCGAACGGCTGGTGGCGATAGAAGCCTTGGGTGCCTTGTCCGAGACCGTTGAACGCACCGCGGAACGCTGGCGCGAAGCCATTGCGGCTTCGCGTGCGTTGTCCGGCAAATCGTTGCGCGTGTTCCCGGATATCACCGTGGCGATACGCGCCAGGATGAAGGCCAACCAGTTGAGCGAGCCGGCCGCGCGGCTGCTGGTGGAGCGCGGGGTCAAGCCGGTGGAGGGCGGGCATGTCTGGAGCAGTGACCCGCGGCTGACATTGCCCACCCCGCAACGCCTGAGCGAAGCCCAGATCGAGCATCTGGTCGCGGGCATCGAGTGCCCCACCCAAGTGATCTATGCCGATCCGCCGCAATCCTATTTCCCGGAGCCGCTGCGTTCACGCCGAGCTGCGCTGCTGCCAAATGGCAGCTTGCAGGTGATCGAGGGTACCCATCACCTGCACATGGAAGACCCGGCGTCGGTGGCGGCTGCCATCGGGGATTTTTTCGTCGCGCGGGAAGCTTGAGGCGCAGGGCTGTTCCCTGTTTCGGGAAATGCCCGTGATCCCCCGGAAAACACTGTCAGCGTTGCGTACCGGCTTCCAGCAAGGCACGCAGGCGCGCTTTCAGCGCGCGACCTTCGGCGTGGAAGTAGTCGCGCTCTTCGCGCCAGGCGGGGAAGCGGTTTTCCACTTCATGCCAGAACGCCGCCGAGTGGTTGGCATGGATCAGATGGCACAGTTCGTGGACCAGCACGTATTCGAAGGCGGATGGGCGGGCGATGACCAGCGATAGGTCCAGCGCCAGTGAACCGTCCGGGCTCAACGAGCCCCATTGCGAAGACATCATTTTCAGGCGGAAGCGCGTGGGGGCGCGAGGCAGGCCGGGAAGGTATTTCGGCATCCAGCGCCCGATATCGGCGCGTGCCTGCGCTTCGTACCAGGCACGCAGGGTGCGTCGAAGCGCGGCATCGCCGGTGCGGGCGGGGGTATCGAAACGTAGTTGCCCGTCGATCCGTTCGATGCGGGCGAAGCGACCTTCTTGCCAGGTCAGCGGCAGGTCCTGTCCACGCAATGGCAGCGTGCTGGTCTGGTGGCGGATCAGTCCTTCGCTGCCGTGATGAGCAGCATGCCGTGATACCTGCTCGGCCAGCCATTCGCGATGCTGGTGCAGGAAGCGGTCGCCGGAAACCAGACTGGCGCGTGGCGGCAAGGTCAGGCGTGCGCCGCGTTCATCCACGCTCAGTTTCAGGCGTCGTGCGCGCGGGTCGCGTACGCGGAGGACGGTGATGCTGTGCCCGTCCTCCAGTTCAAGCTCCAGCGTGTCGCGTTCGACACTGCGCGGTGTGCCGGTGATCAGGCGACGGAACAAGGAAGGCATGCCGCCCATGGTAGCCGAATCCACGGCGCATTCCGCCGCGTTTCGCGGCGCGCACGAGCGGGGATGATCAATCCGCCTTGCTGAGTTTCAGCGCGGGTTCCAGCACGGCGAACAGGCGGCGGACTTCACCGCTGAGCAGGGCGAAGCGGGCGTCGAGTTCGGCATGCAGGTCGTCGCGCTCGGTGCTTTCCAACTGGTCCACCGCGCCCTCCAGGAACTTCAGCTTGCGCACCACCAGGTCTTCGCCCAGCACGAAGGAAACATGGTCGTCCAGGGTCAGCGCCAGCCGGGTGACCTGCTTGCCCGCTTCCAGATGCTTGGCGATTTCATCACTCTGCAATTCCTGATGCTGGCACTTCACCACCGCGCCTCCATCCATGGCGTCCTTCAGCTCGCACTCCTCGCCCAGCGCCAACCCATCGGGCAGTGGTTCACCGGCAATCCAACCCGTCAGCACGGAGCGCGGTGCGACTTCGGCATTCAACGGCAGGGCCGGGAAGCTGCCCAATGCGCGGCGGATTTCCGACACCACGGTTTCGCCGTTCTTGCGTGACGAGGTGTCCACCGCGATGAAGCCGTGTTCCAAATCCAGCAGGGCATCGGTACGGGTCGGGCGGACGAAGGCGCGCGGCAGCAGTTCATGCAGCAGGTCGTCCTTCAGGCGCTTGCGGGTGCGGCCGCCGGGCTTGCGGCCTTCCTTCTCTTCGATCTCCTGCAGCTTCTTGGCCAGCAGGTCGTTGACCACGGCCGAAGGCAGGATCTTGTCCTCGCCGCCCACGGTCAGCCAGATGGCATCGCCGATGCGGTGCGACAGGGCTTCCTCGTTGCGTCCGAACGGGGAAATGAAGCCGCGCGAGGACAGCTCCAGCGGTCCGACCGGCTTCAGCGCGGCTTCGGGCAGCAGTTCGTCCAACTGGGAAACATCGAGGGCGGTAGGGAAGCGGAACAGCGTGAGGTTTCTGAAGAACATTTAGGAGCCGGGATTCGTGATTCGGGATGGGTGATTCGGGATTCGTTTCTTGCTTTTGCCCGTCATTCCCGCAAAGGCGGGAATCGCCCTTTCTGTCGGGTCATGGCGATCTGGCCGAAGAGCGATTCCCGCCTTCGCGGGAAGGACGATGGAAACAGGGTCGCACGATCAGGCCTCGCCGCTGCCCGAAGCCGAAAGCGCTTCGCCGCTCAGCCACGCATGCGCATCGGGCAGGGGGGCGTCGCCGTGCCGGCCCAGGGCCATGAAATCGAACAGTGTCGGGTCGGCCAGCTGCGAGGGACGCACATCCGCCAACGCGCGTGCGATCTGCTCGATGCGCCCAGGCGTCTCGCGTTCCCACTGCTGCATCATCAGGCCGACCTGCTTGCGTTGCAGGTTTTCCTGCGAGCCGCAGAGGTTGCAGGGAATGATGGGGAAGCGGAGGGCTTCGGCATAGGCAGTGATGTCGCTTTCGCGGACATAGGCCAGCGGACGAATCACCACGTGCTTGCCATCGTCCGAGCGCAACTTCGGCGGCATGCCGGAAAGCTTGGCGTGGAAGAACAGGTTCAGGAAGAACGTGGCCACCATGTCGTCGCGGTGGTGGCCGAGCGCGATCTTGGTGAAGCCGTGTTCCTCGGCGTAGCTGTACAGCGAGCCGCGCCGCAGGCGCGAGCACAGCGAACACATCGTCTTGCCTTCCGGGATCACGCGGCTGACCACCGAATAGGTGTCCTGCTCGATGATGTGGAAAGGCACGCCGATGGATTCCAGGTATTCCGGCAGCACGTGTTCCGGGAACCCCGGCTGCTTCTGGTCCAGGTTCACCGCCACGAGTTCGAACCGGACCGGCGCCTTCTTCCGCAACTGCAACAGCACGTCCAGCAAGGTGTAGCTGTCCTTGCCGCCGGACAGGCAGACCATCACCTTGTCGCCGTCCTCGATCATCCCGTAGTCGGCAATGGCCTGGCCCACCTGGCGGCGCAGGCGCTTGGCGAGCTTGGCCTGTTCATGGCGGTCACGGTCGCGGCCAGGGTTGGCGCGGCGGGAGACGGGTTCCAGCAGGGGCAGTGGCATGTCCATTGAGCCGGTCATTCTACCGGCTGCCGCGGCGGTGACGGGTTTGGCTGGCCCTGTGTATGCTGATGGCCGTGGAACAGATCCCGCCCTCCGAACTCTCGCACCGGATTGCCGAGCTCCGGCGCGTGCACCGTGATCTGGATGAGGAAATCCTGCGGCTGCAGGAGCGCCGGGATGCCGACGAGTTGGCCATCAAGCGGATGAAGAAGCGCAAGTTGCAGCTGAAGGATCAGATCAGCCGGCTGGAAAGCGCCTTGATTCCGGACGAGTCGGCCTGAAGTCTGGCGCCGGGGGTGTCGCCGCCGCTCCCGCTCTGCGTGCGGACAGTAATTGACCCATAACGTCATCGCGCCCGCCTTGCGGATGCTTGGTCCTCACGGCTTCTGCGCTTGGCTGCGCGCGCTCCGCCCTGCTTTTTGTGGGCTATTTCCCACTGTCGTTTGATTCCGGAGGCATTCCGGGAGTTGGCCCGGAACTTGCTTGGATTTCCGTAGAGAATCGAAAGACGGGCGTCTGGGCTCGGGCCGCGAATCAAGCCAGCATGTGTCGCGGCGAGACCGGGTGCAGGAGGAGTCAATGAATGGACAATGCGCGCTTGCCATCCATGCCACGGGCCCTGGTAGCCACGGGAGAACCGGGCCTGCGATGAACATGGCGGAGAACCACCTGCTGCGGGTACGCCGTATTGCCCCGGGCGAACCGCTGGGCGACGTGCACCGGCTGCGGCGCGAGGTGTACTTCCGTGAGCAGGGCTTGCAGGGTCTCCATCGCAGCAAGCGGATTTCCGACGGCCTGGATGCAAGTGGCACGGTCGTGGCGGTGGACCGCGGCGAGCAGACCGTGGCCACCTTGCGGCTGCACGACTTCGCGTCGCCGGCGGTGCAGGTGGAATACGGCAGCCTGTTCCGGATCGATGATTTCGCCAATGCGTGGCCCATGCAGCGCATTGCCGTGAGCACCCGGTTCGCGGTGCAGGCCGACCAGCGCAGCAAGGACGTCTCCGATCTGCTGATCAGCGAGGCCTATCGCCACGCATCGGAAACCGGCATCCAATTCGGCTTGATTGCGTGCGAGCCTTTCCTGCACAGCGTCTTCGAGCATTACGGCTTCCGCGAGTACCTGCCACCCGCAATCCTTCCCGGCGGCGTCGCATTGCTGCGCATGGTGCTGGTGGTCGATGATGCGGAGCATTTCGCGCACTGCGGCTCGCCCCTGTCATCACTGGTGCGTTCACCGGCCATTGGTGCCAATGCCAGTGCGTGGCTGATGCGCAGGTTTGGTGGAACCATGGTGTAAGGATGCGGGGCCGTCGTGTCGCCCGCCGATCAATCGGCGGGCGGTGCTTCGACGTCGTTCCTGGCGGCTTCCGGACTTACGCGTTCGATGGTGTGGCGCAGTTCGCGGCCGAGGATGATCTTGGCGTCCTTGGCCCAGGCATCCAGCCGCTCATCGAACAGCAGCTTGCTGTTTTCATCCGGCCACACCAGTTTCAGTTGGCGCAGCTGCTGGATGAAGCCGCGGAACAGGGTCTTGTCGAAGAATTCCGGTGCGGCGGGTGCATACAGCAGGCTCAGCCGTTGTGCGGCTTGTTGGCAGAGGCTTTCCAGTTCGGCGGCGCCCAGTTTGCCGGGGCCGTTCTTCACCAGCACGCTGATGGCGATGTAGTAGCGCTCGAATGCCTGCTGCAATGAATGCGCAATGGCGCGCAGGCGGAATACTTCATCGGTCTGCCCGGCGTTGCGCGTCAGGATGCCGCCTTCGTCTTCGTTGACTTGTTCCAGCAGTCCTTCGCGGACGAAGACCTCGATGGTGCGGTCGATGCGTGCGGCGAAGGTGTCTTCATCCCACGGCAGGAACAGTTCCTCGCGCAGGAACGGATACAGTCCGCGGCCCAGCCGCTGCACGCCGGCACGGCTCAGGCGGCGGTTGTTCTGGAAGCAGCAGGCAATCCACGATGAGGCAGTGAACAGGTGCAGCACGTTGTTGCGGTAGTAGCTGAGCAATACCGCGGTGTCATCATCGGCCACGCTGAGCACATCGCCGAGCGGGTGCTTGATCCTGTGCAGGACGCCGATTTCCTCGCCATGCGCGATGATGCGTTCGGCACTGTGCGGGGTAACGGTGACGCGATCGGAATAAGGCAGTTCCGCCAGCAGCGTCTTGTAGAGGTCCAGCAGTGCCGTCAGGTCGGCTTCGCCCATGGCGTGCTTGGGCGTGGACAACAACGCCAGCGCCAGCAGGTTGATGGGGTTCACGTCGGCGGCACGGTTGATGTTGACGTGGATCTTCTGTGCCAGTGCATCGACGGTGTCGGACAGCCATGCCGGCTTGTCTTCCTCGCCCAGCGGTTGGCCGTCCCATTCGGGTGCATGTTCGGCCAGTGCCTCGCCCAGTGCGATGGGCTCGCCGAAGTTCACCACCACTTGCCCGTAGTTCTGCCGCAGCACCTTGGGGATGCCCCACAGCACGGCCCAGATGGATTCCTTTTCCTTTGGACGGCCGCTGAGTTCGTCCAGGTAGCTGGTGCCTTCCAGCAGCTTTTCGTAGCCGATGTAGATCGGCTGGAACAGGACAGGCTTGCGTGGCTGGCGCAGGAAGGCGCGCACGGTCATCGAGATCATGCCGCCCTTGGGTGGCAACAAGCGGCCGGTACGTGAGCGTCCGCCCTCGATGAAGTACTCCAGCGAGTAGCCGCCGGACACCAGTTGCGCCACGTATTCGGTGAACACCGCCGAATACAGCGGGTTGCCGCGGAAGCTGCGGCGCATGAAGAAGGCACCGCCCTTGCGCAGGATGGTGCCGACCACCGGCAGATTGAGGTTGATGCCGGCGGCGATGTGCGGCGGCACGATGCCGCGTTCGTACAACAGGTACGACAGCAACAGGTAGTCCATGTGGCTGCGGTGGCAGGGCACGTAGACGATTTCATTGCCGGGCGCGGCTTCCTTCAGGGTGTCCAGGTGGTGCACCAGCACGCCGTTGTAGATGCGGTTCCATACCGGTTTGAGGATGAAGCTGGCGGAGCGCACCACCGGGTGCGAATAGTCGGCGGCGATTTCCCAGGCATAGGCATGGGCTTTCTTGCGCGCGTCCACGGGCTTGATGTTGTCGCGGCGGGCCTGGGTTTCGATGGCCTCGCGCACCGGTTCGGCAGCCAGCACCTTGTCCACCAGCAGGCGGCGGGTGGACAGGTCCGGCCCGATGACGGCTTCGCGGATGCGGTTGAAGTGGGTGCGCAGGACGCGCGAGAGCTTGCGTACCGTGCGCTCCGGATCCAGGCCTTCGGCAATGCTTTCGCGCAGGGAAACCGGTGGCGAGAAGCGCACCACGGTGTTGCGACCGTTGAGCAGGATGCCCAGGAAGCGGCGGAAGCGCCCCACCAGGGCCCAGTTTTCGGAGAACAGCACCGAGAACCAGCCGCTTTGCCGGTCCGGCGCACGGCCGACGAAGATGGATACCGGTACCAGTTGCACGTCCAGCTCGGGGCGCAGGCGGTGCGCGTGCAGCAAGCGCGCCAGTGAGCCCGAATGGGTCTTGGTGCTGCCGGCTTCGGGAATCAGTGCGCTGGAGTTGCGGCGGGACAGGGCCACGTAGGCGCGCTTGCGGCCCAAGGGGTCGCCGCTTACCGGCAGGGGAACCAGCGGCGAAGGCAGGCCGGCTTCGCGGCAGGCCCTGTCCAGTATCAGTGCATTGGAAAGGCCGTAGTCCTCCAGCACGTAGCAGATCGGGCGGCCATCGGCGGCGAATTCGTTGGGGCTCTGCGGTTCGATCCGCAGCCCAAGCCAGGGGTCGGTCAGGCGGCCGAGCAACCGCGCCCACAGCGGCCGGCGTGCAGGCTTGGCCGGTGCACCTGTGCGCCGGGGAGGAACGGGGTTCGGATCGGCCGCCTTGGGAGCAGGCGTGTCGGATTCCGGGAACGGCAGCGGGTTCTGTTCTGGCATCGGCGCCATTATGGCCCAGCGACCGGTCCAGCTACCTCATCGACGTTGCCGGCAGCGGGCGGCGGCAATGCATCGGCATGGGTCAGGTAGCTGGCCGGAAACCAGTGGCCATCACGCCGCTTCAACTGGATCACCGCCTCGATGTCCTTGCCTGCCAGGGGGTAATGAATGTGCACGCTGGCCTGGTCGCCGCGCTGTTCGACCTTCCCGGTGCGCAGCCCCGCCAGACTGTCGTCCAGTGCCAGGCCGTAGCGGGCTGCCACTTCCTTGAAGGCGGCGAAGAAGGGAGACAGCCGGGTCAGGCCTTCTTCCATGCCGATCTCGCGCAGGGCGGCCTCGTCCTGGATGCTGGCCTTTTGCGCGGCCGCAGCGAGAGTGACGATGGCTTCATGGGCCTGTGCGGGATCCCCCAGCGGTGCCTGTTCGGCCCATTCGCTCAAGGCACGCACCACTTGTACGTAGTGGGCGCGCTCTTCGTCGCTGTACTGGCCTTCGTGGCTGATGTACTGCACGCCGAACAGGCCGAGTGAGCGGGCGGCTGCCTTCAGGTCGCGGTGCTGGTGGGCGAACTGGCGTTCGTAGGCCTGTTGCAGGGTCTGCTCGGCATCCGGAGAGGTCAGCACGGTCAACAGCGGGACAAGTTGCTCGTCCAGCGGCAGTTCGGTCAGTGGCCAGCGGCTGCGGCCATCCCGCCAGGCGGTATCCAGTTGTGCGTATTGCTCCGGCGGCACGGCATCGCGGGCAAAGCCGGCCAGATCGTTCTGGTGCAGGCGTTCGGCCAGGTGCAGCACGGCCGAGGCTGGCTCGGTGGAGGCTGCAGGCGTGTTGTCCTGCGCGCCGCGATTGCAGGCGGTAGCCAGCAACAACAGGCCGCACAGGAGTGTGGCAGTGATCCGTGGAGGCATGTCCTGCGTGGTCCAGATCCCCAAGTCCCCCCGATCTTGGCGGCTGAAGGGCTTTCCCGGCAAGCATTCAAGGACAAGTCTGCGTGTGCAGCGCACATAAAAAAGGAGGCCGCGAGGGCCTCCGAAATTTCGGCCGTAGCCGAAGGACATTGTTGTGGCACGATTTCCGGCCAAGCCGGACCACGGCATCCTAGCGGGCGCCACAACTTAAAGCAAGACATCAAGAAAAACGATCCAACTTATTGAAAATGCTGTGATGAACTTGTGATTTCAGCCTGGATCGCAACGGCAGCGGCCCTCGGGTCGGCCGCCCGGCTGATGGGGCGGCCCACCACGATGGCATCGGCGCCACGCTGGAAGGCCTCGGCGACGCCCACGGTGCGCTTCTGGTCATCGCCGGCCGGGCCGCCGGGCCGGATGCCCGGACATACGATGGAGAAGCCTGGTCCGGTCGCGGCACGGATCAGTCCCGCTTCCTGCCCGGAGGCGATCACGCCATCAATGCCGGCAGCCTGTGCGGCCGCAGCACGTTCGACGACGATGTCTGCCGGTTCGCCGGAGATTCCCATGGATCGCAGGTCATTGCCGTCCATGGAGGTCAGCACGGTGACCGCCAGCAGGCGCATGTCGCCGTGCCGGGCTTCGGCGGCGGCTTGCATCATTGCGGGGTGCCAGCCATGGAGGGTGCAAAAGGTCACCGGCCATTGCGAAAGCCGGCCAATCACCCCGGCCACGGTGGCCGGGATGTCGAAGAACTTCAGGTCCACGAAGATGCGCTTGTCGCGCTTGGCCAGGGCGTCCAGCACGGTGAAGTAGTCGCCGGAGGCCAGCAGCTCCATGCCGATCTTGTAGAAGGACACGCTATCGCCCAGCCGGTCCACCCATTCCAGCGCCTGGCGGCCTTCGGGGACATCCAGCGCGAAGATCAGGCGGTCATGCGGCTCCAGCCGCAGGGGGGCGCGGCCAGCAGGGCTCATGGAGCGGTATCCAGTGCATCCCGCTTGGCCTGGCGCCTTGCCTCACGCGGTTGCTGCCAGTCGTTGTTGAATACCGCGGGTTCCCACGAACCGTAGGTGGGATTGGGCAGCATCCACCAGCGTTCGCCGAACCAGTCGTTGTATTCCTCCAGCAGTTCCGCGCGGCCTTCGGGGGTGTTGGAGACGACCTGGACGAAATCGCCCAGTTGGTCGCCGAACTGCATCAGGACCCGGTAATCCTGGCCGGCCAATTGGCGGCGGCAGTTCTTTTCGGAACCGTGCTGTTCGCAACCCTCCACCACCGTGCCCAGGCCCAGGAACACGCTGTCGTCGGCCACCGGCAGGCCGGCCTCGCGCAGGTTGGCCAGGGTGGCTTCCTTCAGGTGCACGGCGCGGTTGGACAGGTAGATGATGGTCACGCCCTTTGCTTCGGCGGCGCGGGCGAAATCCACCACGCCCGGTACCGGCTTGGCCTTCTTCTCGGCTACCCACTGGTCCCAGCTGAGTTCGTCGTATTCGGCATTGTCGCGAACCAGCCGGGCCTGGTAGGGCGAGTTGTCCAGCACGGTTTCGTCGATGTCCATCACCACGGCGGGTTTCAGGCCCTTGGCGGCATTGCCGCGTTCGGACGGCACCAGGGCATCCCAGTTGGCTTCCTTCAGGGCTTCGTCCAGGCGATCGGCGGCGGCGCGGAAGGTCTGTTCCGCCAGTGCCTGGTATTCGGCCGAGCGCTGGACCCACAACACGGCGTTGAGGTTGTCATCGGCGGCCGAAGTGATTGCCGGGCTTTCGGCGGAAGTAGCGGGGGCCGGGTTGACAGGCGTGTCGGTGCGCTTGCAGGCCGACAGGAGCAGGACGGGGATCAGGAGTCCCGCTGGAATCAGGAGGGATGGGCGCATCGGGGATCTGCAGTTCGTCAAGGATGGCTGATTCTAGCCGAGCAATGCGACGGCCGGATTTCGAGGCTTGCGGGAATGCCGGGAATACCGTCTTGCGCAGGGCGTGCGCTGTGCTGTGACTCACACCGGGGATGCGAGGGGGCGTTATCCTTGCCGGCCCGCAGAACATCCAAGGAACATGGCCGACATGGAATCCGAAACCGGCGAAACGATCACGCTTCCGGTGCTGACAGCCCAGGAGGCGCGCGTGCTGGGGTGCCTGATTGAAAAGGAGGCCACCACGCCGGACGTGTATCCGCTGACGGTGAATGCCGCGCAAGCGGCCGCCAACCAGAAGACGGCACGTGATCCGGTGATGTCGCTGGATCCGGGCGCGGTGAATCATGCGTTGCGTCAATTGGAGCAGCGGAACCTGGCACGGCAGGTGTTTTCTTCGCGTGCGGAACGGTATGAACATCGCACGGGCACGTGCTTCAGTCTTCCGCAGCAGCAGGTGGTGCTGTTGGGCCTGCTCTTGTTGCGTGGTGCGCAGACCGTGCACGAATTGCTGGCACGCAGCGAACGATTGTTTGCATTCGCCGACGCCGAGGACGTACGGCACCACTTGGATCGCCTCATCCAGCGCCAGCCCGCTTTGGTGGTACTGGTCCCGCGCGGCCCTGGGCAGCGTGAGGATCGATACATGCACCTGCTGTGCGGTCCGGTGGATGTGTCGGCGCTGGCGGCGCGCTTGCCGGCTGCGCCGGCATCAGTGGCATCGTCGTCGGAACTGGAAGCCCGCGTGCAGGCGTTGGAGGATGAGGTGTCCAGGCTCCGCGAACAGATCGAAATCCTGTTTGGCGACCGCGTTGCGGATGATCCTGGCGCCTGAGGAAAGACGGGCGATGCCTGTTCCGATCAGAACACGGTGGCCAGCGCGATTGCCAAGGCAGCGTAAATCACGATGACGGACCAGAAGTAGCGGGGCGTCTCTTCGCGCAATATCCGGCGCGCACCGGGTCCCGACTTGGCAATGACGCCGCCGGTGGCAACCGCATAGGCGACGTAGATCGCCAACAGGATCGCCAGACCGGTGAACAAGGTGCTCACGGTGGCCGCTTGCTGCTGCGGAGCAGGAACAGGCTGCCGATCAGCGTTCCGGCCAGCGCAGCTGCCAATCCGACGATCAGCCCGATGGCGATTTCGAAGGGCCACAGATTGTGTGATGTAGGGTCGCGTGCCACGTCGACCACGACGCGCACCATGATGGCGGCGGGTACCGAGGAGGCCACCAATAGCCACACTTTCCAGAAGCGCGCCACGCCGAAGGCGCGCAGCATCATCGCGACCACGCCTACCGCCACCAGTCCGGGACCATGGAGCGAGCTGGGCAGGCTGACGTCGTCATAAGCCAGTGACCAGTGCGGAAAGCCGACGCCGACGAAGGCGACGAGGAAGCCGATCAACAACCAGGCAGGGCTGTTCCGGGTCATCGTGTCCTTCCTCCGCTGGCAAGGGGCCAGCTTGGCATAGATTCAGTCGAACAGTGCCTGGATTGCCGCCAGTTCGGCACTGGCGCGTTCCTTCTTGCGTTGGGCGTCGGCCACGGGGTCGGCGCCGTCGCGTTGCAATTCGGATTGCGGCAACTCATCCAGGAAACGGCTGGGTTGCAGGCGGACCTTTTCGCGGAAGCGTCGGGTTTCGCGGTTGTGGCTGAGCCACAGGGCTTCCTTGGCGCGAGTGATCCCGACGTCCATCAGGCGGCGCTCTTCTTCCAGGCTGCCTTCTTCCAGTGCAGCTTCGTGCGGCAAGGTGCCGTCCTCGCAGCCGACGATGAATACGTAGCGGAATTCCAGTCCCTTGGCGGCATGCAGGCTCATCAGGCGCACCTGGTTGCCGCCGTCGTCCTTGTCGTTGCGCGAGAGCAGGGCCAGTTGTGCGGCCAGGTCGCCGGCCGTGGCGCCGCGCGGGCCGCCTTCGAACCAGTCGGCCAGTTCGTCCAGGTTGGCCTTGCGGCGTTCGAAGCTGGGATTGTCCTTGCACTGCGCGCGCAGTGAAGCCAGCAGCCCGGAGCGCTCGGCCAGCCGGCGCACGAGATCCGCGGCGGATGACGTGGCGGCGTGGCGGCGCAGGTCACGCAGGATGTCGGTGAATTCACCCAGACCGTTTGCGGCGCGTGGCGGCAGCTGTTGCAGGGCGCCCATGGATTCCGCGGTGCGTGAAAGCGGCAGCCCGGCGTGTTGTGCCAGTTCGGCCAGCTTGGCCAGTGACGTGGCGCCTACTTCGCGCTTGGGCGACTGCACGGCGCGCAGGAAGGCGGCATCGTCGTCGGGATTGGCGACTACCCGGAGCCAGGACAAGGCGTCCTTTACTTCCTGTCGTTCCAGGAAGGCGGTGCCGCCGGTCAGGTGGTACGGGATGCGCAGCAACTGCAACGCCTTTTCCAGTACGCGCGACTGATGGTTGCCACGGAACAAAATGCAGAAATCGCTCCATGCCGCATTGCGCGAGGTATTGAGGAAGGCGATTTCGGCAGCCACTTTTTCCGCTTCGTGTTCGTTGTCACGGCATTCCCACACGCGGATGCGCTCGCCGTCGGGCTGGTCGCTCCAGAGTTTCTTCAGGTGTTCGTGCGGATTGTTGGCGATCAGCGTGTTGGCCGCGCGCAATACGCGATTGCTGCAGCGGTAGTTCTGCTCCAGCTTGATGATTTCGAGCGCGGGATAGTCGCGTCCCATCTGCATCAGGTTGTCCGGATTGGCGCCGCGCCAAGCGTAGATGCTCTGGTCGTCGTCGCCCACGCAGGTGAAGCGTCCGCGGGGGCCGGCCAGCGATTTCAGCAGCCGGTACTGGGCGTCGTTGGTGTCCTGGCATTCGTCCACCAGCAAGTAGCCAATGCGTTCACGCCAGGCGGCAGTGATGTCGGCGTCGGCTTCCAGTATCTGCACGGGCAGGCGGATCAAATCATCGAAGTCCACCGCATTGAAGGATTGCAGGCGGGACTGGTAGCGGGCGTAGAGTTTCGCGGCTTCCATCTCGCGGGTGGAGCGCGCTGCCGCCAGCGCTTGTTCGGGCGAAAGACCGGCGTTCTTGGCGCGCGAGATCAGGTTGCGCACGTCTTCCACGGCATCGGGCTTGGCACCGGGCATCAGGTCCTTGATCTGCGCGCCGCTGTCGTCCGCGTCGAAGATGGAGAAGCCGCGCTTCAGTCCCACGGCGGTGTGTTCGATCTGCAGGAATTTCAGTCCCAGTGCGTGGAACGTGGAAATGGTCAGGTCTTCGGCCGCCTCGCCCCTGATACGCCGGCCCACGCGCTCGCGCATTTCCTTCGCCGACTTGTTGGTGAAGGTGATGGCGGCGATGCGCCGCGCCGGGTAGTGCCCTGCGCCGATCAAGTGCGCGATTTTCTCGACGATCACCCGCGTCTTGCCGCTGCCGGCACCAGCCAGCACCAGCAGGGGGCCATCGCAGTGCAGGACGGCGGCGCGTTGGGGGGGGTTGAGGGAGTTCATGCGGGATCGTTGCCTATGCCGTCAGTTTACAGACAGGCCGGAATGGTTGCGATTAGGATTCACGGGCGCAAGAAAATTCAAGGGCGGTCCGGTCATGATGAAGCGGATATGGATGGGGGCTGCCATGGCGCTGGTATTGCCGTTCGCGGTCCAGGCCAAGGAGCCCAAGGCGGAAATCGATCCTGCCGTGCTCACGGAAGGCTTCCTGGCGGCGCACCCGGACCTGCGCTGGCGCCGCGAAGGTGCCCACGCCTTCGAGAAAGGCGATTACACGGTTGCGTTGAAGCAGTTCCAGCGCGCCGCGAAGTATGCGGACAAGCCATCGCAGGCCATGGTCGCCGACATGTACTGGCGCGGCCTTGGAGTTCCGCAGGATCGCGTGCTTGGCTATATCTGGATGGACCTGGCGGCCGAGCGCCTTTACCAGGATTTCGTGGTCCACCGCGAACGCTACTGGAATCAGATGACCGAGGCCGAGCGCGAGAGTGCCATCCAGCGCGGTCAGGCGCTGTATGCCGAGTATGGCGATGAAGTGGCCAAGCCGCGTCTGGAAACCATCCTGCGCCGTGCGGCCCGCAACGTGACGGGAAGCAGGACCGGCTTCGTCGGCAACGTGACCATCATTCCCTACACGGGACCGTTCGCAGGAAGCGGCATGACGCTCTCCGGTGACCAGTATTACGCAAAGAAATACTGGGAGCCCGAGAAGTACTGGCAATTGCAGGATGAAATATGGAAGGCGCCGGTACGGGAAGGGCAGGTCGAGGTGGGTGATCCGACCACGGTGCGCGAAGAAAAGAAATAACCCTTTGCGAGCGCCGGGGCATATGGCCGAATCCGGCCGCTGCGCGTACGCTTTCGCGCATGGCCAAGCTCTACTTCTACTACTCGGCGATGAACGCCGGAAAGACCACCACGCTGTTGCAGTCGGCGCATAACTATCGTGAGCGCGGGATGCGCGTATTGATCCTCACCCCGCGGCTGGACCATCGCGCCGGCAGTGGCGTGGTGGCATCACGGATTGGCTTGAAGGCCGAAGGCGTACCCTTTGCCGTCGATGCCGACCTGGAGGCGCTGGTGCGGGCGGATATCGCCGCGCAGGGGAAGCTCGATTGCGTGCTGGTGGACGAGGCGCAGTTCCTGTCGCGTGCACAGGTCTGGCAGTTGAGCGAGGTGGTCGACCAATTGCGGATCCCGGTGTTGTGTTATGGCCTGCGTACGGATTTCCGCGGCGAGTTGTTCGAGGGTAGCCAGTACCTGCTGGCTTGGGCCGACGAATTCAGCGAGATCAAGACCATCTGCCACAGCGGCAAGAAAGCGACCATGACCGTGCGCGTGGATGACCATGGCCGCGCCGTGCAGGATGGCCCGCAGGTGGAGATCGGCGGCAATGAACGCTATGTCTCGGTCAGCCGTGCCGAGTTCAAGAAGATCGCGCGCGGGGAAAGTCGCATAGAGCCTTTGCAGGCACCGCTGCCGCTGGCTTGAAACGCGTGGTCGTTGGGTCCGCCGATCTCATCGCTGGCAGCGCGGACACCACACGCTCGCACGTTGGCCGATGTTGGCTTGTTTCAGTGCATGGCCACAGCGGAGGCAGGGTTCGCCGCCGCGCCCATAAACCGATAGTTCCTGCTCGAAGTAGCCCGGCGCACCATCCGGGCTGATGAAGTCGCGCAAGGTGGTGCCGCCGCGCTGGATGGCGTGGGCCAGGATGTCTTTCACGGCGGTCGCCAATGCCACGTAGCGTTCGCGCGACACTTTGCCGGCGGACCGCAATGGCGAAATGCCGGCGCGGAACAGGCTTTCGGCAGCGTAGATGTTGCCCACGCCGACTACCACGGCCTGGTCCATCAGGAATGTCTTGACCGGTGCCTTGCGGCCACGACTGGCCGCGAACAGGTAATCGCCATCGAAATCGTCCGACAGGGGTTCCGGTCCCAGCGCCGCAAGCAAGGGGTGATGGGTGCCGGCGGGCTGCCACAACAGGCAGCCGAAACGGCGCGGATCGTTGAAGCGGAGCACATGGCCGGAATCCAGCAGCATGTCGACATGGTCGTGCGGTTTCACCGGTGTTTCGGCGGGCAGCACCCGCAGGCTGCCGGACATGCCCAGATGCATCAGTGCGCTGCCCGCAGTGGTGTCCAGCAACAGGTATTTGGCGCGCCGCGTGGTCGAGGTGATGCGCTGGCCGGGCAGCACGCCGGTGATTTCATCCGGGATCGGCCAGCGCAGGTCGGGGCGTCGCAACAGCACGTGCTCGATGCGGCGCCCTTCGACATGGGGTGCCAGGCCGCGGCGCGTGGTTTCGACTTCGGGGAGTTCGGGCATGGCAAAAGTCTATATCGGGGCTTGCCTGTCCGGTTCCGGAATGATCGGGTAATCTGCCGAAACTTCGCGCCCCGAGCCGGGTCGATGATCCGGTCACCGCCCCTGGAGGGACTGCATGCGTTTGTTCCTGTTGTGTGTTCTTGCCCTGGCGCTGCCCGCGAATGTCCTTGCACAGGAAACGCAAGCCGAAACTCCGCCACCACCGGCCAGTGATGATCCCGAGGCCGCCGAGCAGACCATCGAACGCGTGCCGCTGGAAGAAATCCGGCGTTACGTGGCCGTGTTCAATGCGGTCAAGGAGGCTTATGTCGAGCCGGTGGATGACCACAAGTTGATGCATTCGGCCATAAAAGGCCTGCTGCTGGATCTGGACCCGCACAGCGCCTATCTGGAAAAAGAAGCAGCGGACGCTTTCGATGAACAGTCCACGGGGGCTTATGGCGGCGTGGGCGTGGAGTTGCTCCACCAGGCCGACAACACCTTGCTGGTAGTGGCGCCGATCGATGACACACCGGCTGCGCGTGCGGGCATCCGCTCCGGCGACGTGATCGTGGCCGTCGATGGCAAGCCGCTGGATGGCACGGGCATGGATCTGTTGCGCGGCGAACCTGATTCCAAGGTTGCCTTGACCCTGGTCCGCGAAGGCGCCGACGCTCCCATCGAAGTCACGTTGACCCGCGAGGTCATCCGCATTGCCAGCGTGCGCAGCCGCTTGCTGGAACCCGGTTACGGCTACGTGCGCATCAGTGCCTTCCAGGCGGATACGGGCGCGGACTTCCAGAAGCATGTGCAGAAGTTGCAGGAAGGTGGTCCCCTGAAGGGCCTGGTGCTGGATTTGCGCAGCAATCCCGGCGGCCTGCTCAACGCAGCCGTGCAGGTGGCGGATGACCTCCTGGAAACCGGCAATATCGTGACCACGCGTGGACGCATTGCCATCAGCGATGCCCGCTTTGATGCCACGCCGGGTGACCTGCTGGCGGGTGCGCCGGTGATAGTGCTGGTGGATGCTGGTTCGGCCAGTGCTTCCGAGGTGCTGGCGGGCGCGCTGCGCGACAACGGCCGGGCGCGGGTGATCGGCAGCCGCACGTTCGGCAAGGGCTCGGTGCAGACGGTGTTGCCGCTGGACAATGGCGACTCGGTCAAGCTCACCACCGCGCGTTATTACACGCCCAGTGGCAAGTCGATCCAGGCTACGGGCATCGTGCCGGATGTGATGTTGCATCCGGAAGGCGAGGATCCGGCCGTGGCCGGGGCTACTTACAACGAAGCCGCATTGCCGGGGCATCTCCAGGGCGAAGACGAAGAAGTGCTTGCCGCGGGTCGCGTGCTGGAAGGCGAGAAGCCCATCGCGGCGGCGCTCGCCGAGTTGAAGCGGATGCGTACTGGCGTGCGCGCGGAGGCTTCCGCGAAACCTTGATGCAGCCCTGAAGGGCGGGCATGCCGCGTTGTTTCAGCGCGGCTTGGCCGGCATCGGGAACGGGGTGACCACGCTTTCACCGGTGGCGGCGTCGCGGATGGCGGATTTCCCCTTGCTCTCCACTTCCTCGATGCGAAGGATGCTCTGCATGGGCAGGTGCAGCGTGCGCGTGGCGCCGAACTCATCGCGCAGGCGCTCCTCGGTGGGGTCCACCACCAGGCCATCGCGGACATCGAACATCAGTTCGCCGACTTCCACGAATCCCCATAGTCCACTGGTGCCCGCATGGCCGGCATACAGTTCGTAGACCTTGCCGTGGTTGAGGAACGTGACTTTGTAAACGGTCTTTGCCATGGGGCGAATTATAGGGCCCGGAACCTGTTCATGAACCGTCCGTGCGGCAGGAGCGTGGACAGGTTCTCAGTAGCCTTGCCGCTTGCGCAGCCGGCGAGCGATGGCGGCGCGCACGAACAGTGCATAGACCACGCCGAACAGGAATCCGGCGATGTGTGCCGCCCAGGCCACCATGCCGAAGGCAGGGCCGATATAGGCGAACACCACCTGCAACATCGCCCAGATGCCGATCAGCAGCGAGGCAGGCGCCTTCACGAATTCCAGGAACAGCCCCAGCGGCAGCACCACGCCCAGTTTGGCGCGCGGGAACAGCGCCAGATAGGCGCCGATGACCGCGGACACCGCGCCGCTGGCGCCAATGATGACGCGGTCGGGCATGCCGATGGAGACCACCGCCGCGAGGTTGGCTACCGCGCCACCCAGCAGGAACAGGACCAGGATTCGACAAGGACCCATTGCGCGATCCGCTGTCTTTACGTTGATGAGCATTAATAACTGGTTTCCTATCAGGTGGGCCCAGTGCGCGTGCAGGATCAGGGGGGTGACCATGCGCAATGCACT
>JBQGFJ010000321.1:0-9794 GCA_052040085.1 Pseudoxanthomonas sp.
CCGCGGCATGCGCGGCTTTCTCAAACTTGAACGATTGCAACCACCGAGCTGGTGGCCGGGGAGGGAATCGAACCCCCGACACAGGGATTTTCAATCCCTTGCTCTACCAACTGAGCTACCCGGCCAGAACTTCATTCGGTCGGCCATGGGCCATCCGAGGGGCGGCATGATACGTCGCAGCACCCTGTGGTGGCAAGCATCGGGGCCGAGACAGGCCGACTTGAGCGGTATTGGCCGTGCTCCGCGGCAGCTCCGTGTCAGCCATCAACGCTTTCGGTGGTCGCCACTGTTTTGACGGATGTTCGCCCATTCGGAACGAAGTCCAACCCGTCCATGAATCCCCGCCACTGCACCACGGCATGACCCATCCCATACGCCGTAGTATCCTGCCTCTACTTGGAGCTGGAGTGGCATGAGATGCGTCGATTCGGGTCATGGGTTGCGGCATTCCTGATACTGGCCGTGTTGGCCGCTTGCAGCAGTGGTCCGGTGCGCCGGGTATCGCCCCCCACCGCCAGCATCCAGCAATTGACGGTCAATGCAGATGGCACCTGGTCCGTTGACCTGCGACTGCAGAATTACAGCAGCATCCCGATGCGCTTCGACAACCTTCAACTGACGCTGCAAATGGGCGATCAGGCCGCCGGAACACTGCAAGCATCGCCACAGATTTCCATCGGTCCGGAATCGGCCGACGTCATCACCCTGCCCCACCAGCCCAGCCTGGAAGCGCGCATGGTCGTTGCCGATGCGCTGGCCAGCAGGCGTCCGATCAACTACTCGCTGGAAGGCAGCGTGGGTGCCACGCCGGAGGATGCCAAATTGCGCTCCTTCGACATCAAGGCACGCAATACGCTCAATCCGGTACCAGGCCTGGACGGCGTATTGCGCTGATCCATCCGCGATACCCGCACCTTCTGCCAACGCATTGAACATCGCGTGACGCGCAAGCGCGCAGACATGCCCAACATCACTAGCCACGAGCCAAACGCATGAGCACCTACAAGGCCCCGCTGACCGATATCCGCTTCGCCCTGCACGACGTACTGGGAGCCGAAGCCCTGTTCACGAGCCTCGGTTACGAAGACGCCAGCCGTGACCTGCTGGATGCCGTGCTGGAAGAAGCCGCACGATTCAGCGAAACCATGCTGGCACCGCTCAACCGCGTGGGTGACGAAATCGGCTGCGCCTTCGACAAGGCCACCGGCGATGTCGCCACGCCCCCGGGCTTCAAGGCGGCTTACAGCCAGTTCGTGGAAGGCGGCTGGACCGGCTTGACCGCCTCACCCGATTTTGGCGGACAGGGACTGCCGCACGCCATGGGCGTGCCGCTCAACGAAATGGTCAACGCCGCCAATCTGGCCTGGGGCAACTTCCCGCTGCTGTCGCACGGCGCCGTGGATGCACTGACCCAGCATGGCGAGGACTGGCAGCGCGAAGTCTTCCTCAAGCCACTCGTGGATGGCCGCTGGACCGGCACCATGTGCCTGACCGAACCGCATTGCGGCACGGACCTGGGCCTGTTGAAGGCACGCGCGGAACCCAACGAGGACGGCAGCTACTCCATCACCGGCACCAAGATCTTCATCACCGCCGGCGAACACGATCTCGTCGACAACATCGTGCACCTGGTGTTGGCCAAGCTCCCGGATGCGCTTGCCGGCGCCAAGGGCATTTCATTGTTCGTCACGCCCAAGTTCAAGGTGGCGCGGGATGGCACGGTGGGCGAGCGCAATGCCGTGCGTTGCGGCTCAATCGAACACAAGATGGGCATCAAGGGTTCGGTCACCTGCGTGATGAATTTCGACGGCGCCCAGGGCTGGCTGGTGGGGCAACCGAACAAAGGCCTGCAAGCCATGTTCACCATGATGAATACCGCGCGGCTGGGCGTGGGCCTGCAAGGCATCGGACTTTCCGAGCGCGCCTACCAGAATGCCTTGCACTATGCGCGCGAACGCCTGCAGACGCGCTCGCTGTCCGGCCCGAAGTTCCCTGACAAACCAGCCGATCCCATCATCGTGCACCCGGATGTGCGACGCATGCTGCTGACCATCAAATCACTGGTGGAAGGCAGCCGACTGCTGGCGCTGCACGCGGCCACCCTGATCGATGTCGCCCACCATGCACAGGACCCGGCCGAGCGCGAACATGCCGACACCCTGGTCAGCTTCCTCACGCCCATCTCCAAGGCTTGCCAGACCGAATGGGGCATCGAGAACACCTACAACGCCCTGCAATGCTTCGGTGGCCATGGCTACATCCACGAGCACGGCATGGAGCAACTGGCCCGCGATGCACGCATCACCACGTTGTACGAAGGGACCACCGGCATCCAGGCACTGGACCTGATCGGCCGCAAGACCGCCTCCACGCAAGGCGCGGGACTGAAACTGTTCCTGGCTGAAATCGACACCTTCGTGAAAGCCAATGCCGACAATGCTGCCGTCGCCGAATTCATCGGCCCGCTGCAACAGAAGGCGGGCGAGTGGGTGAAGTTGACGCAGGACGTCCTGCAGCGCGCCGCCACCAATCCGGAAGAACTGGGAGCCGCGAGCCACGATTACCTGTTCTATTCCGGCTACGTGGTGCTGGCCTATTGGTGGGCACGCAGCGTGGCCGCGGCACAGGCCTCGACGCATGGCGAAGCCTTCAAACAGGCCAAACTGGAAACCGCGCGTTTCTATTACGCCCGTGTCCTGCCTCGCACGCTGGCACATGCCGCCGCCATCGAAAGCGGCGCATCGCCGTTGATGGCCATGGATGACGAACGCTTCGGCGAATGATCCCGCAAGGGGCACGCACGCCGTGCCCCTTCTCCATCCGGATATCCGGCTGCGTGCATACCGTCCACGAAGCCCACGATGCACGGGGCAAGCGCTCCGTTGCCTGGAGCCCCGGCTACACGATCCCGGCACGATCACTACCCAAACCGTCATCATTTGGGTATAACCTGTTTCCCCGATGGAAGCAGACAGAGCTCAGCTTCACCCGATCGGACCCGGCGCCTCTTCAGGCCCTCTGCCGGCCCCCTCCTACTCCTCCGTTTCGCCGTTCCGTGCAACCCCGCGCCTGTTGTCGCTGGACGCACATGGCCGCGTGCTGGACTGGATCAACTGGCAGGATGCGGCTTGCCTGTATGCGCGTGACGCGGTGGCGTGGACACTGGGGGATCCCTGCCTGCGCATCCACGGCGGCACCAGCCGACTGACCGGCGAGCGCAGTGCACTGGAACTGCACCCCATCATCGCCTCGCGCGGCCATGCCCGGTCACGGGCGCTGGACCCCACGCCCACCCTGAGCAACACCGCACTCTTCGCCCGTGACGCCCACCTGTGTCTGTACTGCGGCCACGAATGCTCGCGCCCGCACCTGACCCGCGATCACGTCATGCCCCTGTCGAAGGGTGGCCTGGATGTGTGGGAAAACGTGGTCTCGGCCTGCTTCCAGTGCAATTCCCGCAAGGGCAGCCGCACCCCGCAACAGGCCAACATGCCGTTGCTGGCCGTGCCCTACCGGCCCAGTTGGATCGAGCATCTGATCCTGTCCAACCGCAACATCCTGGCCGACCAGATGGCTTTCCTGAAAGCCCAGTTGCCGAAGAAGTCCAAACTATCACTGTGACCCACTGCCAGGATGCCCCGCCCACGCTCACGCGCGGGCGTTCGTCAGGCGCACGATCTGCCCCCGGCAGATCGCAAACGCGCCAACTCACCCTGGCCGACCAGATGGCTTTCCTGAAAGCCCAGTTGCCGAAGAAATCCAAGCTCTCGCTTTGACCTGTTGCCAGGATGTCCCGCCCACGCTGGCGCATGGGCGTTCGCGGGCCCGCACACGCCGAGGCGCGCTGTCCGATTCCACCATTGCACGCCCGCCGCCTTCACGCGGCCCGGACAACACACCCTTCTGCCTGAACGCCTTGGCTTGCCCGCCTTCCGAATGGGGAGGAAAATGGCAGGGATGATTGACCCTGCCCGCTATCCGCGCCTTTCGCGCATCCAGACCCCTGCCGACCTGCGCCAGTTCGAGGAATCCGAACTGCCGGCCATCGCCGATGAACTGCGCGCCTACCTGATCGAATCGGTGGGCAAGAGCGGCGGGCATTTCGGTGCCGGCCTGGGCGTGATCGAACTGACCGTGGCACTACACTACCTGTACGAGACCCCGGTGGATCGGCTGGTCTGGGATGTGGGCCACCAGACCTACCCGCACAAGATCCTCACCGGCCGCCGCGACAGCATCCACACGGTCAAGCAGAAGGACGGCGTGGCGCCGTTTCCGAAGCGCGAGGAAAGCGAATACGACACCTTCGGTGTGGGCCACTCGTCCACGTCCATCTCGGCGGCACTGGGCATGGCCATCGCCTTGCAGCGCGTAGGCGACGAACGCAAGGTGGTGGCGGTGATCGGCGATGGCGCGATGACGGCAGGCATGGCCTTCGAAGCGCTCAACCACGCCGGCGGCATGGAGCCTGAGCCCAACCTGCTGGTGATCCTCAACGACAACCAGATGTCCATCTCGGAAAACGTGGGTGGGCTGACCAAGATGCTGGGGCGCATGACCAGCAGCCGGACGCTCAACGCCATGCGCGAAGGCGGCAAGAAGCTGCTGGGCGACAAGAACAAACCCACCGCCCGCTTCGTGCGCCGCTGGGAAGAGCATTGGAAAGGCATGTTCGTGCCCTCCACGCTCTTCGAGGAAATGGGCTTCCACTACACCGGCCCCATCGATGGCAACGACGTGAATGCGCTGGTGGGCGCACTGAAGACACTGAAAACCCTCAAAGGCCCACAGCTGCTGCACGTCATCACCACCAAGGGCAAAGGCTACGAACTGGCGGAAGGCGACCAGATCGGCTACCACGCCGTGGGTCCGTTCGACCCGCAGAAGGGCCTGGTCAGCAAGGCCGGCGCCAAGAAACCGACCTACACCGACGTTTTCGGCGACTGGCTGTGCGACATGGCCGCCGTCGAACCGAAGCTGCTGGGCATTACTCCTGCCATGCGCGAAGGCTCCGGGCTGGTGCGCTTCAGCAAGGAATATCCGGAACGCTATTACGACGTTGCCATCGCCGAACAACACGCGGTCACGCTGGCAGCCGGCATGGCCTGCGAAGGTGCCAAGCCGGTAGTCGCCATTTACTCCACCTTCCTGCAGCGCGGCTACGACCAGTTGGTGCACGACGTGGCCACCCAGAAACTCGACGTGCTGTTCGCCATCGACCGTGGCGGCGTGGTCGGTCCGGATGGCGCCACCCATGCCGGCAACCTGGACCTGAGCTACCTGCGCTGCGTGCCGCACATGGTGGTGATGGCGCCAGCCGATGAAAACGAGTGCCGGCAGATGCTCAGCACCGGCTACCACCACGCAGGCCCCGCGGCCGTGCGCTATCCGCGCGGCACCGGTCCCGGCGTCGCGTTGCAGACATCACTCGACACCCTGCCCATCGGCAAGGCCGAACTGCGCCAGCGCGGAACCCGCGTCGCGCTGCTGGCCTTCGGCGCGACCGTCGCGGCCGCCGAGCAGGTGGGCCGCGAACTCGGCCTGACCGTGGTCAACATGCGCTTCGTGAAGCCGCTGGACCGTGCATTGCTGCTTGAACTGGCACAAAGCCACCAGGGCTTCGTCACCATCGAAGACAACGTGGTGATGGGCGGTGCGGGTTCCGGCGTGGCCGAACTGCTGAATGCCGAAGGCATCACTTTGCCCCTGCTGCACCTGGGCCTGCCGGACGCATTCCAGCACCATGCCAGCCGCGAAGATTTGCTTGCCGAAGCCGGCATCGACGCCAATGGCATCCGCAACTCGGTATTGCAGCGCTGGCCGGCATTGAAATCCGAAGGCCTGCTGTCAGCCGCAGCCAGTTGAGGCCGCGGTGGTCAGGGAGACTCCACCTCGTATCCCTTTGCTGCCAGCAGTTCCAGATAACCTCCCGGCCTGATCAACTCGGCGATGGGCATCGTCGCGAACACGGTTTCGTGTTTTTCCAGCGCTGCCACGGCGACTTCCATCCAACGCATCCGCACGCGAGTGTCGATATCGCTGATCCCGCGCTTGCGGGCGAACTCGCTGTCACTCCAGGCTGAAAGACACGCGCGGTACTGGTTCTCCAGCGGCATTGACTGCAATGCCTCGATATCACCAATCGCCCAGGCATTGGCACGCGCGACCATTCCGGGCAGGTCACGCTCCACGATATCCATCGTCCGGCTGAAACAGGCAATGTCCTCCGGTCTCAAGGACTCGGCACGAAAATCGGCAATGGCGGCCTTCGGATCATCAATGGAAATGTCCAGCACCGTCGAGGTTGCCTTCATCTTGCGCCGCTTCAAAGCCGCCTTGATGACCGGATCAATCACGCCACCGCGTAGTCCGGCGCGCTTGATGGCGCCCTGGTAAAGCTCCGATGCGGCAAACAACGGCCGTTTCTTCTCCACGCCCCGGTCGCGGCCAAGATGGCGCGCCTTCAACACCGACCAGCGCGCATAAACATCTGCAGGCAGCACCTGCTCCAAGGTCTTGCCATCCGGATTGTTGATCGCCTTCATCGCGGACGGCAACAACGTCAATCCACGGAATACGCCCACATCGGCACCTATGGCGACACCCGGCGAGCCCAGTATTGCGCCGGCTTGCTCCAGCACGCCGACCACCTCTTCCGAATGCCACTCCATGCCTGATGGCAACGGAGACACTGTGCCGAGTATATAGAGCGTGCGCTCGCCATCACGGACCTTCCACAACCCCGGTCCCGGCTGCACGCCGCTCACCACCACCGTGTCCATTTCGATGACATCGGCATCCACTGGCAATGTCTGCTCATCCGGGATGGCTTCAACCACATCCTGCGATTGGGCCAACGAATGCCATGGTTGCACGGCCAATACCAAGGTCACGCATGCCAACAGGAAGCGCATCGATGCTCTCCGGACAGGGAATCAGGACAGCATAGTTCGACACATTGCATACCCCTCGATGGACGAATCAGTGCATTCAGTCGCCAGCAGGTCGTGTCGATGCGGCCCATCCAACCGTTTGCAGGGAAACAACCTGTGCTCAAGGAGATGACGCTTGATCCAATCGCGGGATGTAGTCAGCGCTGAATAGCTCCCACACTTTGCAGAAGCGGCCTTGGCCGCGATTGCCGCGAAGACCCAACATCACCACGCAATCCACATTTGCGGCTTAATTGAGATTTCCATTGCTCGATGAGCCCAGGTGCGCTTCGCTTACCCGGGCCATGTCGGTTTACGGGCTACACCGTCTGCCATCCCGGCAGGCATGAAAAAGCCCGCACGATGGCGGGCTTTTCGTCGAATCCACATTGGTCGGGACGGCCGGATTTGAACCGACGACCCTCTGCCCCCCAGGCAGATGCGCTACCAGGCTGCGCTACGCCCCGAACGTGTGCGGATCACCCGCCTTGCGGCGAGCCGATGATTATAGCCGAATTTGCTGCTTTTTCCTTCTCCCTCCGGGAGAAGCTGACGCGAAGCGATAGATGGGGGCAGGAAAATTCCAACCCACGGAAACTGGCCATCGATCTGAAAATGCGCGCCCTCATCCGCCCTTCGGGCACCTTCTCCCAGAGGGAGAAGGGAAACTCAGCGGCGCAGCAGGTGCAGGACCTCTTCCAGCTCCATGCGGACCTGCTTGACGATCTGGTTGCTCAGCGCCGACTCCTGCTTGCCCTTCTCGCCTTCCAGACGCAGCCGCGCGCCACCGATGGTGTAGCCCTGCTCGTACAGCAGGCCACGGATCTGGCGCACCATGAGCACATCGTGGCGCTGGTAATAGCGGCGGTTACCGCGGCGCTTGACCGGCTCGAGGCTGGGAAATTCGGTTTCCCAATAGCGCAGCACATGGGGCTTCACATCACACAGTTCGCTCACTTCACCAATGGTGAAGTAGCGCTTGGCCGGGATGGGTGGAAGCTCGCGGTTGCTGCCGGGATCAAGCATGCTGCTCTCCACCCGCGTAGGCTTCCACGCGCTCCTTCAACTTCTGGCCGGGACGGAAGGTCACCACCGTGCGCGCGGAAATCGGAATCTCTTCACCGGTCTTGGGATTGCGGCCGGGGCGCTGGTTCTTGCGGCGCAGGTCGAAATTGCCGAAACCGGACAGCTTGACCTGACGACCCTGCTCCAGGGCACCGCGCAGCACGTCGAAGAACGCGTCCACGAATTCCTTGGCCTCGCGCTTGTTCAGCCCGACCTCGTCGAATAGCCGCTCTGCCATCTCGGCTTTTGTCAGTGCCATGTTGTCCCCCTTGCCTTCAACTTCAGTGCCTGGCCCGCGGAATGCTTTGCCCGTGGACGTTTCACCCGCGGATCCTGGCACCGTGCTCGCGGGTAATGGCATCCACTACCCCGGCAATGGCTTCATCAACCTCGCGGTCTGTCAGAGTGCGTGAGTTGTCCTGCAAAATCAAGCCCATAGCGAGGCTTTTCTGACCCGGTTCCACACCTTGTCCGGTGTAGCGATCAAACAGCTGAACACCACGCAGCAGCGGGCCTGCGGCGGCCTTCAACGTGACCTCCAGGGCGGCCCAGGACACCGTATCGGACACGACGAAGGCCAGGTCGCGGCGCACCGCCGGGAAACGCGACAACTCCACCGCCCTGGGGACATCACGGGCCGTCAGCCCCGCCACGTCCAGCTCGAATGCAATGACTTCGGCATCCAGATCCAGCGCACGCTGTAGGCGTGGGTGCAACTGGCCGATCCAGCCCAGCAAGCGTCCATCACGGTAGACATCGGCAGAACGGCCGGGATGACCAAAGCCGGTCGATGATGGCCGGTACTCCAGCACGGCGCCGGAGGCAGCCGCCAGACTTTCCAGATCACCCTTCAGGTCATGGAAATCGACTTTCCGCGCCGGCTCGCCCCACTGCTCAAGCCGGGCATCCCCAACGGCGACCGCGGCGATACGCTGGGTCTCGCGAGGCGCTCCTTCGGGGTTGGCGGTGAACACGTTGCCCAGCTCGAACAGGCGCACACGGCCCGCCTGCCGGGCCACGTTCCGCTGCAAAGCGGACACAAGCCCGGGCAACAGGCAGGTACGCATCACGCCGAGTTCGGCGCTCAACGGATTGGCCAGCGGCACGGCACCTTCGTCAACGCCCCATTGCGACTGCAAGGCGGCATCGACGAATGCGAAGTTCACGTTTTCCAAGTATTCGCGCGCCACCAGCTGGCGGCGCACGGTGGCCGCCTCCAACTGCGTTTCGCTGGGCGCGGCAATGCGGGTGGCACCGCCCGGCAGCGTGGTCGGAATGCGGTCGTAGCCGTGGATGCGCGCCAGCTCCTCGATCAGGTCTTCCTCGATGGCGATGTCGAAACGGCTGCTGGGTGCAACCACGTTCCAGCCCTCGGCCACCGCCGTCGTCTGCATGCCCAGTGCACGCAGGATGCGTTCGACCTCGGCGTCCGCGATCTCCACGCCCAACACGCGTGCGATGCGCGCGCGGCGCAGGCGGATCGCGGTGGGCTCCGGAAGATGTTCGGCATGCTCGACCACGGTCGTCGGACCCGGGGTACCCCCTGCGATGTCGAGAATCAGGCGGGTGGCGTACTCCACGGCGATGCGCGGCAGTTCGGGATCGACGCCACGCTCGAAGCGGGGGCCGGCATCGGTGTGCAGGCCAAGCTTGCGGCTGCGGCCGATGATCGCGGAAGGAATCCAGTGCGCGGCTTCCAGGAATATGTTGCCGGTGGCATCGGTGACGCGCGTGTCGAGCCCGCCCATGATCCCGCCCAATGCCACTGCACGGGCGCCATGCCCGCCGCGGCCATCG
>JBQGFJ010000322.1:0-3463 GCA_052040085.1 Pseudoxanthomonas sp.
CAAGGCGCGCGACATGCTGAAAGCCGTCGCCACGGAAATCCCGATGTCCGCACTGGCCGTGCACTTCCACGACACCTACGGGCAAGCGCTGGCCAATATCCTCGCCTGCCTGGAGCAAGGCGTGCGCGTGGTCGATGCTTCGGTCTCCGGTGCAGGCGGCTGCCCCTATGCCAAGGGTGCCAGCGGCAACGTGGCCAGCGAAGACGTTGTCTACCTGCTGCATGGATTGGGCATGGAAACCGGCGTGGACCTGGTCGCCCTGTCTGACACCGGCCGCTGGCTGGCCGGCTTGCTCGGGCGCGAAACCGGCAGCAAAGTTGGCAAGGCCATGGCATCGCCATGAACACGGCCGGCAACGACGGCATGGACAACGCCCGCCTGCTGGAAAACCTGGAGCGCGGCTGCCGGGACACATCGTTGCCTGCTCCGTTGCGCGCATTGTTGGCACAGGCCCATGAGCGCCTGCACAAGGCACTGGGTGATGCGGAAACCGCCCGCCAGCATTACCGCAACCTGTTCGATGCCGTGCCGGATCCCATCAGCGTACTGGGCGAAGACGGCACGGTGCTGGACCTCAACCGTGCCGGCATGGATGCCTACCAACGTCCACGCCAGGAAATCATCGGCAAGAACATCCGCGTACTGAATCCCGACCTGCCTCGCGACCACCTGGCCCCGGTCTGGGAAACCCTGAACCGTGGCGAGAGCTACGTGATCGAAGTCACCAACATGCGGGGCGACGGCACTCGCTTCCCGGTGGAAGTGCATTCGGCCAACATCCTGTACGAAGGCCGCAAAAGCATCCTCGCCGTGGCCCGTGACATCAGTGGCCGGCATGAAGCGGAAACGCGTTACCGCGAACTGATGGAGATCATCGACAAGGGCATCCTGGTGCAGGATCGGGACTTGCGTGTGCTGTACTGCAACAGCGCCGCCATGCGCCTGTTCGGTGCCCCCGAGGACCAGCCCGCGAACGAAACCCTGCGCCTGGACCACTGGCGGGTCATCGACGAAAACGGCAAGGAACTGCTACCCCATCAATTGCCGGCACGGCATGCACTGGATACCGGCCAGGTCGTGGAAAGCGAATTGCTGGGCATGTACCACCCGCTGCAGAAGCGATTGATCTGGCTTACCGTCACCTCCGCCCCGCAGTTCGAGCCCGGCGGCGATCATCCGTCGCAGGTCACCTCCATCTTCAGCGATGTCACCGAACTCAAGCGCGACAGCACGCTGTTCGATCGCGCGCAATCACTGGCCCACATCGGCGGCTGGGAATGGGACGTGGGACGCGACCGCATCTACCTGACCGACGAGGCACAACGCATCCTGGGTGCAGCATCCGCCCCGGAAACCATCGAGGACGTGCTGGTTCGCCTGCGTGAAACGGATCGCACGCGATTGCGCATGGCACTCGCGAACGTCACCGGCGGCGGAAGCGGCTTCGACCTGGAGCTGCAAGGCGAGCGTACCGACGGCAACCACTTCTGGGTTCGCGTCATCGGCGATGCCGAACCCGGCGAACCCGGATCATCACGCATCAGCGGCACGCTGCAGGACATCTCGCAGGACAAGCACGCTGCCGAAATCCTGCGCATCCAGGCACGCACCGATCCACTCACCTCGCTGATGAACCGCGACGCCGTCCTCGGTGAACTGGAAGCGCGGCTGGCAGACCCGGCGCGCGAGAACGTGGGCGTGCTGTACATCGACCTGGACCGTTTCAAGATGGTCAACGATGTGCTTGGCCACAATGCCGGTGACGAGCTCCTGGTCCGCGCGGCCAGGCGCATCCGCAATGCGATCGGCAACAACGGCATGATCGCCCGTTTCGGTGGCGACGAATTCCTGGTGATCTGCGACGCAGGCAGCGATCCGGAACAACCGGAGAGACTGGCCCAGGCCGTGCTCACGGCCTTCACCGAACCGTTCCGCTTCGGCAAGGAAGAGCTCGCCATCTCCGCCAGTATCGGCTTGGCCTGTGCACCCGCCGATGGACGCCGGCCGCCACAGCTGATCCAGAATGCCGACATCGCGATGTACGACAGCAAACACCGTACCCGCAACGGGTGGCAGGTTTTCACGCCCGAACTGGCACAGCGCCAACAGGACCGGCTGCAGATCGAAACCCAGTTGCGCCGGGCCGTGGACAACAATGAATTCCGCTTGGTCTACCAGCCCCAAGTGGACCTGCGCAACGGCAAACTGGTCGCCGCCGAAGCCCTCATCCGCTGGCAGAACCATCAATTGGGCGAACTGCGCCCGGACCTGTTCATCAACCATGCCGAAACCACCGGCGACATCGTGCGCATCGGCGACTGGGTTTTGCGCGAGGCCTGCCGCCAGATTGCCGAATGGCGCGACCAGGGGCTGGGCATCATCCGCGTGGCGGTCAATGTCTCCTACCGGCAATTCGCCGGTGACGACTTGGCGGAAAAAGTCGGCCACCTGCTTCGGGAGTACACCCTTCCCGGTGAAGCGCTCGAACTCGAATTCACCGAACGCGTGCTGATCGAGGACGCCCCCATCACCCTGCGCACCATCGCCGGGCTGCGCTCGCTGGGCGTGATGCTGAGCATCGATGACTTCGGCGAAGGCTACAGCGCCCTCAACTACCTGCGGCGCCTGCCGATCCAGGGCCTGAAACTCAGCCCGCTGTTCACCGAAGGCGTGCCGGACAACCCCTCCGACGTGGCGGTCTGCCAAGCGGTCTGCGCCATTGCGCGCAGCCTGGGACTGGGACTGGTGGCCGAAGGCGTGGAATCGGAAGCCCAGCGCCAGTTCCTGCTGCAACTGGGCGTCCCGGTCGGCCAAGGCTTCCTGTTCGCCCCCGGGCTCTCCCCGGAAGAACTGGCCCGCCAGTTGGATTCGCTGAGGAAACCTGCAACGACGGCATGACCTTCGAACCCAGTACGAAGATGTTTTTCGCCCATCCCACACCGACCGGATTATTGAATGAAAAGGATATTCGCGGCCTCCCTGCTTCTGCTTGTTCCATCCTGCGCATTCGCTGCTTCGGCCATCGTCCACGATGCCGACAGCGGCGCCTATGGCTATTCCTTCAATCAGGCGAGCATCAGCATTGCCGCACGCAATGCCATGGAAAATTGCACGAAGCGATCCGCGAGTTGCACGCAGCTGGCAACCTACTTCGGCGGCGGCTATTCGGCACTGGCGGTTGGCAGCCGCACAATCGGCTACGCACTGGGCCGGGATGACGATCTGCAAGCCCGGGATGATGCACTGGCGATGTGCCAGCGTCAGGCCGACGACTGCGTCCTGCGACTGCTTTGGCGCGAAAGGAAGCCGAATCCACACCAATCCGGCTCTGTCCCCGCACCACGGATCCATCCACCATCCCATTCCTATCCAGACCCAAACCCCTAGAAAAAGGGCTGAACAAGCATTTTTTTGCTCGTCATTCCCGCGCAGGCGGGACTCCAGTGTGTTTGCTTTCAATGAC
>JBQGFJ010000323.1:0-5625 GCA_052040085.1 Pseudoxanthomonas sp.
TGACCGGCCGGAAGAAGACAGTGGCAGGGCACCCTCCCGAAGCACTTGGTATGGTGGCCGGATGACGCCGTCCGCTTCCAGCCGCCTCTCCCTGACCCACGCACACGCCGGCCGACTGCTGCTGGCCCTGTTCGTGGTCTCCGGTTTCGCCGGGCTGATCTACCAATCCCTGTGGACGCACTACCTGGGGCTGACGCTGGGCCACGCCGCCTATGCACAAGGCTTGGTGCTGACCATTTTCATGGGTGGCATGGCGCTGGGCGCATGGCTCACCGGCCAGCGCAGCCGGCACTGGCGGCGACTATTGCTGATGTATGCGGTGGCCGAAGGCCTGATAGGCGTGTTCGGGCTGCTGTTCCATCCGCTGTTCGTGGGCTATACCGGGCTTTCGCAGGACAGCGTGTTGCCTGCGCTGGGCCAGGGATTCATCGGACAGATGTATCCCTGGTTGTCCGCCGCCGCGCTGATCCTGCCCGCTTGCGTGCTGCTGGGTGCCACGTTCCCGCTGCTCAGTGCCGGGTACCTGCGCGCGATCCCGGAGCCGGATGGGCGCGTGTTCGGTGGCCTGTATTTCGCCAACAGCCTGGGCGCCGCGCTGGGCGCGCTCATCGCCACCTTCGTGCTGCTGCCCGCCTTCGGCCTGCCCGGTGCCATGCGCTTTGCCGGCATCGCCAATCTGCTGGTCGCGCTGGCGGCATGGGCGCTGTCGCGGCAGTTGCGCGAACAGGATATCGACGCAGCTCCCAGCGAACGCCCGCCCGAACCCGCAGCACCGGCCGGCGACCTGGTACTGGCGCGGCGGTTACTGATCATCGCGTTCCTGTCCGGCGGCTTTTCCTTCGTGTACGAAATCGGCTGGATCCGCATGCTCAACCAGGCGCTGGGCACCACGCTGCACGCCTTCGAGCTGATGCTGGCCGCGTTCCTGCTGGGCCTGGCCTTCGGCGGGTTGTGGGTGCGTCGCAAGGCTACGTCGTTGGGCGATCCATTGCGGGTGGCGGGCTTCGCGCAAATCTGGATGGGCGTCAGCGCATTGCTTTCGGTGGTGGTGTTTGCCCATTCGTTCGAAGGCGTGGGCTGGATGATGCGCGCGTTGTCGCGCAATGACGCCGGCTATTTGCTGTTCTCGCTGGGCGGCGCGGTCATCTCGATCCTGGTGATGTTCCCCGCCGCGTTCTTCGCCGGGATGACCTTGCCCTTGTTCACCATGTCGTTGCTGCGCGCCGGCAGTGGCGAAGCCGGCATCGGCCGCATCTACGCCGCCAACACGCTGGGCGCGATTGCCGGCGTGCTGGTGATGATGCATGTGCTGATTCCGCTCATCGGCATCCGCTTGGGCGTGACGCTGGCCGCGGTGGGCGATGCAATGCTCGGATTCTGGTTGCTGGCGCAAACCCGCACTGAACTGCCGGTGCGGCGCATCGGCATTGCCGCGCTGGTGCTGGCCGCTGCTCTGCTCTCGGCACTGACATTGGGCAGGCTCGATCCGCGCAAACAGGCGGCCGGGGTATTCCGTACCGGCCATGTCCGCCTGGCCGACGCCAACGAGGTGCCCTTCCTGCGCGATGGCAAGACCGCCACCGTGGCGGTGATCCGCTCGGGCACCGGGCACTCGGCCTCCATCGTCACCAACGGCAAATCGGATGCGGCGATGACGCTGGACATTGCCTCGCCACCCCGCGGCGACGAATTCACCATGGTGATGTTGGGCGCCTTGCCACTGGCCGCACATCCGTCACCGCGTTCGGTCGGCGTGATCGGGTGGGGCTCCGGATTGTCCACGCATACGTTGCTAGGCAGTCCGCTGGTGGAAAGCGTGGAGACGGTGGAGATCGAACCGGCCATCCATGCCGGTGCACGCCTGTTCGGCGAACGTGTCGCACGCGCCTACGGCGATCCGCGTTCGCACGTGCATTTCGATGATGCCCGGCGTCTTTTCGCCAGCGGCCAGCGCCGATACGACGTGATCGTGTCGGAACCCTCCAATCCATGGGTCAGCGGCGTGGCCAGCCTGTTCACCCGCGAGTTCTATGCCTTCCTGCGCAAGCACATGACCGATGATGGTGTGCTGGTGCAGTGGCTGCAAACCTATGAAATAGACGATGCACTACTGGCCACCATGCTGGCAGCACTGCTGGAAGAGTTCCCGGATGCCGAAGCCTATCTGGCGCACAACGTCGATCTGGTGATCGTGGCCCGCGCACGCGCCGGGCACGAGGTCGACTATGCGCGCCTGCAGCAACCGGACCTGGCCGATGAACTTTCCCGCGTCGGCCTGGGCAATGCCGACGAACTGGCACTGCGACGCATCGGCGGCGGCGATGTCCTGCGCACCTTCGTCCGTGCACTGAATGCGCCCGTACACAGCGACTGGCATCCCACGGTCGCCTTGCAAGCACCTGCCGCACGCTTCCGCGGCGACGATTCGGAAACCCTGCAGCGCCTGGTGGACAATGGCATGCCGATACTCGACATCCTGGATGGGCGAGTGCCGCCGCGCGCGACGGCGGATATCCAGCCCTTGGGCGAACACCGCTTCAGCCTGGCCCACCACGATGCCGTGGCATTGACCAACGCCATGCGCGCCGGCTCCGGCAGCGGGGCCGATGTCTACGATGAAGAGCGCCTGATGCACCTCGAGGCGCTGTTCACGCTGTCAGGCCGCGAGCACGTGGACAATCTCCGCGCCTGGTCCGAAGCCCTGGCATCGATCGCCGAAAGCACGTTGGGAATGCTGCCCGCCGAAGGCCTGGATGGTGCGTGGATCAATCCGGCCTGGATCACCCTGCACGACCAACAACCACAAGCAGTGCATCGCATCCTCGCCATGTATGACGCCGCGGCACGCCGCGATACACGACAGATGCGCGAGCAGGCCGAAGCCGTGCTGCAACTGCCCGATCGCCTGCCCACCCGGATGGATGAGCAAGCACTGGTGATCGCACAACTCGGGGCCATCGGCGAAGGTGACTTCGCCGCCGTGGAGACTTTGCACCAGGGCTACGGTGTCGCCCTTCCCCACAGCGACCGCCTGCGCATGGCCAGGCATCTATTGCGCGTATGGGCGCTGGATCGCAAATCACTGGTGCCCGCAAAGAGCGAGCCACCGGTGCAGACACTCCCCGCGCAGACTTACGGCGTAGCGCCGGTCTTGTAGTCCTGGTAGGACTTCTCTTCCACATAGCTGGAACCCAGCGCCAGGTTGATGTCCTTCTTGATGCGGGCGCGCTCGTCGTTCTCGAAGTAGACACTGCGCGCCAGGCGGATGAATTCATCATCGAACGCCTGCGCCTTTTCCTTCACGCGGATATCGTCTTCGATCACCCACAGGCGTTCGTTGACCGCCTTCAGCTGGGCACGCAGGGTGACAATGTCATGTCCCGCGGCAGGGTGCGCCAGCCAGGTCTTTTCCAGCGCATCCAGTTCATTGCGCACGTTGGCCAGCTTGGCCGGATCGGTCATGCGCTCGGACTTGATCTGCAGGATGGCGATCTTGTCGAGCAATTCACCGAAGGAAACGGGGACCAGGATTTCGGACATGGCATCGGCACGCGGATGGGGACAGGCGCGCAGTGTAGCGCGGCCGGGTTACTGGCTCCGGAATGCGGGCAAGCTCATCCAACTGCAAACGTAAAACGCCCTGCGCGCACTGCGAGACTTCCCGGGGATTCACTCGGGCCATCCATGGCCCTCGCCCTGCGGGCAGCCTGCGGCTGTGCAGATCGGCAATCCTGCCGATCTGTCGAACCCGTTGGGGCTCGATGCCAACTCCTCTCCGCCAGATACGCAAAACGCCCCTTTCGGGGCGCTGTGCGTATCTGGCGGAGAGGGGGGGATTCGAACCCCCGATGCGCTATAAACGCATGCCTGATTTCGAGTCAGGTACATTCAACCACTCTGCCACCTCTCCGGTGGCCCGGCTCCACGCCGGGACCGCGCATGATACGGACCACGGCCCTCAGGGACAAGCATGGACCTGGCCGGAACGGCATGGATCCATAGACAAAACCTTGCCCCGGCCCCTGTTCCCCGCGATGATGGATCACCACGGACAGGCAAAGCCCGGATTCCAGCAGATACCGCCACATGATCGAATTCGGGCACCTTACCCACGCAGGCCTGCGGCGCGAGCTGAACGAGGACACCTATTACGGCGACAGCGAACTGGGCCTGTGGCTGGTGGCCGATGGCATGGGCGGGCATGCCTGCGGGGAAGTCGCCAGTGCGCTTGCACGGGAAGCCGTGGTTCGCGAGACCCGCAAGGGGACGCCGCTGGTCCAGGCCATCCGCATGGCCGATGAAGAAATCATCCAGGCCTCGCGCCGCCGCAACGACACCTTGCCCATGGGTACCACCGTGGTGGCTGCCCGCGTGCTGGGCAATCGTTTCGAAGTGGCATGGGTGGGCGATAGCCGCGTCTACCTGTGGCGGGATGGGCGGCTCACCCAGCTCAGCCAGGATCACAGCTACGTGCAGACATTGATCGCGCAAGGTGCGCTGACCAGTGAGCAGGCCCGCTCCCATCCCCACCGCAATGTGGTCACGCAAGCCTTGGGCGTCACCGATCCGGCCCACCTCAACGTGGAGACCATGACCGGTCAATTGACCACGGGCATGCAGCTATTGCTGTGCAGTGATGGCTTGACGGAAGAAGTCGACGACAGCCTCATTGCCTCCACCCTGGCCCAGGCCGACTGCAGCGCGCAGGAGTGCGTGGAGACGCTCGTCGCCGCAGCACTGGATGGCGGCGGCTCGGACAACATTACGGCCATCCTGGTGCGCTGTCACTGAAGCACCGGCAGTTTCAACCCACCACCACGTCATGCGCCTCAGAGGCTGGCGATCGACTCCACTTCATCCCACAGGCAGCGGCCACCGGCTTTCTTGCGCAAGCCTTCCATGCGCGCCTCATGTGCAAGCAGTTCTTCCGCTGCAGGCTGCACACGCGGCCGTGATCCCGTGGCTCCTGCCCTGAAATCCACGCTGGCGGCCGTGGAGACACGTTGCGGCTCATCGAAACCGGCAAAGCCGATTTCGCCCTGTCCCGCGGTCAGGTTGAGATACACCTCGCAGAGCAACTGCGCATCGAGCAAGGCCCCGTGCAACTGGCGATGGGTGTTGTCCACGCCCAACCGCTTGCACAACGCATCCAGCGAATTGCGCTGCCCCGGGTAACGCTGGCGCGCCAGCAACAGTGAATCTTCCACCGTCACCCGCTCTTCCAGGCGCCCGTAATGCGCACCCAGCAGCGAAAGCTCATGGTTGAGGAAGCCCACGTCGAAGGCAGCGTTGTGGATCACCAACTCCGCGCCATCGATGAAGGCGAGGAACTCCTCGGCGATGGCGGCGAACAGCGGCTTGTCGGACAGGAACTCCAGGCTGAGGCCGGTCACTTCGGCCGCACCCTGCTCGAACTCGCGCTGCGGATTGATGTACTGGTGGTAGGTGCGCCCGGTCGGCCGGCGCTCGAGCAGTTCGACGCAACCGATTTCGACGACGCGGTTGCCCTTCTTCCACTCCAGGCCGGTGGTTTCGGTGTCGAGGATGATCTGGCGCATCAGGCTGTGGCCTCCTTGGAGAGGTGCAGGTGGAACAGGTCCACCGCGTGTTCGATGGCGGGGAGCA
>JBQGFJ010000324.1:0-6238 GCA_052040085.1 Pseudoxanthomonas sp.
CGGACAGATCGATGGCCGTCGCCACGCCTCGCAGGTCGCCCTTCACCAGCACCACGGCGGCCGCCTCGCTGGCGATGTCCGACCCGGCGCCCACGGCGAAGCTGACATCGGCCGCAGCCAGCGCCGGTGCATCGTTGATGCCGTCACCCACCATGCCGACATGTCCGCCCTTGGCCTGTTGCAGGCGCTGGACTTCCTCGGCCTTGTTCTGCGGCAACACTTCCGCGGCGAAATGGGTAATCCCCACCTGGTCGGCAATGGCCTTGGCGGTGTGGCGGTTGTCCCCGGTCATCATCACCACGTCGATACCACGCGCCTGGAGCTTGCTGACCGCCTCGCGCGAGGTATCCCGCAACTTGTCGGCAATCGCGATATAGCCGGCGATCACGCCATCCATCGCCACGCCCACCACGGTCTTGCCTTGCGCCTGCACGGCCTGCGCACGTTGCAGCAGCATGCCGCCCTCCACGCCGGATTCCACCAACCAGGCCGGAGAACCAAGAATCACGTCACGCCCATCCACGAGGCCCTTCACGCCTTTGCCCGGAATGGTGTCGAAACCGTCCACCGCCGGCGGCTCCACGCCTTGTGCTTCCGCATACTTCAGGATCGCTTTCGCCAGCGGATGCTCGGAGCCCATCTCCAGCGCCGAGGCCAGGCGCAGCAATGCAGTCTCGCCACCGGTTTCGGCAACGAGCACATCGGTCACTTCGGGACGGCCCTGGGTCAGCGTGCCGGTCTTGTCGACCACCAGGGTCTTCAAGCCACGCGCACGCTCCAGCACTTCCGCATTGCGGATCAGGATGCCGGCACGTGCCCCCAAGCCGGTACCCACCATGATCGCCGTGGGCGTGGCCAACCCCAATGAACAGGGGCAGGCAATGACCAGCACCGCGACCGCATGCACCAGCGCCGTGGCGAACACGCCGGTCACGCCCCAGGTGATGAACAGGGTCAATGCCGCGATAACCACCACCACCGGCACGAAAATGCTGGCGATCTTGTCGACCAGGTGCTGGATGGGCGCCTTGGAGCCTTGCGCCTCGTCAACCATGCGGATGATCTGCGCCAGCATGGTGTCTGCACCCACGCCCGTGGCGCGTGCACGCAGCATGCCGTACTGGTTCACGGTGGCGGCGAACAAACGGCTGCCGGGCTCCTTGACCACCGGCATGCTTTCGCCGGAGAGCATGGCCTCGTCCACGTTGGAGTTGCCGCTGATGACTTCGCCATCCACCGGCACGCTCTCGCCGGCGGCTACCAGGAAGATATCCCCCACCATCAGGGTGCCGGCATCGACTTCGACGATCTTGCCATCACGCTCGACCTTGGCCGTCTTGGGCTTCAGATTGAGCAGCGCACGGATCGCCGAGGTGGTCTTGCGCTTGGCGCGCGACTCCAGCAGGCGGCCCAGCAAGATCAGGGTGATGATGGCCGCACTGGCTTCGAAATAGACATGGTGGTGGTACAGGCTCAGGGCCGTCACCACCGCACTGAACAGATAAGCCATGGTGGTACCCAGCGCCACCAGCACGTCCATGTTGGCAGTACCGGAACGCAGGGATTTGTACGCGCCCTTGTAGAAGCGTGCGCCCGCCCAGAACTGCACCGGCGTAGCCAGCAGCCATTGCAGCCAGCGCGGCAGTATCTCGTTGTGGTGCCCGCTCAACAGATGTTCCAGGTGACTCGGATCGAACATCACCACCATCTGCACCATGAACGGCAGGGTCAGCAGCGCCGCAAAAGCGAACACGCCGACTTCGCGCCGCCATTCCGCCTTCTCGCGCCCTTCGCGTGCGGCCATTTCGGTCGCATCCATGTCGCGCACTTCACTGGCACCGAAACCGGCCTTGCCGATCTTCGCAATGATTTCCGCCACGTCCACCACGCCCGGCGTGTATTCCACCCGCGCCTTGGCCGAAGCGAAATTGACCGAGCCACTCACCACGCCCGGCGTCTTGCCCAGCACGCCCTCGATGCCGGCTGCACAGGCGGCACAGCTCATTCCGGTAATGTCCAGCGCCACGGTTTCCGGCGGCACGGAGAAGCCGGCCTTGCCAATGCTGTCGATCAGGGCGCTTGCCTCGACCTGGGTACGGTCATAGTCCAACTGCACGCGCTCGCTGGCGAAATTGACCCGCGCATCCACGCCGGGAAACTTGTTCAGCACGCGCTCGATGGTTCCGGCGCATGCGGCACAAGTCATGCCACGGACGGGAAAACTGAGCGACGTGATGTTGGCTGCTTGACTCATGAATCCCTCATTTGTTTCGTGTTCGTGCCACAACAGGCCGCCGGTACGGGTTCCGGCACGGACGTGGGCACTCCATGGATCGTGGAAAGGATCGGGCAGCACTCTGGTTCGCCACAGCCCGGACATTCGTGCACGAGCCTTTCCAGCTCATCGCGCATTTCGGTCAATTGCCGGATGCGATCATTGAGCTCCGCCAGACGGCGGCTGGCCCGCTGCTTGACGCCTTCGACACCCCTGTCGCGGTCGCTTTCCAGCGCCAGCAGGTCGCGTATCTCGTCCAGGGTGAAGCCCAGATCCTTGGCCCGGCGGATGAAGCGCACCCGTTCGACGGCGCCGGCATCGTATTCGCGGTACCCCGATGCGCGCCGGTTCGGAACCGGCAGCAAGCCTTCGCGCTCGTAGTAGCGGATGGTGTCGATGGCGACCTCGCAACGCTTGGCGAGGGCACCGATGGTGAAGTAGGAGCTGGCGGCGGCTGGACTCATGGCATCGACCCTAGTTTCTGGAGGTAGGTCCAGAGTCAACCCTGGATCTTCACCTCGTAATAATGGATTCATGATTCATTCATGAATTCGTAACGTGCAAAGGCTATATGCGGCCTGATAACGGTTCCAAAAGACCGATGAAGCCGACTCCAGACTTCGCCCATCACGGATTTTCATGACGGAACAAGCAATCGGCACACAATTTGCCGGCTCAGGTATGCTGACTGTCATACCTGACACATAACGTCCTTCGCCTTCGCCGTGATGTCCCTATCCACCGTGCTGATGCGTGTCTTGCTGTGCGTGAGCCTGGTCCTCAATGGAACCGGGTTCTTCGGCATGTCCGCACACGCGCACGGCATGGAACATGCCCATGCCAAGGCCGAAGACGCGCACCACCAGCATCATCAACCCGTAGCGGCAAAAGACTGCGGCGATCATGACGACAACCACGCCACGCCAGCCGACTGCGGTCATGACGCCCCGCCCGCACATGGCGCGGAAGAGGCTGATTGCTGCAAATCCGCGGCCTGCCCATGCTCCTGTTCGCAGCATGTGCCTGCCGTGATCATCGCACTGACACCATCATCCTGCCCGGCCAGCGTGCACGCAACGACCCGGCAGCCGGAAGAGCATCCTGCTCCTCCGATGCATCGCGCGAATCGCCCCCCCATAGCCTGATTCCCTCGAACGCGTCCGTTCCACGGACGCAATCGCTCGCAGGTTGTCTCCTGCAGCTTTTCCCATGCCATCGAATCCGGTTTGCCATTGCAACGCCGGCCCACGTGCATCTCGAGGACACCGCATGACCTTTCCATCCCATGGCAAGCCCTTCCAGGGCTTCCAGACTTCACGCCGCCGCTTCGTCACCGGCCTTGCGCTGGGCACGGCCACTGCCAGCCTGGGCCTGGCACGCGTACCCGGCTGGGCCAGCACGCCCGGCGTGCAGCAGCCTCCCTATCAATTGACCGGCAACGACATGGATCTCTCCATCGGCGCGATGACGGTCAACTTCACGGGCCGCACGCGCCCGGCCATCACGGTCAACAACAGCCTGCCCGCACCGATCCTGCGCTGGCGCGAAGGCGACACCGTGAACCTGCGCGTAGCCAACCGGCTGCCAGGCAACATCCAGACTTCGGTGCACTGGCACGGCATCCTGCTGCCCTCCAACATGGACGGCGTGCCGGGGATGAGCTTCGATGGCATCTATCCCGGCGAGTCCTACCTGTACCGCTTCACGCTGAAACAATCGGGCACCTACTGGTACCACAGCCATTCCCTGCACCAGGAACAGGCCGGCCTGTACGGCGCGATCATCATCGACCCGCTGGAACCGCCGCCCTATCACTACGACCGCGAACATGTCGTGCTGCTCTCGGACTGGACCGACCTGGACCCTTCCGCGCTGTTCCAGCGCCTGAAGAAAATGCCGGAGTACGACAACTACTACAAACGCACCGTCGGTGACTTCTTCCGTGACGCGCGCAAGGACGGCCTGTCGGCCACGCTGGCCGACCGCGGTGCCTGGGGACGCATGCGCATGACCCCCACCGACATATCGGACGTGAATGCGCACACCTACACCTACCTGATGAACGGCATCACCCCGGCCAGCAACTGGACCGGTGAATTCAAGCCCGGCGAAAAGGTGCTGCTGCGTTTCGTCAACGCCGCCAACATGACCTATTTCGACATCCGCATCCCCGGCCTGAAGATGACCGTGGTTGCCGCCGATGGCCAATACATCCATCCGGTGAGCGTGGAGGAATTCCGCATCGCCGTGGCCGAAACCTTCGATGTCATCGTCGAACCCAGCGGACAGGACGCCTTCACCATCTTCGCCCAGGACATGGGCCGCACCGGTTACGCACGCGGCACGCTGGCCGTGCGGCATGGATTGGAAGCGCCGATCCCGCCGCGCGATCCGCGACCGCTGCTGACCATGGACGACATGGGACACGGCGGCCATGCCAACCATGGCGCAAGCCAAGCCGACCCGCATGCCGGACATGGTGCCCATGCCGGGCACGGTGGTGGCAGCGGCATGCAGGCGCATCCGGCAAGCGAAACCGGCAACCCGCTGGTGGACATGCAGACCATGACGCCCACGCCGAAACTCGACGATCCCGGCATCGGACTGCGCAACAACGGACGCAAGGTACTGACCTATGCGGACCTGAGAAGCCTGTTCCCCGATCCGGATGGCCGCGACCCGGGACGCGAGATAGAGCTGCACCTGACCGGACACATGGAAAAGTTCACGTGGTCGTTCAACGGCATCCCGTTCAACAGCTCCGAACCACTGCGACTCAACTATGGCGAGCGCGTACGCATCGTGCTGGTCAACGACACCATGATGCAGCACCCCATCCACCTGCATGGTCTGTGGAGCGACGTGGAAGACGAGCATGGGGAATTCAAGGTACGCAAACACACCGTGGACATGCCGCCCGGCACCAAGCGCAGCTACCGCGTACGCGCCGATGCACTCGGGCGCTGGGCCTATCACTGCCACCTGCTGTACCACATGGATGGCGGCATGATGCGCGAAGTGCGCGTGGAGGAACGCGCATGAACACGTCCTCCCTGTTGATTCGCCTCGCCTGCGCCCTGGCATTGTCATTGCCTGCCATGGCACAGGCACAGCATGCAGGTCATGCCGCCACGCCTGCCGCTGACAGCGCATGCCCACCGGAACATGCTGCCATGGGCCACTGCACCCCGGCCCCCGCCGAGGACGCGCATGCGCATCACGCAGCCACTGAACCGGCAAGCACGCCCGATTGCACGCCGGAACATGCGGCAATGGGGCACTGCACGCTATATCCATCCGAAGGGCAGCATGCAACGCACAACACGGACGATGCCTCCGGCTGCACGCCCGAGCATGCCGCGATGGGACATTGCAGCTTGCCGGTGGACGACCCATGCACGGCCGAACACGCCGCCATGGGACATTGCACGCCCAAGCGGCCAGCACCGCTGGAACCGCTCGAGCCGATCCCGCCCATCACGGATGCAGACCGTGCCGCCGCCTTCCCCGAGCTCAAGCACCACCACATGAGCCACGGACCGGCCTACTACACCCGGGTGCTGTTCAATCGTTTCGAAGCCTGGGATGGCGACCATGGCAGCGGCCAGGCATGGGAAGGCAGCGCATTCATCGGTGGCAACATCCATCGACTGTGGCTGCTGAGCAGCGGTGAACGCGAAAGCGGAAGTACCACCTCTTCCAGCATGGACGTGCTGTATGGACGCGGCATCACGCCGTGGTGGGACGTCGTGGCCGGCGTGCGGCAGGATTTCCGTCCGGCAGAGTCGCAGACACGTGCTGCGGTTGGCGTGCAGGGCATGGCCCCTTATTTCTTCGAAATATCCGCCATGCTCTACCTGGGTGAATCGGGGCGGCTCACAGCTTCCACGGAAGTGGAATACGAAATGCTGCTGACAAACCGTCTGATCCTGCAACCCTTGCTCGAGCTGGAATTCAACAGCA
>JBQGFJ010000325.1:0-7396 GCA_052040085.1 Pseudoxanthomonas sp.
GCGGTGCGGCCGAGGCACGGGTCTTCGTCAACTGGCTGCGCGACCTGTGCGACAACGCCAGCGGTCCCATGCGCATCTGCGGGGTGCCGGCCACCATCGACTTCCTTGCCAGTGCAGACCTGCATGCCAATGCCGCGGCCTGCCTTCAACTTCACCTGATAGAGGCTTCCCATGCTTGATACATTCCGGCGCTTGCTGCTGGCCGCCTCGCTGTTGCTGCTCACCGGCTGCGGCGACAACAAGCCGTCCCCTGCTCCAGCACCCGACAACGGCATGGTGCCGTTGCAAGTGGGGGTTCTCAATTACACCGACGACTATATCGGCGTGGTCTATGTCAATGGCTCGTGGGCTGGAAACATGTTGGCACATGGGGGGGGGGTAGCTTTGCCGGCTCCGCTGAAGCGCCGCGCGAGTGGGACCCGAACTACACGCTGACCATCCATTGGCAAACCGGCGAACTCTTCGACCGTGACCCCGATGCGCTCTACAAGCGCGAAGTCGCCACTGAGCCGTATCAGCAGTACAGGCCTGGTGGCATCACGATGCTTTGGGTTGCTTTCTTCCCTGATGATGTAATCAAGTTATTTCCCGCAAGGGTCGACCCATCACATCCAGACTTCCCAGAGGGGCTACTCGCCCCCTCCTGGCAGTGTCAAAAAGAGTTTCCCGGTGACGCCAAGTGTTTCCGGCGTACCCCGTCATGGGAAATGGAAGAGCAACAACCCAAGGAAGAGAGCACCCAACCATGACCATTTCCCGCCTGCCCGACAATGTCACTGACACCCCCTGGGCGCTGGGCGCGGATGAACGCAAGACCGTAACCTGCGCCGAGTCACCCGACGATGCCATGGCTTGCCAGCGAACCCTGTACCTGGGCTTCTTCTTCGACGGCACCCGCAACAACCTGAAGTACGACAAGCCCCGCAATACCCATAGCAATGTGGCGCGGCTATTCGAAGCTTACGATGAACTCCCCAAGGAAGGGGAAGACCGCCAGTATCGCTACCGAACCTATATCGCCGGTGTCGGCACCGAGTTCCGCACCGAGCTAGGCGATACCGGCGTGGGCCTGCCCGCCCATGCTGGCGCGGCGGCCGGCGGGGGTGGCGAGGCGCGCATCAACTGGGCGCTGCTGCAACTACAGAACAACCTGCACCGTTATGCATTCAATAGCCGGCTCAGTGAGGAAGCCGAGGACCGCGCGCTGGTCGGGAAGATGAGTACCGATATCAACCTGAAGCCCATGCAGGCGCTGCGCAACAGCAATGAGGAACTGACACCCGGAAAAGAAAAAGACCGCAAGATGCGCGGCGAGGTGTCGACAAGACAAACCCTGCAGGCCATCGCCAGTACGCAATGGCGCGATGCCGATACCGATGGCCGCCGCACCGTGCTGGCCCAGCGCCGCGCCGTGTTGATGGAAAAGCTCACTCCCCTGCTGAACAACAAGCTGCCGAAGATCGCCCAGATCCGCCTCTCGGTATTCGGCTTCTCCCGCGGTGCGGCCGAGGCACGGGTCTTCGTCAACTGGCTGCGCGACCTGTGCGACAACGCCAGCGGTCCCATGCGCATCTGCGGGGTGCCGGCCACCATCGACTTCCTCGGCATTTTCGATACCGTGGCCTCGGTCGGCGCCGCCCAGGGCTTGCTGGAAGACATGGCCACCGGCCATGGCGGCTGGGCGCAGCGCCGCCACTTGCGCATCCCCGGCCCCAACGTGGTGAGACGCTGCCTGCACCTGGTGGCCAGCCACGAAGTGCGTGGCTCGTTCCCGCTGGATGCCGCCGCCGGCCCCAACGTGGAAGAGGTGGCCTACCCCGGCGTGCATTCGGACGTGGGCGGCGGCTACCTGCCCGGCGAACAGGGGCGCGGCAAGGAGGGCGCCAAACTGTCGCAGGTACCGCTGTGCCATATGTACCGCGCGGCCGTGGCCGCCGGCGTACCCCTGCTGGACTTGAGCCAGGCATCGTCGCGGCTGCAGAAGGACTTCGCACTGCTCCCCCCACTGGCCCAGCGTTTCAATGCCTATATGGATCAGTTGCGCATCAACCGCAGCTCTGTCGATGCCACCACCCAGGACCTGGTACGGCTGCATTACCGCCAGTACCTGCATTGGCGGCGCTACCGCCTGGGCCGCCAGCAGGACTTGCCCGAAGTGAAGGCCAGCAGCCGGCAAGACCGCACCGACCTGGTTCTGGCCGACCAGGAACTGGAAGCAGAATGGGAACTGCTGCAAAACGTGCAGTCTGGGCTCAGCGCGCGCAACAACACCTGGCTGTCCAATGGCTACAGCGGCATGTTGGTCGACTTGGGGTTGCTCATGGTGGAGAGCTCGGTCAGGTCACTGGCCTATAACATGGGCACCCTGGGTTTTGCTGCCCGGCCGCTGATCGACGACCTGCCGGGCGGCGTCATCGCGTCCGTCGCACCGCATGTGTCGGGCATGCAAGGCGTGGAATTGGCGCAGGGACTGCTCTGGGCTGCCGAAAGCAAGTGGAACCAATGGAAGCAAGTGGAGAACGCCTGGAACAAGCCGGGCGCTCCGCACGCCGCCATATCGGCGCTGCTGGAGCAGGACGTGCACGACTCCCGCGCCTGGTTCAAACCCCTGGGCGACGATGACGATGTGTGGGAGGTAAAAAGCCGCGAGCGGCTGGAGTACCTGCTGGAAAAGGAAAAGAAGACCGGGGGAGCAAGGGGGATGCGCGTGCATGACCCCGTGGCGGCCGCAGGGTTGGCGATGGCCCCGATCCTCAGCCAAGGCGAACGCGGCGAATTGGCGGCACACCGCAAGCGCATGGAAGGCAAGACCCTGGACAATGGCAGGATTCCCGCCAGCGCCCTGCCCACGCAGCCGGGCGGGCGCGAGATTCATTACCTGTGGGGGTATCTGCGCTGGCGCACGGTCTACCAGGACCACGTGATGGACTACAGCGCCCGATATCCGGCCTTGGCCAAGGCGGATCGCAGCACGCTCAAGGCCCGCAAACGCACCCTGGAACGTGAAGTGAAACGGCTGTATGCCATGGGCAGGAAAGCCCACTCCCAGGCGAGTGGCTTCACTGGGGGAGGCGGTCTGCTCGGAATGGGTGGCTTCGGTTACTCCCAAGACGCACTCATTGGCCTTGGCGGCATGGCCGCCCGCCGCACGGAAGCGGAAACGGAGCTGAAGGCGGTGGACGCCTTCCTCGATGATCTGGGCCCGGCACCATGGTGGAGCTTTTAGCAACAGCGCAGCGGTTTCCACAGCTTGCATGCAGTTGGGCGCCGCCAGTGCCCAGCGCGCTTCTGGCTCTTCCGGAACCGCAGTGCTTGCATTTAGGGACGGCTGGATGGACTGAATTTGTCCATCTGCCAGTTGATTTCGCTGGATTTCACTGCAGGACCATTGAGGGAAGAATTCTTTCCCGGAAATGGCTTGTGGAGCTCAGTAAACGTCCGTGGAAACGGAAGTGGAGCGGGTGAAGGGAATCGAACCCTCGTCAGTAGCTTGGGAAGCTACAGCTCTACCATTGAGCTACACCCGCATCGGGCCGGCAGGGATGCACCGGATGGGTGCCGCCGACGCCATCAGTCTACTTCGCGGCCCGGAACTAGGGCAATGCGACGGCCATGGAATCCCATCACCGCCACATTGCCCCGTGACCTCAGAAACCGCCGCCCACGGTGATGAACACGCTGGCGTTGTGCCCCCCGTTCTGGCCAAGGGTGCTGGTCAATCCCACATCGGCTGCCTGTCCGAAGATCCGCGTGCGTGCGCCCAGCCGCAGGGTGCCGTAATCACGATCGAACTCCAGACCCGGGACTGCGTAGGGACCCACGCCCTGGATGCTCTGCAGTTGTGCGAAGACCTCCTCGGCCGGCCGCTCGAATTCACGGTCATAGCTCAACCGCAGGTAAGGACTGAAGTTCTTGCTGCCCGCGTAACTGGCCTGCCAACCCAGACTGCCGATCAATGAATCCACCTTCTGGTCCGGCAGGATCAGGGCACTGGAATTCCCGCCCGATTCGTCATAGCCGTCCACTTCGATGCGTTGTGACAACACGGACAGCACCGGACCATGGCGGAACGTGCCTTCACCAAACTGGTAGCCCGCGCTGACGCCAGCACTGAGGTTGCTGCCATCCGGTGAGCCGGTGTGCACGCGGGTCGCCGTACCCAGCACGATTTCACGGTTCACATCATGGCCGAGCCAACTGTAACTGACCTGCGCGTTGACCCACGTATTGCCGCTCTGCCACCCCAGGAAGCCACCCAAAGAGGTCTCTGTCTGGCGGAAATCACCGGCATTCTGGCCAAAGTCGTAACGGCCGCGCCCGAAGCCGGCAAAGGCGCCGTAGACCAGATCCCCACGCACCCAATCCACGCCGAAGAGGCCGGCCGGTGCCATGCCGTCGTACAGATCCCCGTCGTCGTAACGTTGGGTATCCGCACGCAGGCCACCCCACCAATACGTGCCGTCCGCCTCCGGGTGTTCGCCCACATGCCCCGCTATCTGTTCGGCACGGGCACGCCCGGTGACCGTTGCCGTGTACGGCAACAGGGCGAGCTGACGCGGCCCTTCCAGCAACGACACCGCGTATTGCGAGACCACCCGGTGTGCACCGGTGGTGGGATGCACGCCATCGGCGAAAACGTAGTTTTCATCGGCACGGGGTGCAACCAGGTTGAACGGACTGCAGGTCAACGAGGACTCGATGTTGCAGGCCGGGCTGGTCGCATTAACGAATCCGTAGGCGGAAGGAGACGCCGCGATTTCACGCAGCAGGCTGAAGGTGTCCATCGGGATCACCCGCAAGCCGGCGGAAGCCAATCCGCTGTAAAGCGCATTGTTGTAGGCCACCGACAATTGCGTGCCGCCTGCCGACCCCGCGGCTCCCTGCGCCAGGAATTGCGGCGTCTGTCCCAGGTCGGGAATGTTGGGCACCAGGATGTAGCGCGCCCCACCCTGTTGCAGCCTGCCCACGATGCCTACCTGCGCCGTCACGGCCGAAACAATGGTGGCCGGTGTTTCCTGCCCGCCCGCCACGGCGAACAGGTCATTGGCGCCACCCCAGACCGTGTAAAGGGCATTGGGGTCGGCACGGCCGCCATTGGCAGTCAGGTACTGGTTGAGCTGGGCCGTCAACGAAGGCACCGGACCAAACGGACCCGTGCGCTCCACGTTCACGCGCGAACCACCCACCGCGTAATTGTCGCCACCCTGGTTGGCTGCCCAGGCATCGGTACCGTAGTAGTCGGCCAGGAATTCCGCCCAGACCAGGCCGGGATTGGTGGTGAAACGACCCAGGATGGCCGCTTCCGGACCTCCCACTTGCACCAGCCCGGGACGGAACGAACCCGAGTCGGTCAGGCTGTCGCCGAAGAAGACGGTCTTGGAGTAATTGTGCTGTGCGGCCGCCGGTAACGCTGCACAGGCCAAGGCCACGGCAAGCATGGAGCGGACGGGGTATCGGAGCGGATTCATGGAGCCTCCCGGGCTTTGTTTGCTTTCAAGATGGAGAGCAGGCGCCAACCGTAGCCATACGGCGGCGCACGGAATGCATGGTTCCACCAATCCCCTGCCACGCACACGCTGCAACGCGGCAACGGCCGGCAAGCCCGGCGGAGGACCATGGCGATACCTGCGCCCACACGCGACAATGGAGCCATGCACATCCATCTGAATGGCGAACCCCGCCACATCACACCCGCCAGCACCGTGGCCAGCCTGCTGCAGGAAGAAGGCCTGGCCGAACGCCGCGTAGCCGTGGAGGTCAATGGCAACATCATCCCGCGCAGCCATCACGCCACCCATGCGCTGGCCGAAGGCGACCGCGTGGAGATCGTGCACGCACTGGGTGGCGGCTGAGCCAGCCCGGCGCGCGCAATCGCAACCCGTGGACCGGCTGTACGCCAGCCGCGTGCGTTGGCCGTGGGGACGTTCCGGTGAGATAATTCCGACATGTCCCAGCACACGACCCACGACCCGCTCGTCATAGCGGGAAAAACCTACCGTTCCCGCCTGCTGACCGGCACCGGCAAGTTCAAGGATTTCGAGGAAACGCGACTCGCTACCGAAGCCGCGGGCGCGGAAATCGTGACCGTCGCCATCCGCCGCACCAACCTGGGCCAGTCCCCCAACGAGCCCAACCTGCTCGATGTGCTGCCGCCGGATCGCTTCACCATCCTGCCCAATACCGCCGGCTGTTATACCGCCGATGATGCCGTGCGCACCTGCCGCCTGGCGCGTGAACTGCTGGATGGCCACACCCTGGTCAAGCTGGAAGTGCTGGGTGACCAGAAAACCCTCTATCCGGACGTGGTGCAGACGCTGGCCGCCGCCGAAATCCTGGTGGCCGATGGCTTCCAAGTAATGGTCTACACCAGTGACGACCCCATCCTGGCACGCCGGCTGGAGGAGATCGGCTGCGTGGCAGTGATGCCGTTGGCCGCTCCCATCGGCTCCGGCCTGGGCGTGCAGAACAAGTACAACCTGCTGGAAATCATCGAGAACGCCAAGGTGCCGGTGCTGGTGGATGCCGGCGTGGGCACGGCTTCCGATGCCGCCATTGCGATGGAACTGGGCTGCGATGGCGTGCTGATGAACACTGCCATCGCCGGCGCGAAACATCCCGTGTTGATGGCCAGTGCCATGAAGAAGGCCGTGGAAGCCGGCCGCGAAGCTTTCCTGGCCGGTCGCATCCCACGCAAGCGCAACGCCTCCGCCTCCAGTCCCATCGATGGACTCATCGGCTGATGACCGATCCCTTCGCCAGTGCTGGCGCCAAGGCTCCACCCAAGCCATTCACGGTCACGGAAGGCCGACGCGAGATCCGCAGTTTCGTGCTGCGCCAGGGCCGCTTCACCGAAGCCCAGCAACGCGCATTCGACCAGCAATGGCCGCGCTATGGGCTGGACTACAACGGCCAGCCGCGCGATTTCGACACCGTTTTCGGCCGCACTGCGCCACTGGTGCTGGAAATCGGCTTCGGCAATGGCGACGCGCTGCGTTTTGCCGCCACTCATGACGACACGCGCAACTACATCGGTATCGAGGTGCATGCGCCGGGGGTTGGCCGACTGCTCAATGCACTGGCCACGGACGATGCACGGCATGTACGCCTCTACCACCACGATGCCGTGGAAGTGCTGCAGAACGAAGTGGCCGATGGCGCGCTGGACGAAGTGCGCATCTATTTCCCGGACCCTTGGCACAAGAAGCGCCACAACAAGCGCCGATTGATCCAGCCAGCGTTCGCCGCACTGCTCGCCACCAAGTTGCGCCATGGTGGGCGCTTGCATGCCGCCACCGACTGGCAGGACTATGCCGAACAGATGTGGGATGTGCTGGATGCCACGCCCGGCCTGCGCAATCGCGCGGGTCCGCGCGGCAGCGTGGCGCGGCCGGAGTGG
>JBQGFJ010000326.1:0-2144 GCA_052040085.1 Pseudoxanthomonas sp.
CGGTTTTCGGCTTCTTCGATGGCAATGCAGGCAGGTGAATCCATCACGGCATCAGTCGCCTTCACGTTGCGGCGCAGCGGCAGGCAATGGCTGAAAACACCGTTATTGGTCAGCGCCATCTTGGCTTCGTCGACGATGAAGTGCTGGTACTGGTCGCGGATCGGTTTTTCCGGGCCCCAATTGCCGAAGAACGGCAATGCGCCCCAGCTCTTGGCATAGACCACGTCGGCACCGGCGTAGGCACTTTCGATATCGTGGCTGACCGCCAGCGAACCGCCGCTCTCGGCCACGTTTTGTTCGGCCCAGCCCATGTAACGCTCATCCAGGATGTAGTCCGGCGTGGGGCACAACAGCGTCACGTCCATGCCCATGCGCGTGGCAATGGTGAGCGCGGAGTTGGCCACCGCGGTGTTCAACGGCTTGGGATGATAGGTCCAGGTCAATACGTATTTCTTTCCGCGCAGGTCGCTGGTACCAAAGTGCTCCTGCAATGCCAGTGCATGTGCCAGTTCCTGGCAAGGATGGGTGATGGTCTCCATGTTGATGACCGGCACCGGCGAATACTTCGCAAACGACTTCAGGACAATGTCTTCGCGGTCGTAGGCCCAGTCCAAGAACTTCGGGAAAGCCCGGACGCCGATCAAGTCCACGTAGCGGCCCAGCACCTTGGCGACCTCGGCGATGTGCTCTTCGGTATCGCCATCCATCACCGTGCCCAGGTTGAACTCGATGGGCCACGCATCCTTGCCCGGCTGCAGCACCACGGCATGCCCGCCCAACTGGAAAGCACCCAGTTCAAAGCTGGTGCGCGTCCGCATGGACGGATTGAAGAACACCAGCGCAATGGATTTACCCTTCAGCGCATCCCCCAGTTTCTCCCGCTTGTACGCGGCTGCCTGTGCCAGCAATGCATCCAGATCGGGACGGCTCCAGTCCTGCGTGTTCAAGAAGTGCTTCATCGGTCAGTGGTTCCAAGGCTGTGATTCGGGGGGTCCTGCCTGCGAAGCGGGACGCCTGTGGGGCAAAACCTGCGGTACGAAAACGAAAAAACCCAGCGCCAGGCTGGGTTCCGGTTGAAGCAAGCAAAAACGTCCGGACGACCCAGCTAGATGCAGGATTCCGGTCGGCGAGCACGCGATGTCATGCCCGAGGCCATCCGGGCAGCGCTTGCGTACAGGCAGGTATTCGCTTTCATCCGCCGTATCCTCGCATGCCGTGCCCTGCCACGCAAGGCTGGGCGACTCAGGGAGTCGTCTCGGCCACGGCCTGCATGTAAGGCGTTACCGAGATGCGGATGCGCAAACGATTGCCTGGGTCCTCCAGCAGCCGGGAGCGGTACTTGGCACCCTTGTAGACGTAATCCACGTCATAGGCGATGGGGCGCTGGAATTCACGGCGTACCGGCACCATGCGGCAATTGGCCAGCATGGGCTCATTGGCTTTCACGGGCGCCTCGCTTTCCTCTTCATCATCCCGGCTCCAGAGACCTTTCACCGAGTCGATCATGCGCGACCAGCGCCCTGGCGACTCCTCTTCGGGCTGCGCTTGCGGCCCGGGAGCTGGAATCGGGTCGCATTGACGCTCCATGCGCGTGGCACGCAAGGTTTCGTATACCGGCTCGACATTCAGTACCTGGGCATAGTCCACCCGCACGTTTTCCACCTGCGGGGAGGCCGTCTGGGCAGCTGCCGGCAGCACTGCCAGGAGCGACACGCAGGGCAGCAACAGGACGGGGAACATGCGGCGCATGCGGGGACTCGGAAAAGTAAGCCGTGGCAGTATCGGCGGCCCAGCCTTGAGTGAGGCTGAACCGATGGCTGACGCTGCGCCGGCCGGCCGGTAGAATCAGGCGGTTTCCGACTCCCCTGCCCCCATGACCCTGCGCCTGCACAACAACCTCACCCGCCGGGTCGAGGCGTTCGAACCACTCGGCCCGGTCCCCACGATGTATGTCTGCGGACCCACCGTCTACAACTACGTGCACATCGGCAACGCGCGTGGACCGGTGGTGTTCGGCGTACTGGCTGCATTGCTGCGCAGGCGTTTCGGCAGTCTGCGCTACGCCCGCAACATCACCGACGTGGACGACAAGATCAATGCCGCAGCGCGCGAACTGGGCGTGCCGATTTCCACCATCACCGACC
>JBQGFJ010000327.1:0-12543 GCA_052040085.1 Pseudoxanthomonas sp.
AACGTTGTCACAAGTTTTCGCGAATCCGGCCATTCCCTGCTTCCCCAAATCAGCGAAAGATCGTTCCGGATTCCATTTCCATGTCGCACCGCAGCGAAAGTGACCCGGGAAGCCACCCTGCAACCCCATGAAAATGAACAATTAAATCTAAAAAAGAAACAATCACCCCTGCCCGGAAGCCAATGATGACAAAAATATTTCCTACTTGTGCCGATCTGCCATTTCCTGATGACAGAGTGTTGACAACGTTGTCACGCCAATCCCAAACTCCGGTCGCATCACGGGGGCAAACATGTCCTTCCGCAGCAACCGGCACATGGGGAAAGGTGTGGTCGCAATCGCCAACCAGGCAACGGTGGACAGCATGACGGCATCTTCGGAGGCCTTCATCGCCGCGGACGTGGGCGGCACGCATGTCCGTATCGGCCTGGTGCATGGCAGCGGCGACCCGGCCCACCCGGTCACCGTACTGGCGTACGAAAAATATGCCTGTGCCCAGTACCCGAGCCTGACGGAGATCATCCGGGACTTCCTGCACCACCACACGCGGGGTTCGGTACGGCGCGGCGTCATCGCCAGTGCCGGGTTCCCGCTGGAAGACGGCACCGTGATCACCGCCAACCTGCCGTGGCCTCTTTCGCCGCGCGAAACCGGCAAGCAGCTTGGCTTCGCGGATTTGCGCCTGGTCAATGATTTCGAAGCCGTGGCCCATGCCGCCGCCCATGTGGATGCCAGCGAAGTACTGCAGCTGACCGGTCCGGCCACCGCCACCACGCAAGCTCCCATCCTGATCCTGGGACCCGGTACCGGCCTGGGGGCCGCCGTGTGGATCCCGACGGCACAGCGTCCGGTGGTATTGCCCACCGAAGCCGGACAAGCCGCACTGACGCCCGGCAACGACATCGAGATGGCGCTGTTGGCGCACATGCTGAAGTCGCGCAGCCACGTGTCCACCGAATACGCCCTGTCCGGGCCTGGCCTGATGAACCTGCATGCCGCGTTGTGCGTCCTGCGAGGCGAGCAAGCCGTGTACCAGACCCCTGGCGAAATCACCCAGGCAGCTATCGCGGGCACCGATCCGCTGGCACGCGAAAGCCTGGAAATCTTCTGCGGCCTGCTGGGCAGCACGGTGGGCGACATGGCCTTGCTGTATGGCGCCCAGGGTGGCGTCTACCTGGCCGGCGGCATCCTGCCGCACATCCGCGAATTCCTGGTGGGCAGCACCTTCGTCGAACGCTTCCTCAACAAGGGGCCCATGCGAACGGCATTGGAACGCATACCCGTACGACTCGTCGAACATGGCCAGCTTGGCGTGTTGGGCGCAGCCAACTGGTACCTGGGGCAGGACGCCATGGAATGAGGCACCGCAACACACGCAACCGCAAGGAACAAACACGTCGTTGATGCCGGAATCCTGGCCAGCAACGACAGGCAACACGGCAGTACCCGCAAGAAGCATAGGCACGGCAGCAATCACCACTGCCTCAACTCAATCAGCGATGGGGAAGCACCATGAACTGTAGAAAATCAATCCTTTCGGCTGCGATCGTGGCGAGCCTGGGCTTCGCAGCGCAACTGCACGCACAGGAAGCTGCCACGCAGGCCAACAGCGAAGAAACGGCGACCGAACTCGACCGTGTCGTCGTCACCGGCATCCGCGCCAGCCTGCAACAATCGCTGGACGTGAAGCGCAACTCCGATGCCATCATCGATGTCATCACCGCCGAAGACGTGGGCAAGTTCCCGTCCACCAACGTGGCCGAGGCCATGGCGTTGATCCCGGGCGTGACCATCGACAAGGCCTTCGGCCAGGGCGAAAAGGTCAGCATCCTGGGTACCGATCCGGCACTCAGCCGCACCCTGCTCAATGGCCAGACCGTGGCTTCCGCCGACTGGTACATCAGCGACCAGCCGGGCCGCACCTTCAACTACTCGCTGCTGGCACCGCAGCTGGTAGGCAAGGTGGAAGTCTACAAGTCGCCTGAAGCACACATCGACGAAGGCTCCATCGGCGGCACCGTCATCGTCAGCACGCGCAAGCCGCTGGACCTGGATGGCACCACCATCTTTGGCCAGGTCGGCTACCTGTACAACGACCGTATCGGCACCGGCGATCCCAATGCCTCGTTCGTGGTTGGCTGGAAGAACAAGGCCGACAACTTCGGCCTGATCGTATCCGCGCAGCGCGACATCGAGAACATCCGCCGCGACGGCATCGAGTCCTACGGCACCGTGACCGGCGACCACTACGCGTCCGGTCGTGAAGGTGCAGCCAGCTCCTTCACGCCGCGCATGGACTGGGGTGCGGGCGTGGAAGCACCGGCAGCCTGCCGCGGCGCGTGCGAAACGACGCTGCGTGCCAACCTTGATGCGATCGCGCCGAACTCCATCAGCGCGCACTACTTCGAACAGGAGCGCAAGCGCGACACCCTGTCGCTGTCGATGCAGTTCAAGCCGACCGACAAGCTGGAAGTCGAATTCAACGCACTCGACGTGAAGGCCGGCTACGACAACATCAGCCACTCCATGTTCGCCTTCAACGGCAACACCTGGAACAGCCTGGGCGCCCTGACCGACCTCACCGTGGAAGGCGGCGTCATCACCAAGGCATCCTTCAGCAATGCGCTGGCCGTGTATGACCTGATCAACCGCCAGGCCACGGTGGATACCAACTCCTACGACGTCAAACTCAAGTGGGACGAAGAAAACTGGTTCGCCTCGGCCCACCTGGGTACCAGTGAAGCCAATGGCGGCACCGGTCGCCAGGTGTATGGTTCGTTCCTCAATTGGAGCGACTACAGCTACGACATCAGCGGCACGCCGCGCCTGGAGTTCACCGGTTACAACTACGGTTCGGCACCCGCGCGTTCACCCATGAACCCGGGCAGCCCGTTCACCGATCCGGAAGCCTTCCGCATCGACGGTGGCTGGGGCGCGGATCCCGGCAGCGCCGCAACGTGGAACACCGGCTGGGGCGGCAACATCGTCACCAAGCCGACCTGGGACAAGGAAGACTACGGCCAGGTGGATTTCGGCCTGCGTTTCGACTCCCCGATCTACCAGGTCCGTTTCGGTTACAAGATGCGTGAACACGAAACCGGCCAGTCGATGTCAGGCGTATCGTTGGCAGCCGTGGCCGGCTACGGCGACGTGACCCCGGGACAGTTCGGTCCGCGTCCGTTGCCGGACAACTACCTCAGCGGCTTCGGCAATGTCGGCGACCTGAACGAGCGCTTCACCATCGATGGCTGGGCATTGGCCGACTTCATCCTCGGTGGCGGTTGGTTGGCCCCGTGGCAGACCATGCCGGAGCCCGGCACCTTCAATGACTCCTCGTTCGTCTCCAACACTTGGACCGTATCCGAAGACATCAATGCCGCCTACGTGCAGGCTGATTACAGCTGGAACGGATTGCGCGGCAACGTCGGCTTCCGTTACGTGCAGACCGAGTCGGACAGCATGGGCTGGCAGTGCACCGTGGTCGCCGACTGTGGCCCCAACGCAGTAGGCAACAACGGCGTCCATCGCTATGAGCAGGTCAACGTAAAGAAGAAGTACAACGACTTCCTGCCCAACCTGAACCTGGCCTACGACTGGAATGACTGGGTGTTCCGCTTCTCCGCTGCCAAGGTGATGTCGCGCCCGAACTACGGCGACATGTCCAACTACCTGTGGCTGGGCCCGCAAACCCTGACCGGCGGTGGCGGCAACCCGGACCTGGATCCGTACCGCTCGACCAACATCGACGCATCGGCAGAGTGGTATTTCTCCGATAACGGCATCCTGGCGGCCACGCTGTTCAGCAAGGACATCGGCAACTACATCCTGATCACGACGGGCGAGGAAGTACATTTCAACCAGTCCACTGGTCGCGATGCAACGTTCGTCATCTCCCGTCCCACCAATGCCGGCGAAGCCAAGATCCAGGGTCTTTCGCTGAACTACCAGCAAACCTTTGGTCGCGGCTTCGGCTTCCTGGGTAACTACACCTACTCCGATGCCTCTTCTGCATCTGGCGATCCGGTGCCGTGGACCTCGGAACACCAGTACAGCCTGAGCCCGTTCTTCGAAAACGATACCTGGACCGTGCGTGCCACGTACTCGTATCGCTCGAAGTACTTCACCCAAGTGGACCGCGGCAACAACTTGGTCACCGATGACTACGACTCGCTTGACGCCAACATTTCCTACCGCGTCAACGACACCCTGAGCATCGCGCTGGACGGCATGAATCTGCTGGATTCCGAGTACTACACCTACGCCCAGGTGGACGGCGTGGCGAACACGGACAAGCTGGTTCGTGGCCTGTACCGCACCGGCAGCCGCTACATGCTTTCGTTGCGGGTCCGTTTCTGAGGCCATCCGGCTGATTGCACACGTTTCTCTCCAACGGGCCCGGAGTTTTTTTCCGGGCCCGATTTTTTTGGAAAGAGGCTTCCTACAGAACAACATCGAGGTGAGGAAATGTCCGACTCCGGCTTGATTCGACGGACCCAGGCCGCCCTTGCGGCACTGGCGCTGGCAATGACCGCGGCATGCGGAAGCAAGGCGCCCGCGAACAGCAGCGCCGTGGAAATCGCCAACCCGCAACTGATCCCGCTACCGGCCTCGCTGGAGCTCCAGTCCGGCCATTTCGACGTGACCGCGGATACCCGCCTGGTCGCCGGCAGCGAAGCCGCGGAAACCGTGGCACGGCAATTCGCCGGTTACCTGCAACAGGTCGGTGGACCCACGCTGGAACTGGCAAGTGCTTCCAGCAAGCCCGCCATCACCTTCGTTCTCGACGAAACCAATACCGACGCATCACCCGAAGCCTATTCGCTCGAGATAACCGCTGACGGCATCACCGTCTCGGCCGGCAACCAAGCTGGCCTGTTCTACGGTGCCGTCACCCTGTGGCAATTGATGACCGGTGGCGAAACCGTCGCCACTCGCCTGCCCGCCCTACAGATCGAAGACGCACCGCGCTTCGGCTGGCGCGGCTTCATGCTCGACTCGGCTCGCCACTTCTGGAGCGTGGACGAGGTCAAGCAAGTCATCGATACCATGGCCCTGCACAAGCTCAATACTTTCCACTGGCACCTGACCGATGACCAGGGCTGGCGCGTGGAGATCAAGCAGTATCCGAAGCTGACCGACATCGGCAGTTGCCGCATTCCCGCTGGCGATGGCGGCATCGATCCAACCACCGGCGAACCACGCCCCTATTGCGGTTTCTACACGCAGGAACAGATCCGCGACGTCGTGGCCTATGCCGCCGAACGCCACATCACCATCGTCCCGGAAGTGGATGTCCCCGGCCACGCTACGGCCGCCATCGCCGCCTATCCGGAATTGGGCACCACGGACAAACCGCTGGTGCCCTCCAATGAGTGGGGCGTGTTCCCGAACCTGTTCAATACCGAAGAAAGCACATTGCAGTTCATCGAGAACGTGATCACCGAAATGGCCGATCTGTTCCCAGGCACCTATTTCCACATTGGCGGCGACGAGGCCGTGAAGGACCAGTGGGAAGCTTCGGCCCGCGTGCAGGCGCACATGCGCGACATCGGCGCCAAGACCGAAATGGAGATGCAAAGCCACATGGTCGCGCGTCTGGAGAAATTCCTGTCCTCGCACGGCAAGCGGCTCATCGGCTGGGATGAAATCCTCGAAGGCCCATTGCCGCCCGAGGCCACGGTCATGTCATGGCGTGGCACGGACGGCGGCCTGAAAGCCGCACGCGAAGGCCACGATGTGGTGATGTCCCCGGTCGGCAGCCTGTACCTGGATTACCTGCAAACCGAATCCCCGAACGAACCACCCGGCCGCCCCTCCACCATCACGCTGCAGGACGTGTACGCGTTTGAGCCGGTGCCGGAAGCCCTGGAAGAGTCGCAACGGCACCACATCACCGGCGTGCAGGCGAACCTGTGGACGGAGCACACGCGGCTGTTCCCCCGCCTGCAACACAACATGTTCCCGCGTCTGGCGGCACTGGCCGAAACCGCGTGGTCGCCACAGTCGAAGAAGAGCATCGACAGCTTCCTGCAACGCCTGCCCGCACAGTTGCGTCGCTACGACGCCACCGGACTGGGTTACGCAAAGACACCCTTCCAGGTGGACATCAATGTGCAGGACGATCGCCAGGCCGGTACTGCCCAGGTCACGCTGGATAATCCGCTGGACTACGACATCCGTTACACCACCGATGGCAGCGCACCCACGGCGGAATCCCCGCGCTACGAATCCGCCTTCGAAGTGACCCTGCCATCCAAGGTCAACGCAACGGCCTTCTTCGATGGCAAGCCCCTGGCCGCCACGCGCGAATATGCCTTCGACACTGCGTCACTGCTCAGTCGCACCGATGAACAACTGGCCACCTGCCCCGATTCCGGACGCCTGCTGCTGCGCCTGGAAGACGACGGCCCGCTGGAAGGCGAGCGCGCGATGTTCAACACCACCATCTTCTACCCGTGCTGGCAGTGGAACCAGGCGAATCTCGATGGCATCGGATCGATCAACGTCCGCGCCGGCAGGATTCCGTACTACTTCCAATTGGCGCACGACGAGAAGAATCGCAAGTTCGAACCCGCACGCAGCACGCATGGCGAACTGGAAATCCGCGCCAGCGGCTGCAAGGGCGACGTGCTGGCCAGCGTCCCGCTGCCGGAAGGCACCGATGCCGATGGCTTCATCAACATCAGCGCCGCGCTTCCGGAAAGTGCCGCTGGCAAGCAGGACCTGTGCATCCTGCTGACCGGCAACACCCGCCCGTTGATGTGGGTGGTGGACCGTGTGGACCTGGTGCCGCGCTGAAACCGGCATGATGGCGTGGCGGCCGGCAAGGTCGCCACGCCTCAACAAAAGCATTGCCGTCACTCCCGCGAAGGCGGGAGTCGCTCTTCAACGGACGCATGTCCCGTCATGACTTTTCAATAGCCACAAAGCAGACCATCCAACGCCGTTGCTTACTGACTTGAAAGTCACTGGGTCCCCGCCTTCGCGGGGATGACGGCAACAGTGGATGTGTTCAAAGGATCAATACATCAGGTAGCGGCGACGCTTCTCTTCAAACCGCTCCAACCCTGCCCGCCATCGCGCCTCGATGGCCTCCAGCGATTCACCCGCGAGGATGGACTGCCGTATCCAGCCATTGCCGGCCAGCAGGTCGAAGAACGGTGGCTCACCTTCCAGAAAATGGAAATCCTGCGGGTACAGGTCATGTACCGCCTTGACCACGGCAAGCCCGGTACGGAACGGCATGAAGGCATCGTGGTCGGTGACATGCAGCTGCACGCCACCGGACAACACGCCGGCATGCTTGGAGAATGTGGGCGTGAACCACACTGGCCGGAAACGCACGCCGGGCAAGTCCAGCGCATTCAGCCTGGCTGACAAGACGTCGGCATCGATGAACGGCGCGCCGATGATTTCGAACGGGCGCGTGGTGCCGCGCCCTTCCGACAGATTGGTGCCTTCCAGCAAGGCGGTGCCGGGATAGACCAGCGCCGTATCCGGCGTGGGCATGTTCGGCGATGGCAACACCCAGGGCAGCACATGGCCCGACTCGGGCTGGCCGCGTGTCCAACCGCGCACGGGAACCACGTGCAGTTCGACACCAATGCCGAATTCCGCATTGAAGAGCTTCGCCAGTTCGCCCAGCGTCATGCCATGCCTGACCGGAATGGGAAACATGCCAACGAACGAGGCGAATTCCGGCTCCAATACCGGCCCTTCCACGCTGACGCCACCAATGGGATTGGGGCGATCCAGCACCACCACCGGAATGCCCGCCTTGGCCGCCACGCGCATGACACCGGCCAGCGTGTAGGGATACGTATAGAAACGTGCACCCACGTCCTGGATATCGAACACCAACACATCGATACCCTCCAGCATTTCCGGAGCGGGTTCACGGTGTTCACCGTAGAGACTGTGCACGACCAGTCCGGTGGCACGGTCATGGAAAGTACCCACGTGCGCACCCGCCTGGGCATCGCCACGCACGCCATGCTCGGGACCGAACAACGCCACCAGTTCCAGTCCCGGGTGCCGTGCCAGCAGATCCACCGTGCTGCGCAACTCGCGATCCACGCCGGTCGGATTGGTGACCAGACCAATGCGCTTGCCCTGCACCAGATCCAGCCGCTCCTCCAACAGCACTTCGACGCCAGGCACCAGCACGCTGGAATCCTGCGCGGCCACGCGCTCCAATGCCGCGGCCTGCATGGCCGGCAACACCGACACCAGCAGCACCATTGCGAACTTCAATCGAGCATGACGCCCACGCGCATGGACATTTTTTGTCGTGCAGCAAGAACCCCAAGGACATGGGAAGGACAAGTCCTGCGCCCATTGCGTGAAGATGCTGACACGCGCCTTCACGGGAAAGAAAAACCCGGACATGCGGATACGCGAATGAGGCATGGCGATGGTCGTCTCTGCTATGGTGTCCATTCGGTTATAGCACGGGCCTCAAGGCCATCATGGCGCCTGATGGCAGCCCGGGAATCATGCTGATGAGATGTTGTTCCAGCCGCAAACGCACTCTCTTTCCATTGATGACATGGCCACTGCTGCTGGCCACCACCTGCCTGCCTGCCTTCGCTGGCAATGCCACGCCTGGCGCGCCCTTGCCGCTGATCCCCATGCCGGCAAGCGTCACCGCCAACGATGGCCAGTACGTCGTCACCAACGAAACGCCGCTTCGTTTCCACGGTGAGGGCAGCGACACCACCGCACGCCAATTCGCACAACTGCTGGCACGCAGCAACGGCCCCAAGCTGACGCCTGTCGCCGCCTCCGGCCATGACAACGCGCATGGCATCGACTTCGTGCTGGATGCCGGCGCAACCAGCATTCCCGCCGAAGGTTATCGCCTCGACATCGGGACCGGTGGCGTGAGGCTCGTGGCAAGCAGCGAAGCCGGGTTATTCAACGGCGCCACCACGCTATGGCAATTGATCGCGGCAGCGGAAGAGAGCAGCGCTGGCCGCTCCATTCCCGCGCTTGGCATCAACGATGCCCCGCGTTTCGGCTGGCGTGGCTACATGCTGGATTCTGCCCGCCACTTCCACACCGTGGACCAGATCAAGCACATCCTGGACGCGATGGCGGCTCACAAGCTCAACGTCTTCCACTGGCACCTGACCGACGACCAGGGCTGGCGCCTGGAAATACGCAAGCACCCGCGCTTGACCGATGTCGGCGCCTGCCGCATTCCGGTCGGTGATGCGGGGATTGACCAGGACACGGGCAAGCCACGCGAATACTGCGGCTTCTACACCCAGGACGACATCCGCGAGATCGTCGCCTACGCCGCCGAACGCCACATCACCGTGGTGCCGGAGATCGATGTCCCAGGCCACGCCACCGCCGCCATCGCCGCCTATCCCGAACTGGGCGTGGAAGGACATCCGCTGGCGGTATCCAACCAGCGCGGCATTCATTCCAACCTGTTCAACGTGGAAGAGGAAACCTTCGCGTTCCTTGGCGACGTCTTCGCCGAAGTGGTGGAGCTGTTTCCGTCCCGCTACATCCATATCGGCGCGGATGAAGCGGTGAAGGACCAATGGAAGGCCTCGCCCCGCGTGCAGGAACGCATGCGTGAACTCGGCATCGCCGACGAAGCCGCATTGCAGAGCTGGTTCGTGCAGCGACTGGAAAAGATGCTGTCGGCACATGGCCGCCGCCTAATCGGCTGGGACGAAATCCTCGAAGGCGGCTTGCCGCCCGAAACCACGGTGATGTCATGGCGCGGCATCGAAGGCGGTCTGGAAGCCGCACGCCAGGGCCACGACGTGGTGATGTCGCCGGTCTCCGCCCTGTACCTGGACTACCTGCAAACCCACTCGCCCAACGAACCCGCCGGCCGCCCCAAGCTCAATCCGCTGGAAACCTTCTACGCTTTCGAGCCGGTGCCGGAGCAGCTCGAACCCGCGCAACGCCAACACATCCTCGGCTTGCAGGCCAACATGTGGACAGGCGACACGCGCACCTTCGGCGGCGTGGAGCACAACACCTTCCCGCGTCTGGCCGCCGTTGCCGAGACCGGCTGGACGCCTGCCGCGAACAAGGATTACGCCAGCTTCCTGCAACGCCTGCCGGAACAACTGCGCCGCTATGACGAGCTCGATGTCGGTTACGCACGCACGCCTTTCGAAGTGATCACCGAGGCCACGCTGCTGCCAGGGCCGGGCGATTCACCACAGGGCGATGCAAGGGTGGTTCTTTCCAGTCCGCTGGGCTACCCCATCCGCTACACGCTGGATGCAGACGCACCGAAATCCCGGTGGCTGGAGTACAGCGGACCGCTGGAGCGCATCACGTTGCCAGCCAAGCTGCATACCGCCGCTTTCCTTGGCGACACGCCGCTGCAACCCGCACAGTCGTTCGATTTGAGCCGCGCCCAGTTGCTGCAACGTACCGACGAGCAGCTGGCGCTGTGCACCGAGGGCGGCCCGGTATTGCGCATGGAGGACGACGGTCCGGCGGAAGGGTCGCGCGCCCTGTTCAATGTCGCCATCTTCGAACCCTGCTGGTCGTGGAAGCAGGCACCGCTGGAAGACATCACTTCCATCGAAGTCCGCGCCGGCCGCCTGCCCTACATGTTCCAGTTGGGCGAGGAAGACGCCAAGCGCCGGTTCCTGCCCGCGGAAACCGCATACGGCGAACTCGACATCCGCATCAATGGCTGCGAAGGCCCGCGTCTGGCCTCTGCCCCGCTGCCCGCCACGCCGGATGCCGATGGCTTCGCCACGGTGCAAGCCCGACTGCCCTCACCGGCCACCGGCTTCCATGACCTGTGCATCCGCTTCAGCGGCGACACCCGCCCCGACATGTGGGTGCTGGACCGCATCACCCTGCTGCCTTCGACACCGGAGTAACACCATGCCCCTGATGATCCGCCGCACACCCGGCCGTCCACGCACCTTGCTCGCCGCCATGCTGCTGGCCAGCCTCACGGTCCTCACGGCACATGCCGGTGAAAAGGCCGCGACGAACGTTTCCGACAAACTTGCTATCCAGGCTTCGGTGGAATCCGTGGACTACGTACACGACAAACAGCAATTCCAGTTGCATACCCTGCTGACCGAGCAGCGGCACCCGCGCACGATGGACCTGAGCCGGCGCATTGCCGGCAATACCACCGCCGGCCTGGACGCGCTGTTCTCCGTGGACCGCGATGTCGTGGACACGCTCACCGCGGTCGCCAACGATCCTGCACGCCTGCAACAACTGGAGCAGGCCTCGAAGGCCATGCAGGATGCGCTGCGCAATGGCCATCGCCTGTATTTCTACGGCACCGGCTCCACCGGCCGCCTGGCTGAAACCCTGGAGAGCGGCTTGTGGCGGCCGTTCTGGCAGCGCGCCGCCAGCATGCCGTTCTGGCCGAAGATCGAACAGGCGCTGCCTGGCATCGAAAATCGCGTGCGCGGTGAAATCACCGGCGGCGACCGCGCCCTGATTGCATCGCTAGAAGGTTTCGAAGACCTGCAACTGATCGGCCGCCTGCAATTGCAGGACAACGACATCACCACCAACGACGTGGTCTTCGCGGTCACCGAGGGCGGAGAGACTTCCGCGGTGATCGGAACCGCGCTGCGTGGCGCCGAGGTCAACGGCAACGATCCGTCGCGCACCTGGTTCGTCTACAACAATCCGGACGAAGTGCTGCTGCCCTTCGAACGCAGCCGCACCGTCATCGAACATCCGGGCATCACCAAGATCAATCTCGCCACCGGGCCGCAATCCATCACCGGCTCCACGCGCATGCAAGCCACCACCACCAGCCTGTATGCATTGGGCGTGGTGATGGAAGACGCCATCCGCCACCTGCTGTCGCCGGTACTGGACGCAGACGAAATGCGCGCGCTGGGATTCACCGACGACGCCACCATCGCCTCGCGCCTGCGTGATTTCGACGGCGTGCAACGCACCGTGGCCGCCGCCGCCCCCATCGTGGCCGGCTGGACCGATAGCGAGTCCGGCGTCTACGAACAGGGCCGCCACGCCACCTATCTGGCCCAGCGCGCGCTGATGCCGGTATTCGTCGACGTCACCGAGCGTGCACCCACGTTCCGGCTGGCGCCGCTCGATAGGACGGACGCAACGGAACGCCGCTCCTGGATCCAGGTCTGGACGCCGGTCGAAGATGCTGCGCAAGCCTGGCAAGCGTTGCTGCACCGTCCCTTCCATGGCCTGGACCCGGCACTGTACGAATCCCCGTTCAAGGAACAGATCGATGACACCTGGCTGCGCCGTTCCGCCCTGAACAGCCTGGCGCTGGCCGGCAGCGAACAACAGCACCTCTACGACCTGTCGTTCTCCGCCGACAACCTCGCACGCAGCGGCCCGCAAGCCGGCGACCTGGGCGCGATGATCCTGCTGGGTACCGAAACCCCCGCCATGGGCGAAGACTGGCTGCAAACCTTCGCTGACAAGCAAGCTGCATTGCACGTCGTCCGCGTCGCCGAGACCCCCATTGCGCAAGCGGACAAGGCTGCCCTGGACGCGATCTCCCCTGACGCACAGCTCATCGACGTGGTCCTGCCCACCGGT
>JBQGFJ010000328.1:0-6634 GCA_052040085.1 Pseudoxanthomonas sp.
CACGACTTCCTCGATATCCAGGCCGGTGGTGTCGATGAGGACGGCGTCTTCGGCCGGCCGCAGCGGCGCCACGGTGCGCTGGGCATCGCGGGCATCGCGGACAAGAATCTCGCGGAGCAGACCGTCTAATGTAACGGAAACCCCCTTGTCTTTCAACTGCTTATACCGCCTTTCCGCCCTTTCCTCCGCACTGGCGGTCAGGAACACCTTGTAAGGGGCATCCGGGAAGATCACCGTCCCCATGTCACGGCCATCGGCCACCAGGCCTGGAAGGCGCCGGAACGCCCGTTGCCGCTCCTTGAGCGCCGAGCGGACCTCGGGAATCGCCGCAATGGCCGAAGCCACGGCGCCAGTGGTTTCCAGCCGCAGTTCATCCGTGGCATCCACGTCGTTGATGATGACCCTCAACCCCTGGTCCGATTCACGGAAATCCACCCGGGTGTCGAAGGTGCAGCGCACCAGGGAGGCAGGGTCGGAAAGGTCCAGGTTGGCCCAACTGGCGGCTACGCCCACTGCGCGGTACAGGGCGCCCGAATCCAGGTAATGCCAGCCCAGGCGGTGGGCGGCCAGGCGACTCACGGTCCCCTTGCCCGCCCCGGAAGGGCCATCGATGGTCAGTACGGGAGCAGATTCGGGCATGACGGTTCCTGTTTTTGTGGGGGCCGCATTATGCCGCCATCACGGCACCTGCCAGGCCGTGCCACGACCGATCCTGCAACCACTTGAAACCTTTACGGAAAAGCCGTTAGAATAGGCGGCTTAGTTCGTCTCATATCAATATACGCTGAGGTTACTCCAATGAAGGTCCTGTCCTCCCTGAAGTCAGCGAAGGCCCGTCACCGCGACTGCAAGGTGGTCCGCCGCCGCGGCAAGGTCTTCGTGATCTGCAAGTCCAACCCGCGTTTCAAGGCTCGCCAGCGCTGAACAAGCGTCGGCCGCCATGTTGCGCCAAAAACCGCCTTCGGGCGGTTTTTTCGTTCCGGGACCGGCAGATGCTTGCCTTGGCACGCCCAAGACATGCCACCAACTTTTGCTATATAAATAGGCCAGTCCACCGGGGAGCCCTGCCATGAACCGTCGTCTGTACGCCCTGCCCTTGCTGATGCTGTTGGGTGTCGCTGCCGCCGCCCCGGCCGAAACACTGTTGCTTGAACGCGTACAGGAAAGGACGCCGGGCGCCGATGCCCTGCGCGGCCAGGACAAGGCCCAGATCGAAGCCCGTTTCGGTGCCCCGCAGCAGAAGCTGGAGCCGCGCGGCGGACAGAAGCGGCAATGGCCGGTGATCCATCGCTGGGTCTACCCGGCCTATACGGTCTACTTCGAGCGCGATCGCGTCATCGATGTGGTCGCCAACAGTACCGGCCCCCAGGAAGTCGGCCCGAAGCCTGCGATAAAATAGCGCACGCTCTTCCCGTACTACCCCGCACCCGACCTGCCTGAAATGACCGAAGCCTTTCGCTTGCCTGCGGAATGGGAACCCCAGTCCGCGATCCTGATTGCATGGCCGCATGCCGACACCGACTGGGCCGAACGGCTTGGTGAGGTGGAGGAGACCTATGTCGCGCTGGTGGCGGCCATCACGCGCTTCCAGACAGCGGTTGTCTGCGTGGCGGATGACGATCTGCAAATCTACGCCGAAGCACGGTTGCGCTCGGCCCGGATCCCCATGGACCGGGTCCGTTTCGTGGCGGCCGAATACGATGACACCTGGCTGCGGGACTCCGGTCCGATCACGCTCAGTGGCGGCGATCGCTTCAAGTTGCTGGACTTCCGTTTCACTGGATGGGGCGGCAAGTTCGAAGCCAGCCGCGATGACCGCCTGGTCGGGGAACTGTCCGGACTGCAAGTCTTCAGGAACTACTTCGTCCAGAGCATCGATTTCGCGCTGGAGGGCGGCGCCATCGATACCGATGGCAACGGCACCTTGCTGACGACATGGCAATGCCTGCATGAACGCCACCCGGAGGCCAGCCGTGAATCGCTGGACGCGCGATTGTCGGACTGGCTCAAGCAGGATCGCGTGCTGTGGCTGGACCACGGGTATCTGGAAGGCGACGACACCGATGCCCACATCGACACCCTCGCCCGTTTCGCACCCGGCAATGCCATCGTGTTCCAGGCCTGCGACGACCCCACCGATTCGCATTACAACGAACTGCAGGCGATGGCCCGCGAGATTGCGGGCCTGCGCACTGGTGACGGACAGCCCTACCGTTTGTTCCCGCTGCCGTGGGCCAAACCGGTCATCGACGATGGCCGCCGACTGGCAGCCTCCTACGCCAATTTCCTGATCATCAATGGCGCCGTCCTCATGCCGTCCTACGGCGATGAAGCCGACCAGCCCGCTGCCGCGGTATTGGCCGAAGCTTTTCCGGGACGCGAGATCATCCCGGTACCTTGCCGTTCGTTGATCTGGCAGAACGGCAGCCTGCACTGCATCACCATGCAATTGCCCGAAGGCTTGCTGCTCACGCCAGAAGGTTGATTCGCGGCTTCATTACCGCGGTGAGTTGGCCGCCATGGCCTTCGCCCTGCGCTGTTGCTCGCGGCCCAGCCAGATACCCAGCGCTGCCCAGGCCAGCGCCATCGGCAATACAACAGAAGCCAGGCCCGCCAATCCCATGCCCAGGCGCCCCAGCAACCCTTCGGTTTGTGCGCCTGCCACATCGCCACCGCGGTAGACGAAGGTGTCGATGAAGGCCTTGGCCTTGTACTTGTCCTCGCGGTTGACCACGGTGTACAGGGTCTCCCTGGCCGGCCGGGTAATTGCACGCTGCACGGCGCGCACCACCGCCTCCAGCAGGATCAAGACCACCAGTGATCCATACACGGCCAGTCCGATGAAACCGATGGCAGCCGTCAGCGGCAGCAATGCCAGCGCAACATGCACACCCAGCCGCTTCATCAAGTGCCCCGTCAGGCTCAACTGCAATACCAGCACCGCGATCTGCGTCCACATATCGATGCTGCCCAGCAATGCCGTACGCTCATCCAATCCATCCCCCGCTGCCGCTACCAGTTGCAGGCGCGTGAAGTAGATGAAGGTCAGTACCACCGACAGGATCAGCACGTATCCGGCAATGCCCATCAGATAGGACGAGCGGAGCACCGACTTTAAACCACCCCAGGCATTGCCTCCGATGATGCCGGCTTCACTGTTCTTGTCCGCCACCGGCATATCGACAGATGCTGCCTCGCTGCGCGCCAGCAGCCATGCCGTGCCGATCGACAGGAGCAGGAATCCCGCTGACAACAACAACAGGAAAGGGGTACCCAATGGCTCGGCCAATTGCCAGGCCAACCACGGCCCGAAGATGGCCCCCAAGGTGCCTCCTGCTGCAATCAAGGCAAAGAATCGTTTACTTTGCTCAAGTGTGAAACGGTCCGCCAGCAAGGCCCAGAACAACATGGTGGCAAACAGGTTGAATACGCTGAACCAGACATAGAACACCTGGCCACTGACAGTCCCGACCGCATCCGGCGCAAACATCAGCAAGGCCCAGAATCCCAGCAAACCCAGCGAGAAGAATGCATACGTGGCACTGATGAACTGGATACGCCGGTAACGGCTCACCAACCAGGCGAAAACGGGATTCACCATCAGCGTCACCACCGCGGTGCCCATGAACAGCCAGCGCACGCTCTCGATCCCGCGCTGCATGCCCAATGCATCCCGTGCCGGCCTGACCACCATCAGTGCAGTGAGCACGAAAAAGAAGAACAGCGTGGCGACCAGTACCGGGACCAGCTCTTCACGACGAACGTTGAAGATTTTCTGCAATATTTCCTTCACGGCCATCATCCGGTGGATAGGGAAAGGAGAATAGCCACGCCATTGTCGTGGACGTGGCTGCAGGCAACCGCGCGACGATCCTGCCACGCCGTGCGCATCCCCGCATAGGCCAAGTGGCATGGATCGTCATGTGCCCGTCACGTCACGGCCCGCCATGTCCCATCCGGGGTAACATGCGCGCTTTACCAAGATTGGCACCCTTCATGACCCGCAAGACTCTTCCCGTTGCCCTGATCCAGGAACGCAACCATGGCGATGCCGAGGCCAACTTGGCTGTCATCGAGCAACGCGTGGCGGAAGCCGCTGCACAAGGTGCGAAGCTGGTGTTGCTGCAGGAATTGCACAACGGCGCGTACTTCTGCCAGCACGAATCCACCACCGAATTCGATCTGGCCGAGCCAATCCCGGGCCCGTCCACGGAACGCCTTGGAGCCCTGGCTCGCCGCCATGGCGTGGTGCTGGTCAGTTCGCTGTTCGAGCGTCGTGCCGCCGGCCTGTACCACAACACCGCCGTGGTCTTCGAGAAAGACGGCAGCGTGGCCGGCAAGTACCGCAAGATGCATATCCCGGATGATCCCGGCTTCTACGAAAAGTTCTACTTCACCCCCGGCGATATCGGCTTCACCCCCATCGACACATCCGTGGGCCGGCTGGGTGTGTTGGTGTGCTGGGACCAGTGGTATCCGGAAGCCGCACGCTTGATGACGCTGGCCGGTGCAGAGCTGCTGCTCTATCCCACCGCCATCGGCTGGGACCCGGAGGATGCACAGGACGAAAAAGCGCGCCAGCGCGATGCCTGGGTGCTCAGCCATCGCGGCCACGCCGTGGCCAATGGCCTGCCGGTCCTCAGCTGCAATCGCGTCGGCCACGAAACCTCGCCACTGGGTGCTTCCGGCATCGATTTCTGGGGCAACAGCCACGTGCTGGGGCCGCAAGGTGAATTCATCGCCGAGGCCGGCACCGACCCCACCCTGCTTCTGTGTGAGGTGGACCTGGGCCGCAGCGAGAACGTGCGCCGTATCTGGCCCTTCCTGCGCGACCGCCGCATCGATGCCTACGGCGACCTGCTGAAGCGCTACATCGACTGACGCCCACTCGCGTTGCCTGTTCCTTGCCTGCAATCCACGGGCATGCGAGCCCCCTTTCCATTCGAGCAACCCGATGACTGCAATCCAAACCGGCGCCGAAGACACTTTGTTCGAAGGCCAGCCCTACAGCACCGTTGAACGTGATGGCGTCCGCTACACCTTGCTCGGCACTGCGCACGTCTCGCAGAGCAGTGTGGACGCCGTTCGTGCCGCCGTGGCCAGTGGACGCTTCGACGCGATCTCGGTGGAACTGGATGCCGGCCGCCTGCAATCGATGAGTGATCCGGATGCGCTGGCCAAGCTGGACATCATCAAGGTCATACGCGAAGGCAAGACCCATCTTTTTGCCGCCAATCTCGCGTTGGCCGCTTACCAGCGTCGTTTGGCCGAACAACTTGGCGTCGAGCCCGGTGCCGAATTGAAAGCCGCCGTGCAGGACGGGCGCGAACGTGGACTGCCGGTGCACTTGATCGACCGCGAAGTAGGCCTGACCTTCAAGCGCACCTTGCACAAGCTGGGTTGGTGGAGCCGCGCCAAGGTCAGCGCAGGCCTGCTCGCCGCCATGTTCGCCGATGAGGAAGTGGGCGACGACGAAATCGAAAAGCTCAAGCAAGGCGATCTGCTGGAGTCGAGTTTCGGCGAGTTCGCCGCGCAGAGCCCGGCCCTGTACGAGAGCATCATCGCGGAGCGTGACCGTTACATGGCGGCGCGCCTGCGCGAGACGTCCGGCAATGCAAAAGAAGTACTGGCCGTAGTCGGTGCTGGCCACCTGCCCGGCCTGTCCAGACATCTGGCCGAGGAAACGGCCGCTCCGCAACGCATCCGCGAGGAACTGGAATCCGTCCCGGAGAAAAGCACTATCCCGTGGTTCACCATTGGCCTGACCACTTTCGTGTTGGGCGGGTTCGCCTGGGGCTTCTGGCAAGGCGGATTGGACGTGGGCACCGACCTGATCGTGCAATGGGTACTGGCCACCGGTTTGCTGGGGGCACTGGGTTGTGCCATCGCCGGCGGCCATCCTCTCAGCATCCTGGCAGCCTTCATTGCCTCGCCATTGACTCCCCTGCACCCGGCATTGGCCTCGGGCACCATCAGCGCACTGGTCGAAGCCAACCTGCGCAAACCCACCTATGCCGACTTCATGGCCTTGCGCGACGATGTACAGCAGGTCCGCGGCTGGTGGCACAACCGCGTGTCGCGCCTGATGGTGATCTTCTTCCTCACCAGCCTGGGCACTGCAATTGGCGTATGGACCGGCGGACTACGAATGCTGGGACGCCTGTTCGGTTGAAATACCGGCGGCTCAGAACAGGGTGAACGCCCCGTTCGCAACATTGTGCGCGAGTAGCGGCAACACGAGACTACCGGTACGGACCCGGAACCAGACCAGCAGCAGCGCCGGGCCACCGGTCAATGCGAAGGCCATCGCATCGAACGAGACAGCACCGTCCCGGTAGAACAGCGCATGTCCCAGGCCGAAAGCCACGCAGCTCAACACGCCGCCCAGCCCCAAGCCCGCAAAACGTGGCTTGTCAGTACCGGAATCCAGCGCCTGGTGCAGCGCCAGCAACAAGACCCCGCGATAAAACAACTCTTCTTCGATACCGGGCATCGACCACTGGAACAGAATGGTCTCCAGGGAATCGGCGCCATTCCGCATCTGGAAAGCCAGGCCGAACAACACCACGGCCAAGGCGGCAAAAATCCCCCACGCCAGCCTGGAACCCGTTGCCTGGCGCAAGGTGATGCCGCA
>JBQGFJ010000329.1:0-6431 GCA_052040085.1 Pseudoxanthomonas sp.
GGAGCGGCTCGGTGCTGGCATCAGCGGGGACAGTGGCGTGATCACCGTGGATCCGCGCACCGTGGATCAGCACGTCGCGCCGTATGAACTGGTCAAGACCATGCGTGCCTCGGTCCTGGTCCTGGGCCCGTTGCTGGCGCGGTTTGGGGCGGCGGAAGTGTCGCTGCCGGGCGGCTGTGCCATTGGTTCGCGGCCGGTGGACCAGCACATCAAGGGATTGCAGGCGCTGGGTGCCGAAATCACCGTGGAAAACGGATTCATCAAGGCGCGGGCCGATCGCCTGCGTGGCGGCCGCTATGTGTTCGACATGGTCAGCGTGACCGGCACCGAAAACGTGCTGATGGCCGCGACCCTGGCCGAAGGCACCACGGTGTTGGAAAACGCGGCCATGGAGCCGGAGGTCGTGGACCTGGCCGACTGCTTGAAGGCGCTGGGTGCGCGCATTGAAGGCGCAGGCACGTCACGGATTGTCGTGGAAGGCGTGGAGAAGCTCTCCGGTGGCCGTCATGACGTATTGCCGGACCGCATCGAGACCGGCACCTTCCTGGTGGCTGCGGCCATGACCGGTGGCCGGGTAGTGGCGCGCCGTGCGCGTGCCGATACGCTGGATGCGGTGTTGGTGAAACTGGCCGAAGCGGGTGCCCACGTCGAGACCACCGCCGACAGCATCACCGTGGACATGCAGGGCCGTCGCCCGCGTGCGGTCAGCCTGACCACCGCGCCATACCCGGCGTTCCCCACCGATATGCAGGCCCAGTTCATGGCGTTGAATTGCGTTGCCGAGGGCGTGGGTGTGATCAATGAAACGATCTTCGAAAACCGCTTCATGCACGTCAACGAATTATTGCGCCTGGGGGCCGATATCCGCGTGGAAGGCCATACCGCCATCGTGCGTGGCGTCGAGCGCCTGAGCGGCGCACCGGTGATGGCGACTGACCTGCGCGCTTCGGCTTCGTTGATCCTGGCCGGATTGGTGGCGGAAGGCCGTACCACCATTGACCGCATCTACCACCTGGATCGTGGCTACGAAAACATCGAGGCCAAGCTGGGTGCGCTGGGTGCCGTGATCGAACGGGTGTCGTGAGGGCGAAATCGTGGTTGTCCCCGCGCCGCAAGGCCTTGCTGGCACTGATGGCGCTGATGCTGGCCGGGGTGGCGTGGCTGCACTTCACCGGTGCGGCGGGTATCAGCGGCATGGAAACGCGCGAGATGGACTGGGATGGCGACGGTACGGTCACGCAGCAGGAGATCCTGCAGGCCTTCCATGCCGTGTCCGTTACCCGGACGCAGGAAGGCACACGTACCTGTCGAGCCTACCGCTGGCGCAGCGACGGACGTCCCATCCGCGTGGATTGCGTGACGGAAATCGCCGAAGGCACGGACACATCGCCACAGTGAAATTGTCCACATGAAAAAGCCCGGCATCAGCCGGGCTTTTTCGTTGCAGTGACGCAGGATTCAGTTGATGGCGACAAGACGCAGATCGACCGTGTCGCTGCCGTCATCGCGTTGCAGTATGCGGGCCGGCGTCATCATGCCCGGCACTACCCACACCACGTATTCCTTCTTGCCATCCATCGCGCTCAGGCGCGTGGCCTTGTGCTTGGTACCCGCGATGGTGATGTCTTCCTGGCCTTGCACGCGGTAGGTCATCTGCTTGATGCGCCCCGTGTCCACCATCCGGTAGCTGTGGCTGGTCTTGCCACTGTCCTTGCTGACGTCGCGGGCAAGGGCCAGGTTGATCAGCAAGGCGTCCATGTCACCCGTCTTCAGTTCGATCGGACCAAGCCTGTCCGGACGCAGGTCGCCGGTCCAGACGGCGCGCTTGGTATTCCAGTCGTAAGTGCCCTGGCTGGCGCGCTTGCGGATGGCAACCTGCGAGCGATCGTCACTGACCAAGGGGCGAAGGTGGCCGCCGTGCTCGTCGAACACCGTGCTCTGTGTCATGTTGGCCACGGCATGGCTGATGCCCAGGTCGTAGCGCCAGCGGTTATCCGTATCCTTGGACAGGGTCATGCTGCCGTTCGCTTGCAGGCCCATGTAGGACGCTTGGTACTGCGCCTTGAAGGGCTCCAGTGCGGAAGCCGAGACGTTGCCTGCGAAGACCAGGGCAATGGCGGCAAGGCTGCGGAAAGTCAGGGTATGCAGGTTCATGGCGGGGCTCACTGGTATTCGACCAAGCGCAGGTCGATGGCGTCCTGTCCGTTCTCGCGTTGCAGGATACGGACAGGCGTGGGGACGCCGTTGGCGACCCACAGGATGATTTCGTCGTTGCCGCCATTGGTGCGGGCGACACGCATGGCATCGTAGCTCAGCTCTTCGACTTGCACGATTTCGTTGAGTTCCGACACGCGGTATTCGTGATCACGCGCGCGGCCGTTGTCCACCACGCGGTAATGAAGTGTCTTGCCGGGCTCCGCATCGCGGATCACGGCGAGGTTCATCAACAACGCACTCACGTCACCGGCATGCAGGGGAACAGGCCGTGTGCGTGATTCCTTGATGTCACCCTGCCAGCGGGCCGTCATGGAGTGCCAATCGTAGATGCCCTGGTTGTCGCGGCCACTGAACAGCGCGCGCCGGATCGTGGATTGTCCGAGCGGACGGTAGATGTCGTGGTGACTATCGAAAACGGTGGTCTGCTTGATGTTGAGTCCGGCCAATCGGGCGAATCCACGGGTACCGCGGATGTCGAGATCCACCTGCCAGCGATTGTCCGGCTCCGCGGAGACGGTCATGGTGGCGCTGCCGGCCAGCTTGCCGCCGTTGTAGGCCTGGTAAGTGGCCACGAACGGCTCCAGCGCAAGCGCAGGGAGGCTGGCCAGCGACAAAGTGGCGGCAATCAGGAGGCGGGGGAAGATGGGAGTCACGGAACGGTGAGCGGGGTGAGGGTCAGGTTTCCGGAGGAATCTAGTTGCAGGGGACTAAACAAGGGCTGACCATCCAGATGCACTGTCGCGCCCTGTTCAGATAGCCGGCCCGTGCAGGCCAGCTGCAACGTCGCTGCCAACAGGGCATGCTCACGTGGCAACAGGCGGCTGGCCAGCGTTTCCGGGGTGTCATCATGCAGTACGGGTATGGCGGCCTGGGCGATGACCGGACCCGCATCCAGTTCAGGCGCTACGAAGTGGACGCTGGCGCCGTGCCGGGCATCACCGGCTTCCAGCGCACGTGCATGCGTATGCAGTCCGCGGTGCCGGGGCAGCAGGGAAGGGTGGATGTTCAGCAGGCGGCCGCGGAAGCGTGCGATGAAGGCGTCGCCCAGGATGCGCATGTAGCCGGCGCAGACGATCCAGTCCGGCTGGGTGTGTTGCACGGCATCGGCCAGGGCCAGGTCGAAGCTGGCGCGGTCGGTGAAATCCTTGGGGTTGCGGCTCCAGCGCAGGGCTTCGGCAACCCGCTGCAAGGCAGGTGCCTGCTGCCGGTCGGAAAATATCCCTGCGATGCTGGCGTCCAGCGTGCCCGCCTCAATGGCATCCAGGATGGCCTGCAAGTTGCTGCCACGGCCGGAAACGAGGACGGCGATGCGTGAAGGGGACATGGGAGAGGTTTCAGGGATCGGTGAACAGTGCTTGCACCGACGGCCTCATCAGCACGATCAGGGTGAAGACGCCCAGCACGGTGCCCATTGGCATGAACAGGCAACTCACCGCTGCCACGACCAGGCAGAACAGGTGCCGTTGCCGGCGTACCAGGCAACGGCCTGCATAGGCCATGCACGCGGCCATCACCAAGCCGCAGGTAATCAGCAGCGTGGCGATGGCGATGAACAGCCAGCCGAACCATCCGGGCGGCGGGTTGGGGCCGTGATCCATGCTTCCGCTCACCATCGCGATGCCAATGATCAAATGGATCACCGGGATCAGCGCGAACACCGCGGTAATGGCGGCCACGATGTAGTGGAAGATCGACAGCAGGCGCAGGTGTTCGCCGTCGCGTGTGGCGGTGTCGATCACGTGCGTGTTCATGGGTGGTTTGCTCAGCCTATCCGTACGCGCTCGCCGCTGGTTGCGGCCGTCACCTGGCCGATCTGCCAGTGCGGCAGATCCAGGTGCTTCAGGGATGCGCTGACGGCGCTTGCTTCGGTAGGCGCCACCACCAGTACGAAACCGATGCCGCAATTGAACGTACGCCACATTTCCGGACTTTCCACTGCCCCTTCGCGCTGCAGCCAGTCGAACACGGGCGGCAAGGTCCATGCGGATGCATCAATCTCCAGGCCCAGTCCATCGGGAACGACACGGATGATGTTTTCGGTCAGGCCGCCGCCGGTGACGTGGGCCATGGCGTGGATGGCGGGGCCATGCGTGCCGCGCAGCAGCTCCAGCACCGGCTTCACGTACAGCCGCGTGGGCTCCATCAACGCATCGACCAGTGCCACGCCGCCGACGGTGGTATCCGCAGGCCGGCCGGCACGTTCGTAGATGCGGCGGATCAGGGAGTAGCCGTTGGAGTGCGGGCCACTGGAAGCAATGCCGATCAGCAGGTCGCCTTCACGCACGCCGGAACCGTCGCGCAGCTCCGATTTCTCCACCGCGGCCACGCAGAAGCCAGCCAGGTCGTATTCGCCCGGCGGGTACATGTCGGGCATTTCGGCGGTTTCGCCGCCGATCAGTGCGCAGCCGGACAACTCGCACCCGCGCGCGATGCCGCCGACCACGGCGGCAGCGGTATCGATGTCCAGCTTACCGGTGGCGACATAGTCGAGGACGAAAAGCGGTTCAGCGCCCTGCACCAGCACGTCGTTGACGCACATGCCGACCAGATCGATGCCGATGGTGTCGTGGCGACCCCGTTGCTGGGCCAGCTTGAGCTTGGTGCCCACGCCGTCGGTGCCGGATACCAGCACCGGTTCACGGTACTTGCCGGAGAGGTCGAACAGTGCACCGAAACCGCCCAGGCCACCCATCACTTCGGGCCGGAAGCTGCGCTTGACCAGGGGCTTGATGCGCTCCACCAGTTCGTTGCCGGCGTCAATGTCCACGCCCGCATCGCGGTAGGTCATGGGAGTAGGGGCGGTGGGAGGCTGGGTCACGGAGGGGAACCGTCGGGTGAAGGGAAACCGGGATTTTACAGGGGATCGAAGGCCGCCTGAACGGCCAGCATTGGCGTGGTGGGCGCATTCGGGCAACAATTCCCGCATTCGCTGGCATTAAGGACGTTCGATGCGCCGGATTTTCGCACTCACTCTGCTCGGGAGCCTGCTGCTGGCAGGCACGTGCGGCTTCGCCCCGGTGGCGTTGGCGCAGTCGGACATCCGCACCGAGGGCGAAGCTGTCGGCGCGCGCGGATTGTACGAGGCCGAGGTGCCGGTCAACAGCCAGTCGGACGAAGACCGTACGGTGGGCTTTGCACGGGCGCTGTCCGTGGTGCTGGGCCGGCTGTCCGGCGAGCGTGACGTGGCTGGCCGCCCGGGTGTGTCCACGGAACTGCGCAATGCCCGCCAGTACGTGACCGGATACGACTACCGCCAGGACCAGGGCACGTCTCCCAGCGGCGCACCGACTTTCGGCACCACACTGGTGGCCCGGTTCGATCCCGAGGAAGTGCAGGCGCTGGCCGAAATGCTCGCCTTGCCGGTGTGGCCGCAACCGCGTCCCAAGCCGGTGGTGTGGCTGGGCATTGATGATGGCAGTGGTCCCCGCCTGGTCAGCCTGGCGCATGCCAACGCGGCGCGCCCCTTGCTCAATCGCGCCACCGAACGTGGATTCAGTCTGGGGCTGCCGGCCGGCAATGCCGCCGAACAGGCGGCAGTCGGGGCGATCTGGCGGCAGGACACGGCCGCCGTGGCCCGCACCTCGTCGCGCTACAACCCGCCCATGCAATTGATCGGCAAGTTGTACCGGAACCAGGCCGGGTGGACCGCCGACTGGGTGTTCGTGGATGACGGCCGCGTCCTGTCGAAATGGTCGGTCAGTGATCCCGATGCACGCCGGGCCATGGCGTCCGGTGCCGATGGCGCGGCCGATGCCCTGATCAAGCGCTATGCCCGGCAAGCCACCGGTGGTGCCGCCAGCACGCAGCGGGTGGTATTCGAAGGCATCCACAGCACCGAGGATTTCCTGCGTTTGTCCGCCGCTTTGCAATCCACCTCGGTGGTGAGGCGGATCACGCCGGTCAAGGCCACTGCCACCACCTTGGTGGTGGATCTTGATCTGTTGAGTGGACTGGCCGGCTTCCAGCGCCGCATGGGTGCCGACGATGCTCCCTTCGTGGGCGGTGAAGGCGAGCCGCCGGTGTACCGGCTGAAGTGAGCGAAACCATGAATAGCGCACCCAGCTCGTTCGGACCCCTGGCGCGGCATTGGCAGTGGCTGTTGATCGCCGTGGTCGCCGGATGGCTCATCTGGCTGTTGGCTCCCATCCTCACCCCGTTCGTGTTTGCCGCCCTGTTGGGTTGGTTGGGTGATCCGCTACGCCGGGGGGGGGGGG
>JBQGFJ010000330.1:0-4499 GCA_052040085.1 Pseudoxanthomonas sp.
ACGGCGATGATGAAGGCGCCGTAGAACCAGTACGCCACGTAGATGTGCTTGACCCGGCGCTTGACGATGGTGCCGAAGAACAACACGCCGTAGGCCACCCACACCACCGCGATCAGGATGTCGATCGGCCAGATCAGCTCGGCGTATTCCTTGCCCTGGGTCAGGCCCAGCGGAAGGGTGATTGCCGCCAGCAGGATGACCAGTTGCCAGCCCCAGAACACGAAGGACGCCAACTTGTCGGAAAGCAGCCGTACGTGCGAAGTGCGCTGGACCACGTACAGACTGGTCGCGAACAAGGCGCTGCCACCGAATGCGAAGATCACCGCATTGGTGTGCAACGGCCGCAGCCGCCCGTAGCCCAGCCACGGGATTTCCAAATTAAGTGCAGGCCAGTACAACTGGGCGGCGATGATCACCCCCACCAGCATGCCTACAAGGCCCCAGACGACGGTCATGACCGCGAACTGGCGGACCACCTTGTCGTTATAGGTACCCTGGACGCTCATATGCGACCGCTCCTCAGCCTGATGTCACGCGCATATTAAGCCAGGCGTCAGGAAGCGGTATTGATCCAGATCAATGACGGCAGCCCCAAAAGGCGGGCAGGCTTCAGCGTGGGGACCTGTCGTCAGGACGCGGGAGAAGGCCCACTGCGGTCAGCTCCGCGCCTCGGCCAAGGCTTCCAGCCGGTTGCGGTCCAGCAGCTTGATCCGCTGCGGGTCATCCGCCCCGATAACCCCGTCCTGCCTCAGCTTGGTGAAGCTGCGGCTCACCGTTTCCACCGTCAGCCCCAGGTAATCGGCAATGTCCGCGCGGGTCATGGGCAGCACTACCTGGCCATCCACGTAGCCTTGCCGCTGGCGGCGAGCGGCCATGTCCAGCAGGAACCCGGCCAAGCGTTCCACCGGGGTCATCCGTGCAAGCGACATCAAGTTGCCCCGGGTGGCGTCCAGCTCAACGCATGCCCGTTCCAGCAATTCATGTTCCAGGGTCGGGAAACGCTGGCACAGCTCGCGCATGTCCTTCATCGAGAACGCACACAGGATGCTGTCGGTGATGGCTTCGATGGAATGCCGGTAATGCGCGGCACCGCTGAAGCCGATGAAATCACCCGGCATCAGGAACCCGGCCACCAACCGGCGGCCATCCGGCAGCAGGCGGATCCGGCGCAGGGCGCCAGAGGTGACCGTGAACACGCCCTTCCGGGGCTCGCCCTCGCGCACCAGCATCGCGCCCGGCGCGAGTGTCAAATGGTCCGAGCGCCCTTCCAGTGCGTGCATCCCCTGGGTCGGCAGCGCAGCGCACATCGCCAGGTGCCGGATGGAACAGGAGCTGCAGTTGTTGGTCTTTTCACGGCCGGGCCCATGGCCGGACGCACAATGACCGGCATCGGCTCCGGGCCCGGGGTCCGGATGGAGACCACGCAGGTTGGTCATGAGCAGGGCGCTCCAAGCGTAAGCATGGCTCCATGATAGCCCGCCGGCCCTGCAACTGAACCGGGACCCACCCGCCCAAGACCATTGGACGGCGGAAAAGCACGTTTTTACCCGCAAGTGGCCAGGATCGGTTACAGTGCGCGCCGTTCGCCGGCCCGTCCGTTTCCCTAATGGTCCGCCGCTACCCGGTCCCCTGGCCGGTCAGCCGCCCCGCTCCGACGCCTCGCCGCGCAAACACCGGGACACCCCTTGGGTGTATCCGTCCCTTTTCTCGCAGCGCGGTTCATCGGGAACGCTTCGAGTACCCCTGAAAGTCCCTGACCGGCAACCTGCGCGTCCTCGCGCGGACTTTGCATGCTTGGCGGCTTTCCAATACCGGAGCTTCACCCCATGTCTTTCGAAAACCTCGGGCTGATGCAGCCCCTGCTGCGCGCCCTTGATGAACAGGGCTACCACACCCCCACCCCCGTCCAGCAACAGGCCATTCCCCTGGTCCTTGCAGGCCACGACCTGCTGGCCGGCGCCCAGACCGGTACCGGCAAGACCGCCGCGTTCGGCCTGCCGCTGATCCAGTACCTGGCCACCAGCCCTCAGGAAGTCCAGCGCGGCACGCGCAAGCCACGCGCACTGATCCTGACCCCCACCCGCGAACTCGCCGTGCAGGTGCACGAGAGCCTGCGTGACTACAGCAAGTACGTCCGCATTCCCAGCACCACCATCTACGGCGGCGTCGGCATGGGCAACCAGTTGGACGCGCTGCGCCGCGGCGTGGATCTGGTGATTGCCTGCCCGGGCCGCCTGATCGACCACCTGGAACGCCGCAGCGTGGACCTGTCCGGCATCGAAGTGCTGATCCTGGACGAGGCCGATCGCATGCTGGACATGGGCTTCCTGCCCTCCATCAAGCGCATCCTGGCCAAGCTGCCGCGCCAGAACCGCCAGACCCTGCTGTTCTCCGCCACCTTCGCCGATCCGATCCGCGAACTGGCGCTGGAATTCATGCATGACCCGAAACAGATCCAGGTAACCCCGCGCAACACCGTGGCCGAAACCATCACCCACCGCGTGCATCCGGTGGATGGCAGCCGCAAGCGCGACCTGCTGCTGCACCTGTTGGCGCAAGACAGCCGCCAGCAGACGCTGGTGTTCGCCCGCACCAAGCACGGCAGCGACAAGCTGGCCACGTTCCTGGAGAAAAGCGGCATCAAGACCGCCGCGATCCACGGCAACAAGTCGCAGGGCGCCCGCCAACGCGCACTCAACGACTTCAAGGCCGGCCGCATCAACGTGCTGGTGGCGACCGACATCGCCGCACGCGGCATCGATATCGACCAGTTGCCGCAGGTGATCAACTTCGACCTGCCGATGGTGGCCGAGGACTACGTGCACCGCATCGGCCGCACCGGCCGCAATGGCTCCACCGGCCAGGCGATCTCGCTGGTGGCACAGGATGAAGCCAAGTACCTGCGCGCCATCGTGCGCCTGTTGAATCGCGACATGGACATCCGCGATGTGCCCGGTTTCGAACCGCAAACCCCCATCCGCTGGGGCAACAGCGCGCCCGGCAAGGCCGAACTGCCGGGTGGCGAACGCGCGCCGCGCAAGCACACCCGGCGCCCACATGGCGACGCACCGCGCCAGGCCCACGCAGGTCCCAAGAAGCATGGCAGTGCCCAGCGCGATGGGGCCCGCAAGCCCGGCGGCGGCGCACGGCGCGGCGGCCAGGGCAACGGCCAGCGGCGCAGCGGTACCTGAGCTTCTCCTTCGCCAAGGCCATGCCTTGGCCTGAAATGCCGGCGCGGACCATGACCCCGCGCCGGACCCGTTTTGATTGTCCTTTTTCCTGCCTGCAAACGAGAGTGCCCGCATGGACATCTTCAAGGTCTTCACCCTGGAAGCCGCACACCGGCTGCCCAACGTGCCCGAAGGTCACAAGTGCTCCCGCCTGCACGGCCATTCATTCCGTGTCGAGGTGCATGTCTCGGGCGACCTGGACCCGCATACCGGCTGGGTGATGGATTACGCCGACATCAAGCAGGCCTTCCAGCCGCTCTATGCACAGCTCGATCATCACTACCTCAACGACATCGCAGGCTTGGAAAACCCGACCAGCGAACGGCTGGCGGTGTGGATCTGGGAACACTTGAAGCCCGTATTGCCGGCCCTCAGCGAAATCGTGGTGCACGAGACCTGCACCTCCGGGTGCCGCTACCGGGGCTGATGCGGCCGACCCATAAAGTGAACGGAATATAAATGTAAGCGGGGTTATGTTGCATCGCAACAAGAAGATGGTTATTGTGCATCGCAACACAACACCTTCTGATGGAGCAATCCCATGTCCGCACAGTTCACTGAACAGCTTTCCGCCCTGACCTCCCAGTTCTCGGCCACCGCCACGCGCGCCAACCGCCTGGCCCTGGAAAATGCCGAGACCGTGTTCGGCGTCCAGCTGCGCACTTTCGAAAAGAACCTCAGCGCCACCAGCGAATACTTTGGTGAGTTCACCTCGGCCAATGGCCTGGATTCGCTGAAGACCCTGCTGCCGAAGGGCCTGCAGATCGCCAAGGACAACACCGAGCGCGCCGTGGCTGCTGGCCAGGAAGTATTCGGCATCACCCTGAAGACCTCCGAAGCCCTCGGCCAGCTGGCCAAGGGTCAGTTCGAAGCCGTCACCGACAGCGCCCAGGCTGCTGTCAGCAAGGCCACCAAGGCTGCCAAGGCTCGCTGAACCTTCAGGTTTTACCCTCTGCGTTGCGCGGCCCCCCTCCCTCCGCGCACCCAGCCCGACAGTGTTCGCGCACTGTCGGGTTTTTTTATGTCTCCATTACCCAAATACGCGATCAAGCGGCTTTGGCTCTGGCCTTTGATTTTCCTCGCCTAAAGCAAGCCGAGAAGCGCAGGGCGATGAGGCCGAAGAGGCCCCCTTGTCTGGGCGCAGCGAGTTTGGGGGCCGTGCCCCGTCGACCGAGAAGCACAGGGCACCGATCCGGCGAAGCCGGATCGGCTGGCGTCAGGCGATAGGCTTTTGGTTCCTTTTGGCCTCAAAAGGGACTCGGGCGCGCA
>JBQGFJ010000331.1:0-1871 GCA_052040085.1 Pseudoxanthomonas sp.
GCGGCCTGCGGCTGCCACCGAGGACAGCGCACCTGAGGTGACAATGATCTGATCCGGACCTGTGGGAAGACCCTTGCGCGTGTAGTAATCGGCGAGGGCCAACCTTAGCGGCTCTAGGCCTAATGGGTAGTAGCCCATCGTGGCCGCATATCGCGGAAGCTGTTCCAACGCTGCTTGGAATTCCCCGAGCATTCCGGTCGGGGCATTGGGCGCCGCGCAGGTCAGATCTAGCGCGGTGCTTCCAGGCATTGGCCCGAAACCGCCCAGCGGCAGCGGCTCTGCTCCGCCGGCAACCGGCCCTCCGGGAATCTGGGCGACTGTTCCCGAGCCTTGGCGGGAGCTGGCGTAGCCGCTATCGCGAAGTTCTGCGTAGGCACGTGAAATGGTGGTGCGGCTCAGCCCCAGTCGAGCCACGACTTCGCGTTCACTGGGCAGCACCGAGCCATGCAGGATGCGGCCATTGGCTATGAGCGAGCGCAGCGTTTCAAAAAGCCATCGGTAGGCAGGCTGGGACGTGTCGGCTGTCCCGAGCATTCCGGCGAGCGCAGCACCTGTGACGCGGCCCATAAGTCCACCTCTTCAAAATTGGCTATTTTTTACATGGCCAATTTACCGGATTATTTTATTCATGACCATCACTAATCTGACTCCGCGCCAACAGCTCGCCAGCGGGCGGTTGCCCTTGCGATTCTTCAACCTCTTTGCCGGCCTGTCCCTCTACGCATTAGCAATGGCCATGATCATTCGAGCGCAGCTGGGCGTGGATCCGTGGGATGTGCTGCATCTTGGCATCGCCAATCATGTGCCTTTGTCGCTGGGCACCATCATCATCCTGGTAGGCGCATTGGTCCTGCTCGCCTGGATCCCACTGCGGCAGTGGCCGGGGCTGGGCACCATCGCCAACACGCTGTACCTCGGTGTTGCACTCGATTTCTTCCTGCGATTCTTACCTGTTATCAACGGTCTTGGCTGGCAGATCCTCACCCTCGTGGTCGCAATCCTCATCAACGGCCTGGGCGGAGCCCTCTACATCGGAAGCCACTTCGGCCCCGGCCCGCGCGATGGGCTGATGACCGGACTGCACCTGCGCACCGGGCAGTCTATCCGGCTGATCCGCACCGTGCTTGAACTGTCGGTGCTGGGACTGGGCTGGGTTCTGGGCGGCCCGGTGGGAGTGGGAACCGTGGCCTATGCGCTGCTCATCGGCCCGGCCACCCAGCTGTTCTTCCGCTTCACCATCGTGCGGCTGCCGCAGCGGGCCTGACCTCCGCCATATATCTCGGATACGCGACAAACCCGGCCTCACAAGCAATACTTAAGCCATGTTTGTCGTTGCGCTCAGCCCCCGGCCCCGCTCGGTCACCGATGTCGCCGCCGCCAGCGAGGCGCTCTGGCACCAACTGGCCCAGGTATCCACGCACGCCGCGTTCACGGCCGTCAGCGGCCAACTGCTGCTGGGGGTGCCCGCCGACGCCGATGCCGCCGTCGACGCAGTCCTGCGCGCGGCCCGGCTGAACTTCTGCCATATCGGGCTGGGCGTCGGCGCGCTGTACGAACCGGTGCCCGCCGAAGCGGACCAGGTCGACGGAAGGGCCCTACGCCGGGCCCAGGGCGCTCTCGATGCGGCAGAACACCGCGGGGAACGCGTGCCGATCTGCGTCTCCACAGGCAACGCCGAGCTGGACGCCGAGCTCGAAGGGCTACTGCGCCTGCTCGGGCAGTCGATTCGCACCCGCAGCGAGTCTGAATGGGCTGTGGTCGACCTGCTGACCCCCGGGGTGCGCGGGCAACAGAAGGCGGTGGCCCAGACGCTGGGCATCACCCCGCAGGCGGTGTCCGCGGCAATTCTCCGCTCTGGCTACAACGACGAG
>JBQGFJ010000332.1:0-6688 GCA_052040085.1 Pseudoxanthomonas sp.
GGATGAGGTCGCGGCGAACAAGCATTCGGGTGTCATCCACACCCAACTGTTCGTGCGGCATTGGGATACCTGGCAGGATGGCCGCCGCAGCGCGCTGTTCGTGGCGAGCTTGCCGCAGGGCAAGGCAGCGGCTGTCACCACTGCCACGGCCATCAGTACCGGATTGGGTGGTGACGTTCCCTCCAAACCATTTGGTGGCGCTGATGAATATACGTGGTCGCCTGATGGCGGCTCGCTGGTGGCGGGCATTCGCATCGCCGGTACCACCGAGCCCTGGTCCACCAATTTCGATCTGTACCGTTTCGCGGCCGATGGCAGTGGAACGCCGGTGAATCTCACGGCGTCCAACCTGGCCTGGGATACCGGTCCGGTGTTCAGTGCCGATGGCAAGACGCTGTTCTACCGGGCGATGAAGCGTCCCGGTTTCGAAGCCGATCGCTTCGGCCTGTATGCGCTGGACATGGCAACGGGCAACAGCCGTGAAATCGCGCCTGACTGGGACCGCTCCGCTGATGGCCTCGCGCTGTCCGCCGATGGTGCGACGTTGTATACCGCTACCTACGACATGGGTGAACACCCCTTGTTCGCGATCGACATCGCCAGTGGCAAAGCCACCAAGCTGGTGGGCGAGGGCACGGTTTCCGCGTTCCAGGTCGCTGGCGATACCTTGGCCTTCACTCGCAACAGTTTGAAGACCGGCGACCAGGTGTTCGTGACCACGACGCAGGGCGGTCCGCTACGGGCGATCACGCCGGCAGCGGGTGACCTGTTGCCGGATGTGGTTTTCGGCGACTACGAGCAGTACGCCTTCAAGGGCTGGAATGGCGCCACCGTGCATGGCTACGTGCTCAAGCCATGGAACTACGAAGAGGGCAAGACCTACCCGGTGGCATTCCTGATCCACGGAGGTCCGCAGGGCAGCTTCGGGAATGGCTGGAGCAACCGTTGGAATCCGCAGACCTATGCGGGCCAGGGCTATGCCGTGGTGATGATCGATTTCCACGGTTCCACCGGTTACGGGCAGGCCTTCACTGATGCCATCAGCCAGCACTGGGGTGACCGGCCGCTGGAAGACTTGCAGAAGGGCTGGGCTGCGGCGCAGGCCCAATATCCCTTCCTGGACGGCGACAAGGCCTGTGCGCTGGGCGCGAGCTACGGCGGCTACATGGTCAACTGGATCGCCGGACAGTGGAACGAGCCGTGGAAGTGCCTCGTGAACCATAACGGTGTGTTCGATACCCGTTCGATGGGCCTGGTGACCGAAGAGCTGTGGTTCACCGAGTGGGAGTTTGGTGGCACGGTGGCCGCGAACCCGCAGGGTTACGAAAAATTCAATCCGGCCCGGCATATCGACAAGTGGCGCGTGCCGATGCTGGTGGTAGCAGGACAGCGTGATTATCGCGTGCCCCTGGACCAGAGCCTGTCCACCTTCACCGCATTGCAGCGGCAGGGTATTGAATCGAAATTGCTGTATTTCCCGGACGAGAACCACTGGGTACTCAAGCCGCACAACAGCGTGTTGTGGCATGACACGGTCAATGCCTGGCTGAAGCAGCACATCGGCCAGTGATACCTGCCCTTGGGCCGGCCATCGCCGGCCCAGGCTTCTCGTCATCTGAATCTTGTCATCCGAACGGGATACCTACGCATGGCCCTTGAATCCGCTGAACCTTCCGTTGCCCTCATCACCAATGACGTCGTGGTGTTCGGCCTCATTGCCGCCACGCTGGGTTTGATTTTCTGGCTGGCCAGTGGCCCGACGGCATTCTGGCGAAAGTTCTTTGCCTGGGTGCCAGCGTTGTTGTTGTGCTACTTCATTCCGGCGCTCTACAACACGGTCGGCTTGATCGACGGAGAGAACAGCAGCATCTACAACCCGATCGCCAGCCGCATCCTGTTGCCGGCGGCGCTGGTGCTGCTGACGCTGTCCATCGACCTGAAGGGCATCCTGAAACTGGGTCCCAAGCTTCTGTTCGTATTCTGCATGGGTACGCTGGGTATCGTGCTCGGGGCGATTGTTTCGTTCCAGTTGATGGAGTGGTTCTGGCCATCTGCCGTTGCAGGGGATACCTGGAAAGGCATGGCGGCGTTGTCGGGCAGCTGGATTGGTGGCGGTGCCAACATGGTGGCGATCCGCGAAGTCTATGAAGTCGATGCCACCCTGTTCGGCCAGTTCGCCGTGGTGGACGTGGCACTTGCCAGCTTGTGGATGGCCACGTTGTTGTTCCTGGCCAATCGTGCCGCCCAGATCGATGCGCGCAGTGGCGCGGATACCTCTGCCATCGACGAGATGAAGGCGCGCGTGGCCGCATACGAAGCGGCCAATGCACGCATTCCCACCCTGAGTGACCTTATGGTGATCATTGCGGTGGCGTTCGGCATCGTGGGCTTGGCGCATGCGATCTCAAATCCGCTTTCCGCATGGTTCGCCGCCAACTTCGAGTGGGCCTCGCGCTTCAGCCTGGACTCGGCATTCGTCTGGATCGTGGTGCTGTCCACGCTGGGAGGCCTGGGCCTGAGTTTCACGCCGGTACGCCGATTGGAAAACGCGGGGGCCTCCCGGCTGGGCACGGTTTTCCTGTACTTCCTGATCGCCAGCATCGGCATGCAGATGGACTTCCTGAAACTGGCGAACCGGCCGGAATTGATCCTCATTGGCGTGATCTGGATGACGACCCACATCCTGGTGCTGTGGGGTGCCGCGAAACTGGTGCGTGCACCACTGTTCTATTTCGCGGTGGGCTCGCAGGGCAACATCGGTGCCGCTGCATCGGCGCCTGTGGTCGCGGCGGCGTTCCATCCGACGTTGGCGCCGGTGGGCGTGTTGCTGGGAACCGTGGGTTATGCCACCGGTACCGTCATCGCCTATGGCGTCGGGCAGATCCTTCGCGTAATGGCGGGCCAATGATGGATTCGCACGGCCATGAGCCTGCTTCGCTGCGCGAGGAATTGCAGGATGCCATCGACAAACTGCCGCCGGACACGGTGAGCCTGGGGTCGCTGCTGGAGCAATTCCAGGGCAATGGCCTGTTGATGCTGACGGCGATGATGACGCTGGTGTTCCTGATCCCGGTATCCATCCCCGGTGTCAGTACGGTGTTCGGCGCAGGCATCCTGATGGTGGGTGTGGCGCGTTTGTTCCAGCGTCCGGTGTGGTTGCCGGAGCGGATACATTCGCGGCCCTTGTCATCGGAACGGCTTCGCCCCGCGCTAGAGCGTGGCCTGGTGTGGGTGCGCCGGCTGGAGAAGATCAGCAAATCCGGCCGGTTGTCGGGTCTGGTGGAAGGCAATGTCGTTGGCGTCATCAACAATCTGGCACTGATCCTGGGCGCAGTGTTGCTGATGTTCCCGTTCGGCTTCATCCCCTTCAGCAATACCTTGCCGGGCATTGCGTTGCTGTGCCTTGCCGTGGGGATGATGCAGCGCGATGGCGTGGCCATCCTGCTGGGTCATTTGGGCAATGTGGTGACGATTGTCTATTTCACCTTCCTGCTGGGTGGTGGCGGCCTGCTGTTGCAACGCCTGTTCACCTGAAGCCTGTTTGATCAGAGCCAGCGGGCGCGCTTGAACAGCGCATAGAGCGAGCCGCAGGTCACGGCGATCACGCCGATCAGGATGGGGTAGGCGTAAGGCGCCTCCAGTTCGGGCATGTTCGCGAAATTCATGCCATACCAGCTTGCAATCAAGGTGGGGGCGGCGAGCAGGGCAGCCCAGGCACCCAGGCGTTTGACCACTTCGCCCTGTCCAAGCGTTACCAGGGACAGATTGACGCTGAGTGCCGTGGTCAGCATGTCGCGCAGGGTGTCGATGGCTTCGTTGACGCGCACGGCATGGTCCTGTACGTCGCGGAAATACAGCCTGACTTCGTCCGGCACCCAAGGCGTGGAGGTGCGCGTCAGTTGGGACAGCACATCCTGCAGGGGCGCAACGGCCAGCCGCATCTTGGTCAATTCGCGCTTCAGTTCGTACAGGCGGACCACGGTTTCGCGCCGGTAGGTTTCGGCGAAGATGGAGTGCTCCAGCGAATCGGCACTTTCGCGGAAGGTGTCCACGATCGGGCGGTAGTTGTCGACGATGAAATCCAGTACGGCATACAGCCCGTAGGCTGGTCCCAGCGAAAGCAGGTCGGGTTCGCGCTCCACGCGTTCCCGGACGGGGGCATACGAAAGCGAAGCGCCATGACGCACGGTCACCAGATAGCGCGGACCGACGAAGGCATGGGTCTCGCCGTAGGCGATCTTCTCGTTCACTACCTGTGCGGTGTGTACCGCCAGGAACATGGAATTGCCGTAGGCCTCCAGCTTGGGTCGCTGGTGGGCATTGCTGGCATCCTCCACCGCGAGGTCGTGCAAGCCGAACTCTTCCTGCAGCTTGTCCAGGATGGCGTCCTCTGGTTCGTATAGTCCGACCCAGACGAAACTGCCATCGTCCTGTGCCAGCACGTCACTGATGTCGTCCAGGCTGATGCTGCGGCGCTGGCCGACACGGTCGTAGGCCACGCAATTGATGACGGAACCAGGGAGTCCGTCCGGACGGATAGCATCGTTCATGTGCGCATCCTGCCCGAGCCGTGCAAGGGCGACAAGCCGCGTCCACTTCTGCCCGGGGTGCAGTCATGCAGGCCGAAGCATGTCCGGCCTGCATGCCGGAGTGCGGTATCAGGGATGGGCAATGAAGCGGATCGCCAGTCCGCCACCCGGTGCCAGCCAGGGTTGCAGTACGTCGGCATGGGTGACCTCGCGCTCTTCGATGACCATGTCGTGCTGGTTGCCCTGCCAATCGGCATCCGGGCCATCGCGATGAATCCGTGCAGTGTAACGGCGACCAGGGTCCAGGAAGGTGAGCGGCACTTCCACGTTGCGTGCATGTCCGTCGGTGACCGCGCCCACGTACCAGTCATCGCTGTGGCGGTCCTTGCGCGCAATGACGGCGTATTCCCCCACTTCGCCACCGAGTACACGCGATTCCGACCAGTCCACCGGTACGTCCTTGATGAATTGCAGCGGGCCGGGATTGGCTTCGTAGTGCTCCAGCAGGTCGGCGGCCATTTGCAGCGGGCTGTAGAGCACCACGTACAGCGCCAGTTGCTTGGCCAGCGTGGTGGCCATCTTGCCGCCCGACTTGGTATCCATGCCGAAGATGCCGGGCGTGAAATCCATGGGTCCGGCGAGCATGCGGGTGAACACCAGGTTGGCTTCGTGCTCGGGTGGATTGCCGGGCTGTCCCCACGCGTTGTATTCCATGCCGCGCGCGCCTTCGCGGGTGATCAGGTTGGGGTAGGTACGGCGCAGGCCGGTGTCCTTGACCGGTTCATGGGGATTGATGGCGATATGGCGCTTGGCGGCCTCCGTCACCACCTTGTGGTGATGGCGCACCATGTCCTGCCCTTCGTGCCAGGCGTAGTGCAGGCGTCCATCTTCTCCGCGCACCTTGGCTTGTCCTGCATCGGCCACGTAACCGGTCTTCACTGCGCCCACGCCAAGGCGCTGGTACAAATCGAAGGCATCTTCGAGCTGTTCTTCGTAATGGGCGGCGTGGCCGGAGGTTTCGTGATGGCCGATCAACATCACGCCCTTCGACTTGGCGTATGCAGTGACTTTTTCCAGGTCGAAATCCGGATAGGCACGGGTGAAGCTGAAGTCCTCGCCATTGCCGAACCAGTTGCCGTCCCAGCCAAGGTTCCAGCCTTCCACCAGGACACCATCGAAACCGTGCTTGGCGGCGAAATCGATGTGGCGGATGGCGTGTTCGGTGGTGGCGCCATGCTTTTCGCCGGAGGCCCAGCTTTTGCGATCCAGGTGCATTTCCCACCAGATGCCGACGTATTTCATCGGTTTCACCCATGAGACGTCGCCGAGTGCGTTGGGTTCGTTGAGGTTGAGGATCAGGCTCGACTCGACCAGTCCGCCTGCAGTGTCTGAAACCTGCAGCGTGCGCCATGGCGTGGCGAACGGTGCATCGCGTGTGACCTTGGCCGCACCGGTGCCGGGCGTAAGGGCGGCCTTGAATTTGCGGCCATCCACGCGACTCAGGTTCATTCCGGAATAATCCACCAGCGCCGCTTCATGGATCGAAAGGTGCAAGCCATCGGCGGTACGCAATGTGATCGGCGTCTGTGCATCGCCGACTTCGGAAATGGGCGTGCGATGGTAGAGATATTCCTCGCGGTTCCATTCGAAGGCCGGTATCCACCAGGCAGTGGCATCGTCGGCAAGGTTGAACTCGGTCAGTTCCTCCGCAATGTTGATCCGTGCCAGCGTGGCCTGTTCGGGGAATTCGTAGCGGAAGCCGATGCCGTCGTCGAATACGCGGAACACCACGTCGAAGTTGCGTCCGGGCTTGGCGGTTTCGCCCAGGGTGACGCGGAGTTCGTTGTAGTGGTTGCGTACGTGGTGACGCTCCCCCCAGGGCTGCTCCCAGGTTTCGTCGAAACTGCGGACCTGCTGGCCGGTGATGGCCAGGTTGCGCTCCAGCTTGGGCGCATCGGTGAACAGGAAGCCCAGCCGTGAGGGCGCGATGATGGCCTTGCCGTCGCGCGCAATGGTGTAGCCGGGGCGTCCGTCGTTATCGGTGGTGATGTCCATCCGCAGGCGCCCGTCGGGCGAGGAAACCGTTGCGGCTGGCGCGGCGGCGCAAACGCCGGATGCGAAAAACAGCAAGGAAAAAGCAAGACGGAAAACGGACATGC
>JBQGFJ010000333.1:0-5630 GCA_052040085.1 Pseudoxanthomonas sp.
CCAGCTCACCGCGTCCCAGGCCTGCTGCAGGTCGCGCAGCGGCAGGCCATGCTGCAGCTTGGCGTCGCGCCAGATCTCGACCACGCCACGGGGGTTGGTGCTGCCGATGACATGGCTGTGGCGCGACAGGCCGTGCGCGAATCACTGGTATTGCTGAAGAACCAGGACAGCATCCTGCCGCTTGCACCCAGACAGCACATCCTGGTGGCCGGTGATGGCGCCGACAACGTCGGCAAGCAAGCAGGTGGCTGGACACTGACCTGGCAGGGCGACGGCACCACGCGCGCGGACTTCCCGAACGCCGACTCCATCTGGGATGGCCTGAAGGCGCAGATCGAGGCAGCCGGCGGCAAGGCACAGCTGTCCGTGGATGGCAGCTACACGAAGAAACCGGATGTGGCGATCGTGGTGTTCGGCGAAGAACCCTACGCCGAGTTCCAGGGCGACCTGCCGAACCTGCTGTTCAAGTCCGGCACTTCGGGTGACCATGAATTGATCCAGAAGCTCAAGGCCGACGGCATCCCGGTCGTGGCCCTGTTCATCAGTGGCCGTCCGCTGTGGATGAACCGCGAGATCAATGCCGCCGATGCATTTGCCGCGATATGGCTACCCGGCTCGGAAGGTGGCGGCATTGCCGACGTGGTGCTGCGTGATGCCAAGGGCAACGTGCAGCACGACTTCAAGGGCAAGCTCAGCTTCTCGTGGCCGCGTCGCGCCGACCAATACGCCAACAATGTGGGCCAGGACGGCTACGATCCGCTGTTCGCGTTCGGCTTCGGCCTGACCTATGCCGATGACGGCAACCTCGCTGCACTGCCGGAAGAGTCCGGCGTGGATGGCACATCGGCAGGTGCCAACACCTGGTTCAACCATGGCGCACCCACCACTGGCGTGACCTTGCGCCTGGTGGGTGCGGATGGCAATGCGATGGATATCGTGCACCCGGCCGCCACCACCGCGGACGGCTCACTCGGCATGACGGCAATCAACCACATCGTGCAGGAAGGCGCGCGCCAGTTCACATGGAATGGCGATGCCGCGCTGCAGTTGCGTTCGAACAGCGCGCTTGACCTGGACCGCGAAACCAATGGCGATGTGCATGTCGTGGCCTCGCTCCGCGTGGATGCCCTCCCGGAAAACGGCAAGGCCAGCGTGGTCGTTTCCTGCGGCGAAGGCTGTGGCGGCGAAGTCGCCATCGGCGATGCGCTTTCGAAGTTGCCGCTTGGTGAATGGACTAGTCTGGGCATCCAGTTGAAGTGCCTGCGCGCAGCGGGCGCTGATACCACCCGCCTCGACATGCCGTTCGCCCTGCATGCCAGTGCCGGCACGCAACTGACATTGACTGCCGTTGCCGCCAGCACCGATTTCGAGCACAAAGTGGATTGCGCTACCCAGTAAGTCTTCTCCGGAGGGACGCGGCAACCACCGCGCCCTCCGGATTCCACCGCTTCTGCCAGACCATCATTCCGGCACCTGCGACGCCACGGTTGCCGGCTCTTCATCACGCATACGCAAGAACCGCGGGAAACGCGGCATTCCGTTGCCCGTCAGACCACTGTAACGATAGGTGACCTGGCTGCCCAATGCTGGCGGCGAGGCACGCAGGGCATCGCTCAGGCCACTGCCCAGCCGGAAGCGCACACCGTCGTGGCGTTCGACCACAAGCGCGCCGATCATGCCCGTGTACTTGCCCTTGCCATCGGTATAGCCGACCACATGGGCCTCTGCATCCTGGAATGGCTTCAGTTTCAATACCGACGTGCTGCGGCCGGCGCGATACACGCCCTCCCGGTGGTGCAACATCAATCCTTCACCACCCGCATCGACCACGTCGTCCAGCCATGCCTGCAACGCGGCGGCATCGGGAACACGCCGCTGCTCAACCGGTTGCAACCACGCCACATCGGCAGCGGCCAACCGTGATCGCAACTGACGCAACCGCTCGTCGAATACCCCTTCCCCTCCGGGCAGGTCAAAGACCATGAAGCGCACCCGCCTCCACTGGGCATCATCACCATGCCTGGAGCGAGCCAGACCACTCATGGCTTCGAACTGTCCGCGACCGATCCACAGCTCGCCATCCATCGCCACCTGCGGCCAACCCGCAATGAACCACGCAGGCGCATGGATCCTGTGACCGCCCCGCGTCCACAGTGCGTGGCCATCCCAATAACCCCTCACGCCATCCAGCTTCTCGCTCACCCAGTACTCGCCGACGGTGATGCGCGGGTGATAGTCCGTTGCCAGCATCACCGCGGGCGGCGACGCCAACGCGCCATGCATGCAAACCAGCCAACACAGCAAGACGAGCAGCAAGCGCATGACGATATTCCCGGCGGCAAGACATCAGGCACCAGCATCCTGTGACACGGCAAGCATCACCATCGGCGACAGCCCCGCCACGGCGTAGGGAAAAGCCGCGCATGGCCCAAGTGCCGCGAGCACACCGTGCCGCGGGCTGCCAAGGACAACACGTCCTGGCCATGCACATACCCCCCGTTGACATGTGATATCAAAATGATATCTTTTCATGGAACTTGGACATTGGGGACCCGACCATGCTTCACCTGATCCATCTGATCCAGGCCCGCCAGGGCTCCCGCTCCAACCGGGCGGTGACCGTCCTGTTCTTTCTCTCTGCCGCCGCGCTCGCATTGGGCGCCTTCCTGTTGCTGCCGTGACATTCCTTGCCTGAGGCCACGACCATGAAAGAAACCCCGATCCGCTCTTTCCCCGGCATTCCCGCCCTGCTGCTCCTGGTGGCTGTCTTGCTGCTCTCCGGCTGGCTGCTTTTCCAGACCATCAATGGCCAGCAGGAGGCCTGGATGCTGCTTCCCGCGATCGCCATTGGCCTGCTCGGCGCATTCGGCCTGATCGGGTTGTACATGGTGGAACCCAACCAGGCCGCCGTGCTAAGCCTGTTCGGCAAGTACATTGGCACGGTGAAGGATGAAGGCCTGCGCTGGAACAACCCCTTCTTCGCCAAGAAAAAGGTCAGCCTGCGCATCCGCAATTTCGAAAGCGGACGCTTGAAGGTCAACGAACTGGATGGCAGTCCCATCGAGATCGGTGCGGTCATCGTCTGGCAGGTCGCCGATTCGGCCGAGGCCGTCTACAACGTGGATGACTACGAAAGCTTCGTGCACATCCAGTCGGAAGCCGCGCTGCGCGCCATGGCCTCCAGCTACCCCTACGACCAGCACGACGACGGCCAGATTGCCTTGCGCAGCCATCCGCAGGAAATCTCCCAGCACCTGCAGGAACAGATCGCCGAACGCCTGGGCAAGGCGGGCGTTGAAGTGATCGAGGCGCGCATCAGCCACCTCGCCTATGCCCCGGAAATCGCTCAGGCCATGCTGCAACGGCAACAAGCCAACGCCGTGATCGCGGCACGCACGCGAATCGTCGCCGGTGCAGTCGGCATGGTGGAAATGGCGCTGGACGAACTGCAGAAGAACGGCGTGGTGCAGTTGGACGAAGAGCGCAAGGCCACCATGGTCAGCAACCTGCTGATCGTGCTGTGCGGCGACCGCGGTCCGCAGCCTGTCCTCAACACCGGCTCGTTGTACTGAGCCGGCGGACCGGGAACCGACGTGAGCGAGAAGAAAGCCTATCCGTTGCGCATCAACGCCGAAGTGCTGGCGGCGGCGCAACGCTGGGCCGACGATGAACTGCGCAGCCTCAATGCCCAGATCGAATACGTGCTGCGCGATGCGCTGCGCAAGGCAGGGCGGCTGAAATCCACTGAAAACAAGCGGGAGTCCGAATGATGAGCAGCAAACGCTGGAGCTACCAGACCATCGAAGTCAAAACGAGCCTGTGGGGCGGCTTCAAAACCGATGCCATCCAGACCGAATTGACTCGCATGGGCAATCAGGGCTGGGAACTGGTCAACATCATCGCCCCCAGTGTCGCAGCGCCCGTACTGCTGGTCTTCAAGAGGGAACAGTGACATGAACATCATCAAACCCCTGTTGCTGGCTCCCCTGCTCGCCATCGTGCTGGCCCTTTCGCCCGCCCTCGCCCAGGAAGGCGCAAAGGACCCCGTCGTTACTGCCACTGCCCTGCTTGACCACCTGGATGCAGGCGAATTCGAAGCCGCCACCGCCAACTTCAATGCGCAGATGCGCACGGCGCTGGATGCCGGCAAGTTGCAGGCCGTGCAATCACAGATCAACGCTGCAGGCCCGGTGAAATCACGCGACGAAGCAAAGCTGTCCTCGCAGGGTGGATTCACCGTCGTGGTGATCCGCATCCACCGCGAGCACGCCAGTCTGGACGCCACCATCGCCATTGATGGCGACGGCAAGGTTGCAGGCCTCCATTTCGCGCCCGCTGCTGCAACTGCCCCCGCCAAGGCCGCCCAGTGATGAACTTCCGTAGCCGCCGTGCAGCATCCATGGCACTGGCATTCGTGCTGGCCTGCATTGCCCCTGCATTGCCCTCATTCGCGGCGCAGGATGCCACTGACACGCACGCCACTACGCTCGCGGTACGCACGCTCGATCGCATGGATGCGGGCGAATTCGACGCCGTGGTTGCCAGTTTTACGCCTGAAGCGAAGGCCGCCATCGATGCGCCCACGCTGCAAGGCATCTGGACCTCGCTGCCACAACAGGCAGGCGCAGCGAAAGGGCGTGGTGAGCCGGCACTGGCCACGCATGGCACGTTCCGCATCGTGACCATTCCGCTGCACTACGAACAGACCACCCTCAACGCCATCATTACGCTGGATACCCAGGACCGCGTCGCAGGCCTGTTGTTGCAGCCAGCGCAAGCTGCCCCACCCCCGGTTGCCCCTCCCGCCGATGATGCTGCTTTCCGCGAACGGGATTTCAGCGTGGGCGAAGGCGAGCACGCACTGCCCGGCACTTTGGCCATGCCCATGGCAAGCAACCTGGCTTCTGCAAAGCTTGTGCCCGCCGTGGTGCTGGTGCATGGCTCCGGACCCCAGGACCGCGACGAGACCATCGGCCCCAACCGGCCATTCCTCGACATCGCGCGCGGACTCGCCGCACAGGGCATTGCCACCCTGCGTTATGACAAACGCACGCGCGCACGTCCCGGCGACTTCGGCCCGGACTCCACCATCGATGACGAAACCACCGATGACGCCGTGGCCGCCATTGCCACACTGCGCAACACGCCCGGCATCGACCCCGACCGTGTATTCGTGCTGGGCCACAGCCTTGGCGCGATGTTGGCACCGCGCATCGCCGCACGTGCGGAGCACACCGCGGGCGCCATCCTGTTCGCGGCGCCATCGCGCCCGTTGCTGGACATCCTGGTCGAGCAGTTCCAGCGCATGGCCGCCCTGGATGGCAGCGTGTCCGAAGCCGAGCAACAAGCCATTGAGGCGCTGCAAGCCAACATCACGCGCATCCGCGCGGGCGAGAATGTTCCGGCATCCGAAGCACCATTTGGCCTGTCGACCCATTACTGGCGCAGCATCGAGGCCGTAGACCCGGTTGCCAATCTCGAAGCCCTCACCAAACCCGCGCTAGTGCTGCACGGCGGCCGGGATATTCAGGTGGTCGAAGCCGACTGGCAAGGTTGGCAGGCCAAGTTCGCCGACTCTCCGCACGTGACCCTGAAAGCCTATCCCGCCCTCAGTCACCTGGGTATTGCAG
>JBQGFJ010000334.1:0-3381 GCA_052040085.1 Pseudoxanthomonas sp.
TGAACTTCGGCGGCGCCAAGATGAGCAAGTCGCTGGGCAACATCGAGAAAGTCCACGACCTGCTGCAACAACACCCGCCCGAAGCCCTGCGCTATGCCCTGCTTTCGGCCCACTACCGGCAACCACTGGACTGGACCGAAGCGCTGGTGGAACAGGCCAAGAACACGCTCGACCGCCTGTACGGAACGCTGCGCGAGTTGGCGGACATCGAGGCGTCCGCGACGATCCCGCAGGCCGTCGAAGATGCGTTGAATGATGACCTCAATACGCCCTTGGCACTGGCAGAAGTGGCTCGACTGGCCTCTGACGCACGCAAGGCTGTCACGACAGATGAGAAACAGCGGCTGAAGTCGGAGCTGTTGGGTGCTGGCCTGGTGCTTGGCTTGCTGCAACAGGATCCCGCCGGCTGGTTCTCGCGCGGCACATCGAATGACGACGATGCGCGCATCCAGATCCTCATCGACGAACGCAATTCCGCCAAAAAAAACCGCGACTTCGCACGCGCCGATGCCATCCGCGACCAACTGGCCGCCGAAGGCATCCTGCTGGAAGACACCCCCCAGGGCGTGCGCTGGAAACGGGCCTAGTTTTTGCCGTCACTCCCGCGAAGGCGGGAGTCGCTCCTGCTCTTCGGATGGATTGCCGCGATCTGACCGAAGAGCAACTCCCGCCTTCGCGGGGATGACGAACCACAGAGAATCGTTGTTGTGACCGAAACCCTCTTCCCCCTTGAAACCACTGCCGCCGAGGCACAGGCCGCCATCAAGGACGAGTTCGCCTTCTTCGGCGACTGGTCCGAGCGTTACCAGTACCTGATCGACCTTGGCCGCAAGCTGCCGTCTTTCCCCGAGGAATGGAAGACGGAGGAACACCGGCTGCATGGCTGTCAGTCGATGGTCTGGATCGTGCCCCAGGGCAATGCGCAAAAACTGGATTTCCACGCCATCAGTGATTCGGCCATTGTCTCCGGATTGATCTATCTCGCCTTGCGTGTGTATTCGGGCCGAACTGCCAGCGAAATCATCGTCACGGAACCCGACTACATCGCCGACATCGGGCTGGCCAAGCACCTGTCGCCCACACGCAGCAACGGGCTGGCCTCGCTACTGGCGTTCATCCGCGACACCGCGCGCCAACAACAGGCGTGACCGCCGATACATCCCCCCTGCAGGTCCCCGCGTTCCGGCGCCTGCTCGCCTACCGGATATCGGCCATCCTGTCCTACCAGATCGTGGCGGTCACGGTCGGCTGGCATGTCTATGAGCTGACCCGCAATCCGCTTGCCCTCGGCCTAATCGGCCTGGCCGAAGTGCTGCCCTTCTTCTGCACCGCGCTGTTTGCCGGTTACGCGGTGGACCACTTGCCACGGCGCAAACTGGGCGCCGCTGCCTGCGCCGGCCTGTGCCTGACCGGACTGACCCTGGTCGTTATTGCCTCGCAGGAAGAACAGGCCTCCCGCCTGTGGATGATCTACGCCGCCATTTCCCTGACCGGCGTGGCACGCGCGTTCCTGACGCCGATCTATATGGCCCTGTTCGCGCGGGTGCTGGAACGCACCCAGTTCGCACGGGGCGCCAGCTTTGGCAGCGTCGCCTTCCAAAGCGCCCTGGTATTGGGTCCCGCAGTGGGCGGTGTCCTGGTCGGTTTCGCGGGCAAAACTGCGGCCTACGCGACTTCGGCAGGATTTGCCCTGATCTCCGCCTGCGTGCTGCTGAGCCTGCAGGTGCGCGAACCTGCCAAGCAAGTTGAACGCGCACCCATCTTCCGCAGCATTGGCGAAGGACTGCGTTTCGTTTTCGGCAACCAGATCGTCAAGGGCGCACTGGCACTGGACATGTTCGCCGTGCTGTTCGGCGGCGCGGTGTCACTGGCACCGGCCTTCATCCACGACATCCTGCACTTCGGGCCCGAAGGCCTCGGCATCCTGCGTGGCGCACCCGCCCTCGGCGCCGTGGCCGTGAGCCTGTGGCTGGCGCGGCATCCTCCCGATCGCAATGCCGGCCGCCTGCTGCTGATGGCCGTGGCCGGTTTCGGAATATGCATCATCGGTTTCGGGCTGTCGCGCCACTTCTGGCTGTCCGCCCTGTTCCTGCTGATGTCCGGCATCTGCGATGGCGTCTCGGTGGTGATGCGCTCCACCATCCTGCAATTGGCCACACCGGACGAGATGCGCGGCCGCGTCTCCTCCATCAACAGCATCTTCGTCAGCTCATCAAACGAATTGGGCGCGTTCTACGCAGGCTCCATGGCGCGTTTGCTGGGGCTGGTGCCTGCCGTGGTACTCGGCGGTTTCGTCACCATGAGCGTGGTGGGCATCACCAGCTGGAAGGCTCCCCGGCTGCGCCGGCTGCATATATCGGACCTGCACTGACGCAGTGCAAGGATCGTTTCGATAACTTTTGCACTCCGCTGCAGGAACGGGCACTGCCCAGGTGGGGCTTCCCATGAAATGCATTGCTGCCAAAGACCGCTCTTGAGGATCTGCGGTCACCATCATGCGCGGCTACTCCGGACTGGCCAAGGGCTGTATGCGGACTCAGCCGAAATCATGGCCGATGCAATGACCCCGGGTGCGCTTCGCTTACCCGTGCTCCGCAAAAAAACAACAGCACGGTTCCCCTGCAGGGTGAAAGCCCAAAAGAAAACCCGCCAGCAGGCGGGTTTTCGGTATCAAAGCAGTTCTGGGCTGATCGGAAGACGGATCAGTCGCCTTGCTGCTTCTGCAGGATTTCCCAGCGCTCTTGCGCATCGATGGTGCGCTCGGCAGTCAGACGGGCTTCCAGCCTGTCCAGGCCGATTTCCTCACCGGTGTCCACGCAATAACCGTAATCACCGGCATCCAGGCGCTTGAGCGTGCTGTCGATCTTGCCGATCAGCTTGCGATAGCGGTCGCGGGTACGCAGTTCCAACGAGTTTTCGGTCTCACGGGTGGCGCGCTCGGCTTCGTCGCCGATATCACGCACTTCGTCCTTGAGATTCTCGATGGTCTGCTTGGACTCTTCCACCAGGTCCGCACGCCAGTTCATCAGGCGCTGGCGGAAATACTCCAGCTGCAACGGGCTCATGTACTCCTCGTCCGCCGCTGGCTTGTAGCCCGCGGGCACGATGGGACGGCCGGTGGCATCGTCGGTCTTGTAAGGCACGACCTTGGCCTTGCTGCGTGGCGCCTGGGCGGCAGGCTTGGAGGTCACGGCAACGGCCACCTTGCCGATGGGGCGACGCGCGACAGGCTTGGCCGACACAACGGCAGGAGCCGGGGCAGGCGTCGATTTTGCTTGGGTTTTGGTCTTGGGGGCAGTCACGGGTTTCTTGCTGGGTACGGCCACTGCAACCGGCGCAGCAGGTGCCGGCTTTGCAGTGGTCTTCGAAGCCGGCGCGGGG
>JBQGFJ010000335.1:0-4060 GCA_052040085.1 Pseudoxanthomonas sp.
GCCGGGGGCGCAGTATTCGCCGGTATATGGGTCTTGTTGTCGCTGTACCTGGACCACCAGGCCGGATGGATGGCAGTGCTGGCTGCCGTGGATGCGGCCCTGCTCCTGCGTATCGGCGGCATGGCGGCAGGCCCGGCGCGCATGCTGCTGGCCGTCGCCGGCACACTGGCCATCATCGCCGTGGCCAACTGGGCCATCGTGGCCACCCAGCTCGGCTTCATGATGGGGCTGACGCCATGGGATTCGGCATTGAAGCTCGGACTGCACCACGCCTGGATGTTGGCCAGCCTGGCCAACGGCACCGCGGACCTGGCGTGGATGGGCGTGGCCGTGGTGGTTGCGGCGTTGCTTGCCCGCTGACGACGGCGGTCAGTGCCCGCCGTCGATCGCCTTCAACTCGGACACCAGTGCGTTCGCCATTTCGGCGCCATCGCCGTACAGCATGCGGGTGTTGTCAGCGTAGAACAGGGCGTTTTCGATACCGGCAAAACCGGTGCCCTTGCCGCGCTTGATGACGATGGTGTTCTTGCTGTTCACCACATCCAGGATCGGCATGCCGTAGATGGGTGATGCAGGATCCGTCTTCGCCACCGGATTGACCACGTCGTTCGCACCGATCACCAGGGAGACATCGGTGTTGGCGAATTCGGGATTGATGTCATCCATGTCGGCGATCAGGTCGTAGGGCACGCCAGCTTCGGCCAACAACACGTTCATGTGCCCCGGCATGCGTCCAGCCACCGGATGGATGGCGAACTTCACCTTGACCCCGCGCTCCATCAGCTTCTGGGTCAGCTCCCAGATCTTGTGCTGCGCCTGTGCCACCGCCAGGCCATAACCGGGCACGATCACCACGCGCTCGGCGAAGGCCATCATCGCGGCCACGTCGCCGGCTTCGATGGGCTTCTGCGAACCACCGATTTCCTGTGCCGCTGCGCCGCCGCCACCAAAGTTGGAGAACAGCACGCTCTTGATCGAACGGTTCATCGCCTTGGCCATCAGGCGGGTCAACAGGATGCCTGCCGCACCCACCATCATGCCGGCGATGATCAACGCCTCGTTGCCCAGCACGTAACCTTCGAACGCCACCGCCAGGCCGGTCAGCGCGTTGTACAGCGAAATCACCACCGGCATGTCGGCCCCACCGATGGGCAAGGTCATCAACACGCCCAGTGCCAGCGCCAGCACGAAGAAGGCCACGATCCACGGCATCGCCAGGGTCTGTGCCGCCAACACCGCGCACACCACCGCTGCCACTGCTACCGCCGCGTTGAACCATTGCTGGCCGGGGAAGGCATAGCGCTTGTCCATGCGTCCGTCGAGCTTGGCCCAGGCAATGATCGAACCGGTCAGTGCCACCGAACCGATCAGCGCACCCAGCAATGCCAGCACCAGTGGCACAGTCCCCGGCGCAGCCCCTGCTGCCGACCAACGCACCAGTTCCATCGCACCAATGGCGGCCGCGGAGCCGCCACCCATGCCGTTGAACAGCGCCACCATTTGCGGCATGTCGGTGATGGCCACCTTCTTGCCCCACACCCAGGTGGTGACCGTACCCAGCACGATGCCTACCACCATCAAGGGGATGTTGTGCATGCCCGGCAGGAAGAAGGTGGCGAAGGTGGCGATCAACATGCCCACGCCCGCCCACTGGATGCCACTGCGCGCGGTGGCCGGTGAGGCCATGCGCTGAAGGCCGAGCAGGAACAGGGTCGCCGCGATGAAATAGCTCAGCTTGACCAGGATCAGGACACTCACTTGCTGCCCCCTGGCTTCTTCGAGGACTTGAACATGTCCAGCATGCGTTCGGTCACTACGTAACCGCCGGCCGCGTTGCCTGCACCCAGGACCACGGCGACGAAGCCGATGGCCTTCTCCAGCGTGGTATCCGCATGCCCCAGCACGATCATCGCGCCGATCAGGACGATGCCATGGATGAAGTTGGACCCGGACATCAGTGGCGTGTGCAGGATCACCGGCACCCGCGAAATGATCACGTGGCCGGCGATGGCCGCCAGCATGAAGATATACAGCGCTACAAAGCCATCCATCCGGATCCGCCTCCCCAGGCCGTTTGCCTCGTCCGCATCATAACCGGGTGCTGAACCTGCGTGCAGCCGGACGCCGCGCCTCGGGACCTCCCTGTCAACCGGATCGGCATCGGCACGTTTACCGGATGTTGCCGACAGGAGCGCTTAAGCTGTGCTGGTGAGCCCCGAATCCATCCTGGAAACCGAATCCACAGCGCCGCCCGTGTTGCCGGCGTCGCTGGACGTGTTTCTGGCGGATATGGGGCCGCGCGCCTTTCGCTTCGCCGAAGCCGGTTTGCGCCAGCGCGACGACGCACTGGATGCCGTGCAGGACGCGATGATGAAGATGCTGGCCTACCGGGAACGGCCGGCCAGCGAATGGGTCCCGCTGTTCTGGAGCATCCTGCGCAGCCGCGTGATCGACCTGCAACGCCGCCGGAACTTCCGCCTGCGTTTCATGGCGGCGCCCGGCGAGCATGACGAGGACAGCCTGATCGACTGGGCCGACCCCGGTGCAGGCCCGGTCCAGGCCAACGACCGGCGCGAAGCCTACGTGCGCCTCAATGCCGCACTCAGGCGGTTGCCGGCACGGCAACGCGAAGCCTTCACCCTGCGCGTGCTGCAGGAACTGGACGTGGCCACCACCGCGCAAGCGATGGGCTGCTCCGAAGGATCAGTAAAAACACACCTGTCACGCGCACGCGAGGCATTGCAGAAACAGATGGAGGAATTCCGATGAACGCGGACTTCAACGACAACTTCGATCGACAGATGCGGCAACTGCACGCTGATGCCGTGGTCCATGTCTCGCCACAGACCCTGGCGCGGCTGCGCAGCGCCCGTCACGAGGCGACGCGCAACTCACCGGCCCGCAGTGGTTTCCGCTGGCGCTGGTTGGCCGCCGCCATGCTGCCCGCCATGCTGGCGGTCGCCATCGGACTTCAATTCATGCCATTGACGCAAACGCCAGCGCCGGCTGCCGACACCTTGGTCCTGGATAGCTATGCCAACCCGGCTACCGATCTGGACGAAAGCCCCGACCTGTTCCTCTGGCTCGCCTCTTCCGAGGCCTTGCCACTGGCCATGGAGTAACCCGCAATGAAGAACACGCTTACACACCGCCCGGAACAAATGCGCCTGCTGCGCATCGGCCTTGTCTGCCTGGGCATGCTGATGGCTCTTCCCGCGCTGGCACAGTCTTCTGCCCCAAGCACCACGACCCTTCCGGAATGGGAGCAGCTGACACCGGCACAACGGGAAACGCTGATCGCCCCCATGCGCGACCGTTGGAACAACGAACCGGAAACCCGCGGACGCATGTTCTCTCATGCCGAGCGCTGGCAGTCGATGACCCCGGAACAGCGCAAAAAGGCGGAACAAGGGCGCAGGCGATTCGAGCACATGAACTCGCACCAGCGCGAACAGGCCAAGGTCCTTTACGTCCACATGCTCAAGATGAAGCCTGAAGATCGCCAGAAACTGCGCGACGACTGGAAGACGATGACGCCGGAACAGCGCAAGGCCTGGATGGAGCAAAACCGTCCGGATCAACCCGAGCGCGGGCGCGGACACGGGTCAGACCGGGACGATTGAGTCCCGCGCCCAGGGCCTGCCGACAGGCCCTGTCAGGTGGCTGCTGCCGGTGGCCCCGGCCACGCCGTCTTCGCCAGCAACTCGTCGTCCCAGTCAAAGACGATGGCACCGTCCTTGACGAACAGGGCCACGAAATTGAACACGTTGCGGGCATACATCTCGCTGGCGTGCACCGCGCCCATGCTGGCCAGGTTCAATGGACCCGACACGGTAACGCCGTGGTGGACATGCACCTCGCCCGGGCGGGTCAGCTCGCAATTGCCGCCTGTCTCCGCAGCGAGATCCACGATCACGCTGCCTGGCTTCATGCCGCGCGCCATGTCGGCGCTGACGATCTTCGGCGCAGGGCGGCCCGGCACGGCGGCGGTGCAGACGATCACATCGACCGATTTCAGGTGTTCGGCCAGGCGACGCTGCTGCTCGGCGCGCTCGTCCTC
>JBQGFJ010000336.1:0-2146 GCA_052040085.1 Pseudoxanthomonas sp.
ATCCGTGGCCGGTGTGTTGAACGGCGTGCGCGTGGCACGGGGGGCGAGGTACTGGAATCGCACCGATGAGTTTGCGTATTCACGAGCCAATGCTTCGGTCAAGCCACGCAATCCGAACTTGCTGGCGCTGTATGCCGCGAAACCCGGGAAGGCGATGCTGCCGAACGTGGAGCCCAGCACTGCCACCGTGGCGGAGTCCTGGGTCTTCAGCAGTGGCAGCAGCGTCCCGATCAATTGCATGGGTGCAACCAGGTTGGCCTGCAACAGCCGGGACAGGAATTCAGGATCCTGTTCCTCGAACAGGCCGAAAGCGCCCTGGGCGTGCGCCAGTACCAACACGGAAGGGGCCGGATGCGTGGCCTTGGCCGCCTGCATGATGCGGGCCTGCCCCTCGGGCGTCGCCACATCGGCTACCACGGCGTGCACCGCACCGACAGGTGCCTGCTTCGCAAGCGACCATAGGCGTGCTTCGTCACGTCCCACCGCCAGTACCCGCGCACCCGCCCTGGTCAGGGCAATGCACAAGGGCGTGCCAATGCCACCGCTTGCGCCGGTCAGGATCACGGTTCGTCCGATCAGCTTCATCATGCCGCCTCGGCCAGGCGGATGCCGTCCGTGCGCAACGTCCGGAAGATATCGCCGTAGAGTACGTAGAAGCGGCGCGCGGCGTGGACCACCGCAGCCTGGTCACCCGGGTCTTCGAGGCGGTCCATCAATCCCTTGAAGAATCCCACATGTTCGATGTCGAGGTCGCCGTGCGAGAGCAGGTAGCTGAAAGCGTTCCGCGGCAGGTCCAGGGATGCCTGCAACGTGTTGGCCGCCCGGGTGGCCAGCGCCACGCTGGTGCCTTCCAGCACCATCACCATGCCGAAGAAACCGACCGGATTGCCGCGGTGCAGGGTGTCGTATGCGTAGCTCACCATCAGTTCGGTGGCCAGGCTGGGCGCGGATCCCTCGGCTGCAGCGCGGTCTTCCCCGCAGGCCGCGATATCGTCCAGTACCCACTCCTGGTGGCCGGTTTCTTCCTGGATGTATTCGCCCACGGCGCCACGAAGCCATTCCAGCCGCGCGGGCAGGCGCGCGCCACATGCCATCAGCAATGGAACCGTGTGGCGTACGTGGTGGAAGGCCTGCACCAGGAAGGCGACGTATTCATCGCGCGTGATCCGGCCGGACAGTGCGGACTGGATGATGGGAATGGAAACCAGTGCTTCGCGTTCGCGTGCGGTCAGGGCGAGCAGGTCGTCGTGGAAACTCATGCGGGGACTCCGGGCATGGGAAACAAAGGGGCATGGGCGTAGGCGGCCTCGATCTGCCCGCTGTAGCGGGAGAGGATGGCATCACGTCGCGGCCTGCCATTCGCGGTCAGCAGGCCTTCCTTGATGCCGAAGGGCGCCGCTGCACGCACGATGCGGGCGAGCCGTGCGTAGTCGGGCAGGTTGGCATTGACCTCGGCGATTGCCCGGGCCAGTTGGGTGTCATCGATATCCGGGCAGCGTGGAACCAGTACGACCACGTTGTCTTCACGGCCCTCGCCCCAAACCACCGCCTGGGCGATGGCAGGATGGGCCAGCAGTTCGCTCTCCACCCATTCCGGTGAGACATTCCTGCCGAAAGCGGTGATGAACACGTGCTTGCGTCGCCCGGTGATGAACAGGAAACCGTCGGCATCCACATGGCCTAGGTCACCGGTATGGACCGGCCCTTCCGGCAACAGGGCATCTCCCAGGTAACCCAGCGCCTTGGCGCCATGCACGCAGATTTCGCCATCCACGATCGATACGCGCGCATGCGGCAGGACGGTTCCCACGCTGCCGGTGCGTGACGCGCCGGGCTGGTTGAGGGCAACCACCGAGCCGCACTCCGTCAATCCATAGCCTTCGAATACGGGCAGTCCCAATGCGTGCGCGCGTGCCAGCAGCGACGGGCCCGTCCGCCCGCCGCCCACGGCGATGTAGCGCAAGCTGGCCGGCAGCACCGCGCCGTGCTCTGCCGCCAACACCAGGGCGGACAACAACTGTGGCACCAGGACCACGCTTTCCGGCTTGTAGCGCTGCAGGCATTGCAGAAGCGTGGGGACGTGCAAGCCGCTTGCACCCGTGTAGCCGAAATCCGTGAGCGAGGGCACCGCGATCTGGGCATCCGC
>JBQGFJ010000337.1:0-7084 GCA_052040085.1 Pseudoxanthomonas sp.
AGCGGCGAGGAATACGCATTGGCGCGGACCGAGCGCAAGTCCGCGCCCGGCTACCGTGGCTTCGTGGTGCATGCAGACCCGTCGGTCACGCTGGAAGAAGACCTGCAACGCCGCGACTTCACCATCAATGCCATCGCGCAGCATGCCAACGGCACGCTGGTCGACCCGTTCGGCGGCGCGCGCGACATCGAGGCCCGCGTGCTGCGCCATGTCGGTCCGGCCTTCGTGGAAGATCCCTTGCGCGTGCTGCGTGCGGCACGTTTCATGGCCCGCTTCGCACCGTTGGGTTTCACCGTTGCGCCGGAAACATTGGCCTTGATGCGTGAAATGTCGGGCAGTGGCGAGCTGGATGCGCTGGTGCCCGAACGGGTCTGGCAGGAGCTGCGCCGTGCACTGGAATCGGCACGCCCGGCCGCCTTCCTTTCCACCTTGCGGCAGTCGCATGCCCTGGCCTCGATCCTGCCGGAAGTGGATGCCTTGTATGGCGTGCCGCAGCGCGCGGAATACCACCCGGAAATCGACACCGGCCGCCACCAGGAGATGGTCAGCGACATGGCGGCACGGCTGGCACCGGGCGATGCCCTCGTCGGTTTCGCCGCGTTGACCCACGATCTTGGCAAGGCACTGACGCCGCGGGATGAGCTGCCTCGGCACATCGGCCATGAACATGCCGGCGTGGCTCCGCTGAAGGCCTTGTGTGAGCGCCTGAAGGTGCCGCTGGAGCATCGCGACCTGGCCGTGATCGCCTGCCGCGAACACCTCAACGTGCATCGCATCGCCGAACTGCGCGACAGTACCCTGCACGACCTGTTCGTCCGTTGCGACGCCTTCCGCAAGCCGGAGCGCATCGCGAAACTCGCGTTGGTGTGCGAAGCCGACAAGCGCGGACGCCTTGGCAGCGAAGAGTCGGACTATCCGCAAGCCCGGGTGTTGTGCTGTGCACACGCTGCCGCGATGGCAATCAATGCACGCGATATCGCGACGGAAGGACTCTCCGGCACCGAAATCGGTGAGGCGCTGCGCAAGGCTCGGATCGCGGCCATCGGGCGTTCAAGGCATGCCGGCACGCCGCCGCAAACGCCCGAGGGGGAAAAATGAAACCCATGGTCGCCCTGGTGCTTGCGCTTGCTTCCCTTGCCGTCACCACGGCCAGTGCCGGGCCCAACGTGCATGGGGCCAAATTCCGCTTCGCGGATGGACATGAATCCGATTTCCATGAAGTCCTGATCGGTGACCCGAAGACCGTGGACACCATCGTCTTCACCTACGGCGGCTCCGGCTGCACGGACCTGGGAATCGATTGGCTTCCCCGGCTCGCGACAGACATGGGTATCCATGCACGCTATGTGTCGCTCAACAAGCGGCACGTGCGCGCCGGGGAAAACAGCGGCGGCGCCAGCGAACCTTGTTCGCCCGCATTCAGGACGCACGACATTCCCCGCCAGTGGATGACCGATTACATGGCTTTTGTCTCACGCACGCTTGCAGAGAGCGACGGCCGCTGGAAAAACGTGGTGCTGGTTGGTGGATCCGAAGGCGGCGCACTGGCCGCGCGGGTCGCGCGCGCCAGGGAAGACATCACGCACCTGGTGGTGATCGGCGACGGCAGATGGAGCATGCGCGACATCCTGGGAACCATCGTGGGTCCCGATGCTGTCGAGGCTGCGTGGAAAGACATTGCGCAAGATCCTGGCAATATCGACACGATGTGGATGGGACACCCGTACCGCTATTGGTTCGACGTATTCGATCACGCCCCCCTGGCCGATTACCTTGCACTGGATATCCCCGTGCTCATCGGGTTCGGCGAACATGATCGCAGCGTTCCCGTCGCCGCCGGCCAGGACATCCTCCGTACCGCGCACGCAGCAGGCAAACGCAACATCGGACTGGTGGTTTACCCCGGTGCCGACCACAGCCTTCAAGCGGAAGGCCATTCGTACCTGCCCGCATTCCTGCAGGGCGTTGGCCAGGCCATCATCACGGGAAACCTGGACTAGCGCGCACCAGCACCCATCGCAGATGCCGCACCCCTGCTGGCCCGGCATCACACCTTCACATACCAGCCGCGCCGATCCATCCAGCGCACCACCAGCCACCAGAAGCCCACGTAGCAGAGGGCAATCGCCAGCGAAGGCAGATAGGGGCCGAACAGCGGCGTCATCCAGTTGGCGAAGGCATTGCGGTACAACCAGTCCCACGCGCCGGTACCGAGCAACACGTAGATCATCGCGGCGGCACCGGCATAGGCGGTGATGGCGTTGACGCCGAAACTGCGGCCAATCGCCGGCCAGCCGCGCCGGTCGATCAACACATGGGCCGCCAGCAGCGCCAGCAGCGCCCATCCCGCCGTCCACAACACATAGGACGACGTCCATAGCGGCTTGTTGAGCGGGAACCACAGCGACCACAGCCCGCCGATCAACAGCCAGACGATGGCGCTGATCGACATCGTGCGCAGGTCACCCTTGCGCAGCCAGGCCCCGGCACGCACGCCCAGCAGCGTGGTGGCAATGGCCGGGAGCGTGCTCAGCAGCCCTTCCGGTTCCTGTCCCAATCCGGTGGCGGGATCGAACCGGTACTGGAACGGCCCCAGCAATGCGGTATCGAAACGATTGGCGAGATTCTCGCTAGGCAGGTAACTGTTGCCCATGGCCAGCAACCACCAGTAGCCGAGCAGGAGAGCCGTCACCAGCACCCACTGCAGGCGAGGCTTCACGTGCAAGGCCACGGTCCCGGCCACCAGGAAACACAAGCCGATACGCTGCAGCACGCCCATCGGCCGATACACGGGCCGGTCCAGCAGCCACATCGCCAGCAGGTGCAACAACAGGCCGATGGCGATGATCTTCAGCGCGCGCACCACGATGCCGCGCTGCAATCCACGCACATCTGCGCCCGCTTCGGCACGCGGCACAATGCCCAGCGCGATGGACACGCCCACGATGAAAAGAAAGAACGGAAAAATCAGATCGGTTGGCGTGCAGCCATGCCAGTCCGCATGCAACAGCGGCGCATAGACGTGGCCCCAATCACCCGGATTGTTGACCAGCAGCATGGCCGCCACGGTGATGCCGCGAAGTGCGTCGACCGAGGCAAAGCGCTCCGGGTTCATCCCGGTGCCGCCGGATAGTGTTCGTGCGCACGCTGCGCTTCGATACCGGCCTCATCCTTGCGACCAAGCTGTTCCAGCAACCTCGCACGCCGCGCATGGATATCCCCGGCCAGCGGTGAATCCGGGAACAAGCGCGCCGACTCTTCGAGCAAGGCAAGTGCGCGGCCGGGATCGCGTTCCGCCAGCGCCACGCCTTCGGCATAGGCTTCATGCCAACGGCCTGCATCCGCCGACATCCGCTCCGCCTCTTGCACGGCACGGAAGGGCGGCAACTGTTGAATCTGCGAATACTTCGGCAACACAGGCGGCTGCGGCTGCGAGAAGAACGACTCCAGCGCCGCCAGATAGGCACGAGCCTCCAGACGGTTGTATTCCGGGCGCTTCAAACGCTGCTCTTCATCGGGATTGCTGAAGAACGAGGCCTCGGCAATCACGCCGGGAATGCCATAGCTCTCGCGCAGCAAGGCCGCACCCGCAGAGGGAAAGATGGCATGGTCGGAGATGACGCCTGACGGCGTGTCGGCGGGGAACATGCCTGCTTCATGGAAAGCATCGACCAGGGCTCGCCCCAGCGCGACAGACGCCTGGTTCTCGCTGGCATTGCCATGGAAATAGACGATCGGGAAATTGACCTGGCGATCGGCCGTGGCGTTGTGGTGCACGGAAACAATCGCTTCGGCACCGGCATCACGTGCGATACGCGCACGTTCGGCCAACGGCACGAACACGTCGGTGCTGCGCGTCATCACCACGGTGGCCCCGGCCTGTTCCAGCAATGACTGCAATTCCAGGGCAACCCGCAGGTTGATCCACTCTTCCCTTTCACCAGCAACGCCGATCCTGTAGCTGTCGGTCTTGGCGGTATCGCCGTGTCCGGCATCCACGCTGATCACCTTGCCCGCCAAAGGTGACGGCGTTGTCGTGGTTACAGCAGCATCAGTCCGGCATCCGGCCAGCAATGCGCCACAGGCCATGCCCATGAGCAGGACACGCCGCCGATTCCTGAAGAAACCTGCTGTCACACCTGACCTCCAATCCATGTCTGCACGACGTGCAATTCGGCATCCATCAATACCAGATCAGCTGCATAACCGGGCGCTATGCTTCCATGCGTTTCACCCAGTCCCAGGAATTCCGCCGGCCAGGTCGATGCCATGCGCGCGGCTTCCTCCAGCGGCAGGCCCAGCAGGTTCACGCTGTTGCGAACCGCCGTGGCCATGTCCAATGCAGAACCGGCCAATGCGCCTGCGGCGTTGCGCACCACGCCATCCTTCGCGGTGATGGTTTCGCCATACAACACGAACGCGGGATCATCGGCGCCCACCATCGGCATAGCGTCGGTGACCAGGAAAATCTTGCCGCGCGGCTTGGCGGCCAACGCCACGCGCAAGCTGGCCGGATGCACATGCACGCCATCCACGATCACGCCGCACCAACTATCCGCATCTTCGAGCGCCGCACCCACCGCACCCGGCTCACGTCCCTGCAGCGGTGACATGGCGTTGTACAGATGGGTGAATCCACGCAGCCCGGCGTCGAGCCCGGCGCGTGCTTCTTCGTACGTCGCGGCGGTATGCCCGGCCACCACCATCGCACCGCGCGCCACCAGTTCACGGATGGTCTGTTCAGGCACGCGTTCCGGTGCCAGGGTGATCAAGGTGACGCCATTGCCAAGCGACGTCGCCATGGCGATTTCTTCCGCATCCGGTACGCGGAACTTGCCGGCGTCGTGCGTGCCCTTGCGCGAAGGCGCCAGGTAAGGGCCTTCCAGATGGATGCCGAGGATGCCCGGCACGCCTTGTGCAATCGCCTGCTGCGTGGCCGCGATGGCCTGCTTCATCACGCCGGCATCGTCACTGATCAGAGTGGGCAACAACCCGGTGGTGCCGAACCGCCGATGTGCGCGTGCGATGGTGCCCAGCGCATCCACCGTCGGCGTGTTGTTGAACAGCACACCACCGCCACCGTTGACCTGGGCATCGATGAAGCCGGGCAACAGCCAGCCACCCTGCAAATCCTGCCGCACGATGTCATCGGGCAACGCATCCTGTTCGACCACGGCCGTGATGCGGCCAGCATTCACCACCACGGCCAAGGCATTGCCGAAACCCTGCGGCGTCAACACGCGGCCATTGACCAGTGCAAACGCGCTCATGGCATCGGGCTCGTCGGGTTCATACGGTTTCAGTGACCTTGTTCAAGTGCGGCGGCACGTCGGGATTGTGGCCACGGCGCAGTGCCAGTGCATTGATGGCGCGATAGAAACTCTGGATGGTAATCAGCGGTGCGCATGCCGGGTGCGGTGCTGCCACCAGGGGCAGGTCGCCATGCGCCGATGCCAGCCACACCTGTGCGCCGCGCCCACGGAATTCCTGTGCCAGTGCCAGCGTGCCCGCTTCGGTTTCATCCGGCTGGGCAAAGCACAACACCGGGAAACCCGGGCCCACCAACGCCATGGGGCCGTGCTTCACTTCCGCGGAACTGTAGGCCTCTGCATGCAGGCCGCAGGTTTCCTTGAACTTGAGTGCCGCTTCCTGCGCCGCCGCCAGGCCCAGCCCGCGTCCGAGCACGAACAGATTGCGCGCATCCTGCAATCCGTCGGTCAGCGGCGACCAGTCCATTTGCCACGCGGCACGCAGACTCAATGGCAGGTCATCCAGCGCCTGCCGCAGCGGCGCCTCGTCTTTCCAGTACGCAACCAACTGGAGCACGGCCGCCAGTGACGCCAGATAACTCTTGGTCGCCGCCACGCTGCGCTCCGCGCCCGCATGCAGCGGAACCACGGTATCGGCCAGCATGGCCAGTGGCGAATCGGCCACGTTGACCAGCGCCACCACGCGCGCACCTGCAGCACGTGCTGCTTCGGCATTGCGCAACAGATCGGGACTCTTGCCCGACTGCGAAATCGCGATGAACAGCGCGTTGTCCAGCTTCTGCTTCACTTCGTAGACCGACCCCACCGAAGGCGACAGGGAAGCCGTCACCAGACCCAGTTGGGTCTCGAACAGGTACTTGGCGTAGGTAGCTGCATGATCGGAACTGCCACGCGCGCACGTGGCGATGAAGGCCGGCGGCCGTGCACGCAGCTCGGCGGCCAAGGCCGTGAGCGTGTCGTGGTTGGCGGCATATTGGCGCTCGATCACGTCGGCGGTTTCCGCCGCCTCGCGGAACATCAGGGTCTGGGTTTCTTCGGGAAGCTGGTTGGTCATGTCTCGGATCGTTCGCTGCGCGGACGCATCGGCGCGGTGGAGCCACGCACCACCAGTTGCGGGATGAACCCCTGGTTGTGCAGCGGCGTGGGATGGTCGTCGTAGGCATCCTGGCGCAACCCGGCGATCAGCAACCGTGCCGCTTGCCGGGCGATGTCTTCGGTCGCCTGCTTGGCCGTGGTGAGTGCCGGCCAGGATTGCCGGGAAAACGGGCTGTCCTCGAAACCGGCAATGGACAGGTCATAAGGCACGTTCATGCCGGCGGACTTGGCCGCGGCCAGCACGCCGGCCGCTATTTCATCGTTGGAACCGAAAATGGCCGTGGGCGGTTCGCGCAGGGCCAGCAGGCGGCGCGCACCGCGGAAACCATCATCGAAGGTGTAATCCCCAGGCACCACCAGGTGCTTGTCCAGGGTGATGCCGTAATCCTTCAGTGCGGCCTCGTAGCCCGCATAACGCTCGCCACTGGAGCGGTGTTGCGGCCCACCCCAGAGGAAGCCAATGCGCTGGTGCCCCAACTGGATCAGGTGTTCGGTGATTTCATAGGCCGCATCGCGATCGTCCACGAACACGCAGGGGTGCCCGTCCTGCGGATCCTCGGTGGCGGCGATGATCCGCACGAAACGCACGCCGCGCGATGACAAGGCATCCACCAGGTCCTTGCGCTCGGACATCGGTGCCGTCAGCACCAGCCCGGCCAGACGCGAACGCTGCACCCAGTCGGCCAGTTCGTCGGCCAGCAGCGGCGAGCTGGAATCGC
>JBQGFJ010000338.1:0-16923 GCA_052040085.1 Pseudoxanthomonas sp.
ACGCTGCATCCTGCGCCGTTCCGTCGACGAAAGAGATGACACACGCATGAGAGAAATCGTTCTGCCGGGCTGGATCCAGGAATGGATCGGCATGATGGTGCCCCTGGGGCGCGTCCTGCTGATCCTGATGGTTGCCATCATCCTGCAATCACTGGTCCGGCGCGTGGTGAAACGCCTGCGCCTGCATTACAACCTGCCCCAGGAGCTGGAAGCCGGGATACGCCGGATCGTGGGCTTCCTGATTTACTCGGCCGCGCTGTTGCTCATCCTGGAACGCCTGGGTGTTTCCAGCGGGGTACTCTGGACCACGTTGACCGGTTTCGTGGCAGTGGCCGCGGTGGCGTTCTTCGCCGCGTGGAGCGTGCTGTCCAACATCTTCTGCGCCATCCTGATTTTCAGCACCCGCCCCTTCAAGATCCACGACCAGATCGAAGTCCTGGAAAACGGCGAGAAGCCTGGCCTGAAGGGCCGCGTCATCGACATCAACCTGATCTACACCACCCTGCTGGAGCCGGGCGACAACGAAGCGAACACGGTGCTGCAGATACCCAACAACATCTTCTTCCAGCGCACGGTGCGCCGTTTCCGTGGCAATGCGCACTCGCTGCACCTGCCCCAGGAGAAGAAGGAGCCGGAAGAGCCACGCATCATCGTTGAATGAGCCGTGCTCCACGGTTCCCATGCCATTTACGCCAACCCTTACCTGAGCTGGCTGTCCTTGCTGCCACGGCGGTTGTAGCCGGCCGAGGCACCCTGCTCCTGGTCGTGTGCTTCCTGGCAGGCCACGCACAGGCGAACACCCGGCACTGCCTTGCGGCGCGCCTCGGGGATGGCGGCGTCGCACTCTTCGCAATGCGTCAGACCGGGACCTTGTGGAAGCTGGCTGCGCGCCCGCTTGATGGCGTCCTTCACGGTCGCATCGATCTGGTCCTGCACCGCACCATCGCCTGCCCAACCGGTTGCCATGACATCCTCCTGCGTTCCTGCCCCGCCATTGCCGGCACGGTAGGGAAATAGGGGCGAAAACAGCCTTTGCCAAGCCCGGCCGATCACGCCGGCGCTACACCCTGTATCCCGCCAACACGGGCATGATGCCCGAACAAACGCTTCGTGGAAGCCATCTCCCGACTTCCTGACCAGCATCAAGGACAGCTCACGTCATTCGAGGCAACCTGTGCACAGCAGGAACACGGACAACCCCCATGACGGAAACCTCCATCGAAATCGACGGCGCCCTGGTCGCCCAGGCACTGGGACTTGAGCTGGCCGAGTTCCGCAAGCTCATGGACAACGGGAAGATCACCCAGCTCTGCGAACGCGGCATCGGCGAGGATGCCGGTCATTACCGCGCCAGCTTCTACTACGGCAAGCAACGTGCGCGTTTCGTGGTGGATGCGAGCGGCAATCCGGTTTCCTGAACAGGCCTTACCCGCTGCAACTGCCGCAGCAGACCGAAGGCAAGGCAACGATCTGTGCCAATTGGACGGCATGGCCCACACGGGCGAAAGCGTCTGACAGCTGCCGCGCCTCCAGCCAGGTCGACACCCTCAACAACCCACCCGAGGGGTCCAGGTCCACCACGGCGGAAGGATCAAGTTCGCGCAGCATGTGCTCGACGGCTTCGAGTTCAGGCAAGTCGTTTTCGAATCGGACGTGGAATTCCATGGCGTGTCAGCAACCGTACAAGGATGGAGGGAAGCCGGGAGCCCGTTCGCACGGCCACAGCCCGGCCCCCGCATCTTCATACCCACCCGGCGCTGGCGCCTTGACCTGGGTCATGCGCCAGCGATCAAGCCCATGGATCCGATGGCTTAGGACTCGCCCTTCACAGGGGTGCCGTCCAGCAGCCGGGAGAGTTCGGCATCCTTTTCCTGCCACAAGCCGTTCATCCATTGCTGGAAACGCGCACGGAAAGCACGGTCTTCCTGGTAATTGCCGCCCATCAGCTCTTCGGGAATCGGGCGCTGGCGGATGTGCACGTGAACATCCGGAACACGATTTCCCATCAGGTCCACCATCGAGGGGCGGCCGCCGGGATAGGCGATGGTCACGTCCAGCACCGCATGCAGGCCATCCCCCATCGCATCCAGCACGAAGGCCACGCCACCGGACTTCGGCTTGAGCAAATGCCGGTAGGGCGAGGATTGCCCGGCATGCTTGGCATCGGTGAAACGGGTGCCTTCCACGAAGTTCATCACCGAAACCGGAATGTCACGGAATTTTTCGCAGGCGCGGCGGGTAGCTTCCACGTCGCGCTTGCCCAGCTCCGGATTCCTGGCGATTTCCTTGCGCGTGTAGCGGCCCATGAACGGAAAATCCAGCGCCCACCAGGCCAGGCCCAACAGCGGCACCCAGAACAGTTGCCGCTTCAGGAAAAAGCGCAACAGCGGGATACGCCGATTGAACACCTTTTGCAGCACCACGATATCCACCCAGCTCTGGTGGTTGGCCAGCACCAGGTAATGCCCATCCACCTGCAAGCCTTCCGTACCACTGACATGGAAACGGGTGCGGGCCAGCCAGTTCATCATGGTGCTGTTGACCCATATCCAGTTCTCGGCCAAGCCGGTCAGCACGGGATTGAAGGCCAGCCGGATGCGATCGAACGGCAATACGGCCTTGAACAGGGCCACGGCCAGCAACGGCACCGCATGCAACACGGTATTGAGCGCGATCAACGTGGTAATCACGGCCACGCGCAACCACAGGAAGAAGGACACCGGCAGGCAACCCCGTCAGGAAAGGAGGGCGAAGATTACCAAACCGGCGGGTCCAGCCTGTACTCCAGGTCCCCGATGATCAGCGCTGGTCGTGCGCAAGCGCAAAATCGAGTGCGGCCCGGATGGCGGCATCCTGGGCCTGGTTGCATTGCGTGGGCGTGGCGCGCGGGCTATCCGGGTAGACCTCGGTGGTGGTGCGGTAGGTGGCATCGGTGACGCTGGCGCACAGGCCCAGCGGCTTGCAGTCGTACTCGATCACCCCCGGCGCCACCACCGGCGAACCGATGATCTCGCCGTTTTCGTCCGCCGGCGCTATGTGCGTCACCTGCACCACTGCGCGGTTGATCGCCTGCTGGAATCCGGATTGCGGCGCCGCGCTGTCGGCACACAGGTAGAAGCCATCGGGGATGGTACCGGGCACGAAAGGCTTGCCATCGCGTGCAGCCAGTGCCGGGCGGAACTCGCTTTCGTCGGTATCGGTGGTTTCGTGCAGGTCGATATGCACCAGGAAACGTCCGCCTGTCGAAGCCACCAGCGCCATCAATGCCGCAGATTCCGGTGCCGGGCTGCCAGGACGGAAGGAACGATTCGGATCCACCGCCCGTGGATTCCAGCGCTGGATGTGCTCGTAGCCCCATGGGCTGACACACGGCACCACCAGCAGATTGATCCGGCCCGCATAGTCCAGCGCATGCTGTTGCAGGAACAGGAGCGCCCCCTGTACGCCACTGGTTTCGTAGCCATGCACGCCGCCGGTGACCAAGGCACACGGCAAGGCCGGGTCCCAGTCATGGCTGCGGACGGCAAACAGCGGATAGCGCCCCGGCGGATAATCCAGTTCGCCATACTGGACCACGTCGAAACGCCCGCGCAGGCGACCGAGAACCTCCAGCACTTCTTCCGCGTAACTGCGTTGGCGAACCTGGCGTGCACGCCATGCCGCCACCTCCGCATCGCCCCAGGCCTTGCCCGGGCTGCCTACTGGATAGAACGCCGTATTCACACGCAACCTGCCTGACTCTGGAAAGCACACACTCTACACTGCCAGTGTCCTTGCATCCCTTGCCGCGCGCGCATCCATCACGGCGCGGCAATCACCCTTCATCCACGGAACCCGCCACTTGCCCGAGTTCGAAATCCGACCGCTGCTCCATATCCTGCTGCATGTGCTGGTGCCCAGTGCCACCGCGCGCCTGTTCTGGCCGGAGCAATGGAAAAAAGCGGCATTCTGGATGCTGGCGGCGTGGGTCATCGACCTGGATCACCTGCTTGCCGACCCGATCTACTCACCGGGCCGTTGCAGCATCGGTTTCCATCCGCTGCACACCTGGCCGGCCATTGCCGTCTACGGCTTGCTGGTCATCCCACGCAAAACCCGTTGGTTCGGCGCCGGCCTGATCATCCACATCGCGCTGGACTGGATCGATTGCCTGTTGATGTAACAGGCAACCCTCTCTTTGCGAAAAATCCGGTTCCACAAACCCGGTCAAGCTTGCCCGGTCATTGCCCTGTGTCTGTGGGAAGCGATTCCAGATGGCGTGCCAACACCGCGGCAATGTGTTCGTGATCCGCCAGCGAAGGGTGCCAATGGCAGCCTTCCATCGACAGACCATCCACCGGCACAAAGTCGACACGCTCCTCGCCTGCCTGTTGCAGCCGCGCCAATACCCGGGCGACCTGCTCCCGGATCTCGCCCGCCGCTCCGTCCGTGGCCCACAGCACGACATGTGCTTGCGGATGGCGTGCACGCAGCGACTGCACGAAGGCTGTGTAGGTATCCACGTAATCATCACGCAGGGCCTGGCGCGTCTCCCAGCGCTCATCCGGCTTCAGGGGCGTGGAGAAATCATTGGTCCCCAAGGCGATCACGATGGCCTGCGGCTGCCATTGCGTATCGGCATCTTCCACCGAATAGTCGAACAACACGTACGGATACGCCTGCGGCAGGGTATCGCCTGCACCCCCATCGTAATTGCGCACGATGCCGCGCCCGGAGATGGCATTGACCCGATAGTCGGCCCCCAGCCGGTGTGCGAGCAGTGGACCATAGGCATGCGTGTTGTCGGTGGTCGCCCAAACCTCCGCATCACTGCACTCGCGCACCGTGGACAAATTGCCGTAACCCACGGTGTGCGAATCCCCGATGAATTCGATCCGGCGCACTGATGCCGGCACCGGCAATGGCGTGGATGCCGAGGGCAGCAGGAATCCGCCGAACCGGTTCGGTCCGGCCTGGCTTTCGGTCGCCACCTCCACCCGGATCCGGTGCTCGCCCGCGCCAAGTCCCTGGACGCGATGGATGCCCTGCGGCTTCACCAGCGTTTCCACGTGCTGGCCGTCCACCTTCACGTGCAGGATCACATCCCCCGCTCCCACCACGAAGGCCACCTCGTCCCCGTGGAAGGCGGTTTCGTAATACACCCCAGGCCACTGCTGGCTGACCTCGCCGCCATCCCCGGCCGCCACACGTCCACCAATGGAAAGCGGAACCTGCCGGTAATCCGGCGCGAGGGATTCCAGCGAAGAGACAACGGGACTGGCCGCTGCAATGAGCGGCAACGACAGGCATGCAGCCCAAGCCGCACACACCACGATCCGTTTCATACCCTGCCATCCACGGCCACAAACCACACCTGCCACCCTGCTCATTGCCACTGTCCGTCAACGAAGCTGGACAATGCCTGGTCCGCATCCAGCTCTGCCTTCAATTTGCCCAGCTGCGCATCCACCAGTTGCACTGCATCGCTGCCTGCCGAAAAGCGCCGCGGCGGGTTGGGACGCGAAGCAAGCTGCACGACGGCCTGCGCCAACCGTACCGGATCGCCGGGCTGGTGGTGGCTATAGGCCATGAGACCGTCGATTTGCGCCGAGAGTTCGGCATAGTCCGCAATGCCTGTGGAAGCCTTGTGGATCGAACGGGGATCGAGGAAGTCGGTGCGGATGAATCCCGGACCCACGATGGTCACGTCGATCCCCAGCGGCTTCACTTCATCGGCCAACGAGAGGGAAAAGCCCTCCACGGCGAACTTGCTGGCGCAATACAGGCTGGCGCCGGCATAGCCGACGATGCCGGCCACCGACGAGAGATTGATCACGTGCCCGCCCCGTTGTGCGCGCATCACCGGCAACACCGCGCGGGTCACGTCGAACAGGCCGAAGACATTGGTATCGAACTGGGCCCGTGCATCCGCATCGGCGGTTTCCTCGAAGATACCCAAGTGGCCATATCCGGCATTGTTGACCAACACATCGATACCCCCGAAGCGGGCTTTGGTCTCCTGCACAGCCACGGCGATCTGCATCGGCGCGGTCACGTCCATATCCAGCACAAGCAGGCGCTCCTGTTCACCCAGTGCCGCGGCGGCATCGCCGGCCCTGCGGGCAGTTGCGACCACGTTGTTGCCTGCCTGCAAGGCCGCCTTGGCGATTTCGAGCCCGATGCCGCGGCTGGCACCGGTGATGAACCATGTACGGGAAGTCATGTTGGCACCTTCAGGGTGATGGGGGATGGAAGACGGACGATGCAATGTATTCATCCTGTCCGCTGTCCGCGACAGGAGCCACGGATCAGTCGAGGTTCCTGACCACGACACCGTCCTTGACGATGACCGCGAAGTTGCGCGCAGGATCGGCCAGCAGTTCGAGCTGTTCCAGCGGATTGCCTTCAACCAGCAACAAGTCGGCCAATGCATCCTTTTCCACCACGCCCAGACGGCCCTGGTAAGGACTGCGCAAACCGGAGAGCGCCAGCAGTTCGGCATTGTCGTGGGTGACCAGCCTGAGGATCTCCGCCGGCGTGAACCATTCGCGCAGGCCCAGGATGAAGGCGTTCTGCTCCACGTTGAGTTCCGGCTCGAACAGGAAATCGGTGCCCCAGGCCATGCGCACACCCGTCTTCCTTGCCAGCGCAATCGTCCTTGCCTGGCCCTCGATCACCGGCTTGCGCTTCTCGCGCCGCATCGGGTCCATGGCTTCGGTACTGGCCCGCAGCGTCTGCGTGGACAGCCACACACCACGCTCGGCCATCAACTTCAGCGTGTCTTCGTCAAGCAACTGCCCGTGTTCGATGCACTTCACCCCGGCTTCGATGGCACGGCGCACGGCATGCACCGTATAGGCATGCACGGTCACGTAGGTGCCCCAGTCCCCGGCCGCTTCCACCGCGGCGCGCATTTCGTCCAGCGTGTACTGGGTGACATCCAGCGGATCGTAGGCCGACGAGGTGCCGCCACCCGCCATCAGCTTGATCTGACTGGCCCCCATGCGCAGGTTTTCACGTACGGCGGTCAGCACTTCGTCACGGCCATCGGCAATGAAGGTAGCCCCCATTTCCTCGGCCATAGAAGGCTTGCCGAAGAAGCGGCGCGAACGCTCGTGCGGCTGGCGCATGTCGCCATGGCCGGAAGTCTGGCTGACGGTGGCACACGAAGGCCAAATGCGCGGGCCGCGCAGCTGGCCAGCATCGATGGCCGTCTTCAGTTCAAAGATGGGGCCGCCCACATCACGCACACTGGTGAAGCCGCGCAGCAGCGTGCGTTCGGACTCAGCGGCCACCGTGGCCGCCAACTTCTCCGGCGTGGCGTCCGGCGCCAGCATGTCGGCCTGCGACAACGCAGTAAAGGTGCTGTGCCAGTGGATATCGATCAAGCCCGGCATCAGCGTGCGCCCGCGCCCCTCGATCACCGTGGCCGATGGCGAGGCCTGTGCTCCTTGCCCGATCGCCGCGATGCGATTGCCACGCACCAGTACATCGGTGGGCGCGCCCAGGGTGCCGCCCACGGTATCCAGCACGCGCACGTCCCGGAACAGCAATTCACCCTCGCCGGCCGACACCTGCGCGAAGGCAGCGGCAATCGGAACAAGTGCCAGTACCCACAACGATCGGCCCAGCAGCCATTTGATCGACATATCGAATCCCCCCATGCAAATTTGAATGACTGACTGGCCACCATGGCCCCTGCCTGCAACAGATGGAAGGCAGTCGAAGGAGTTGGACCCCGAAGAGATGCGGTCGGACGTAACCATCCCACCCCGGCTCCGGGCGAGCATACGCCGGAATGGCGTCATGTTCGCGATTGCCGCTGCGAACCGCTCCGATGAGCATCCCGGGCACGAGCCATGCGGGCTGCAGCCTCCCCTTGAGGCCAGCCCGGCCCGCGCCTATGCTGCGGATCTCCCAGGGAGAACCGCCATGCGCACCATGCTCGCCGTGTTCGCAGTCTCCGCCCTCTTCGCCATGCTGCCCGCACACGCGCAAGAGCCCGCCCCGCCGATCAGCTACGCAGGCAAGACCGTGCTGGTCACCGGCTCCACCGATGGCCTGGGCCGCGAACTGGCCCGTGCGCTCGCCGCCGATGGTGCCCATGTCATCGTGCATGGCCGCAATGCCGAACGTGGCCAGGCCCTGGTTGAAGAAATCACCCAGTCAGGCCACGGTTCGGCACGTTTCATCGGTGCCGACTTTTCGTCACTCCAGGCCGTGCGCGACTTCGCTGACACCGTCGCCCGCGAAGCTCCCAAGCTCGACTTGTTGGTCAACAACGCCGGCATCGCCTTCCACCAGGCCCCGGAGCGCAGTGCCAATGCAGAGGGCCAGGAATTGCAGTGCGTCGTCAATTACCTCGCCGGCTGGAGCCTCGCGAACCGCCTGCTGCCCAATCTCGAGGCCGCCGCACCATCGCGTGTCATCAACATTGCATCAGGCAGTGCCAACGCCATCGATTTCGACGACGTGATGCTCGAGCAGCCCGGCGCCCACCACCGTGGATACGGCCAGAGCAAACTGGCGCAAGTGATGATGACCGCCGAACTCGCCCCGGCATTCGCCAAGCGCGGCGTCACCATGATTTCCCTGCACCCGGCCACGTTGATGGATACCACCCTGGTCAAGAACATTGGCATTCCCGCCCGGACCACGGTTGCCGAAGGGCGCGACCATGTGATGGGCCTGATCACCGCACCCGTGTTGCAAGCCGGCGCGTTCTATCTCGATGGAAAGGTCACCGAGCCCTTCGACGACCAGGCCAAGGATGCGGAAGCACGCGCACGACTGGCGGCCTTGAGTGCCGAACTGACCGGCGTGCCATCACCGTAGCCCCGGCGATGGAGATGCAGAAGCTTCAATCGCGCTGAACCACTGCGCGCGGCTTGGCCGCCACCGACTTCACACTGGCTCCTTCGTGGCCCCTCATGGGCGATGCAACCTCTGCGGCATCTTCCCCGCGAAATCCCCATGTACCCGTCACCGTCTTCGCACACCCCCGACCTGGTGGTGGTCGGCGCCAGTTTCTCCGGCGCAGCCTGTGCCATCGCCGCCGCGCAACGCGGCCTGCATGTCTGCGTGCTGGAACGCAAACACGATCCCGGCGAGAAACTCCACACCACCGGGATCATCGTCAAGGAAGCCGCCGAACACACCCTGCTCAATCAGATACCTGCCGCGATGACGCGCCGGATAGAGCAGGTACGCCTCTACTCCCCCAATCTGGAGCAAGCCACCCTCGCCGCTCCCGGCTACTACTTCCTGACCACCGACACCCCGGCCGTGATGCGCTGGCTGGCCGGGTTGATGCGTGACAACGGGGTGGATTTGCGGCTGGGCAATGCGTTCACCGGTTGCCATCGCAGCAGCCGCGGCTGGGCCGTGGATCGCCTGGGCGATACCCGCTACCTGGTCGGTGCCGACGGTGCACGTTCACGCGTGGCCCGGCACTGTGGATTGGGGCAGGTGCAGGATTTCATCCATGGCGTCGAATACGAGTTTCCAGGCGCCATGCTTGCCCAGCCCGATGCCCTGCACTGTTTCATCAGCAAGCGCCATGCGCCCGGTTACATCGGCTGGATCACCCAGAACCCCACCGGCATCCAGGCCGGCCTGGCCCTGCGCCACACACCCTCACGGAAGCAGGTGCCGGATGTTGATGGATTCCTGCTGCATGCCGGAATCGCAGGTGGCCTGCCCCGCCATCTCAAACCCGGACACATCCGTGCCGGCCTGATTCCTTGTGGCGGCCCGGTCGCCAACCTGGCTCGCGATCAAGCCATCCTGGTCGGCGATGCTGCCGGCGTGGTATCGCCGGTCACCGCCGGTGGCATCCATTCGGCATGGGAACATGGCTGGACGGTTGGCCGCGCCATTGCCGCGCACCTGCGTGATGGCGGCCCGGATCCGGAACAGGTGGCCGTGGCATCAGCCCCGCGCTTCCGCTTCAAGCGTGCATTGCGTTGGGCCTACGACCGCCTGCAATACGACTGGCCGTTCGACCTGATGCTGCACTCGTCGCCACTGCGCTGGGCCGCCGAGCAGGTCTATTTCCACAAACGGGGACACTGATGTCCGCGCACTTGTGGTTGCAATGCGATCAGGCCTTCTGGAACACCGGATCCAATAGGCGGAAGCTGCCGGCATCGGCATCCATTTCGACGCGGCCACCCACCGGCACGATGAACTGCCGGCGGATATGGCCAATCATCGCGCCCGAATACGCCGGGATACCGAGCGGCTTGATGTAGTCCTCCAGAACCTGTGCCAGCGTCAGCGACCCATAGCCATTGCCGGGACTGCAATCGGTGCACTCGCCAAAGATCACACCGGCGATCTTGTCCAGCGCACCCATCAGCTTGAGCGTGCTGAACATGCGATCCACGCGGTACGGTGCTTCGGAAACATCTTCCAGGAACAGGATCTTGCCGGTGAAATCCGGCAGGTAGGGCGAACCCGCAAGCGCCGTGAGCACGGTCAGGTTGCCGCCCACCAGTTCACCGCGGGCCTTGCCGCCGGTCAGGGTGGTGATGCGGTTGGTGCGTGGCACCAGTTCCTTGTCGTCGTCACTCTCGTTCTGGTACTGGATCAGTTCGCGATCAAAGAACAGACGGCGGAACTGATCGGCATTGAACTTGTTCCAGCTGCCGGTGCCATTGGGGCCATGGAAGGTGACCAGTCCGGTCCGTGCCTGGATGGCGTTGTGCAACGCGGTGATGTCGGAATAGCCCAGCAGCACCTTCGGGTTGCGGCGGATGGCGTCGTAATCCAGCAGCGGCAGGATGCGTGCGGCGCCGGAACCCCCGCGGGCACAGATGATGCCCTTGATCTGCGTGTCGGCGAACATGGTGTTCAGATCACCCGCACGCTCGGCATCGGTCCCGGCCAGATGACCACGCCTGCTGGCGTAATGTGCGCCAGTCCTGACCTTGAGGCCGAGTGCCTCCAACACTTCACGGGCAAGCTGCAGATTGAGCAGATCGTCCGTTGCCGCCGATGGGCTGACCAACCCGACGGTGTCACCGCGATTGAGCGGCACCGGCAACAAGCGTTTACCCGGCGCCGTTGCCGCCATGGCACCACCGGCGCCAGCAAGCGGCAGCACCAATCCCGCCAATGCCGCACTACCCAGGAACTGTCGTCTTTGCATGTGGCTGCCTGCTTTTGTGAGTGTCGGCGCTAGATTAGCAACGGCCCCCATGACCAACAATCACGCGGCATCCAAACGCAAGCAAACATAGCTCGCGTCTATGGCGCATGTCGCAGTGCAATGCGAAGTGCTACTCGTGGCCACTTTGATCAAGGATCAAGCCAAACCAAGCCATCGAGATACCGCCACATGGGCATCCTTCAAATTGTCTCCATATGACAAGGCGGCGAATGCTCCCACACCCGTCAGAACTGCGTACGTCCACCCAATCCGGAGCACCTTGCCTTCGACATCTCCTGACAAACAGACGTAGACAAGGGACAGTGACACGAAAGCCAGTACAAAGTAGAGGAGCGCAAGCACTGCAATGCAGAGTTTCCTGAGCCTTGCTGAGCGGAAAGCCTTGATCCGCCACGACAACTCGTTGGTTTCATCATCCATGTCGATGAAGCTCCAAGCAGAAGCCACTTCAAGCAACGCTCGCCCTGGCTGCGGACTGGACATCAATTGCCTGATCAGGCTGGTTGGGAGATAGGCACCAAAGACATGCCTGACCGCTACCGTTACCCAAAGGTCACTCTGAGCTCCGTGTCCACGGAAAAGATCCAGGAAATCCCTGCGATCCTGACTACGTGAACGGAAAAGAGTGAAAACACCCTTCGCAAAGGCAGCACCTGTCACCACGATAACCAGCGGAATCAGAAGCCTTCCATCGCCCAGCTCGATCAACTTGTCGATCACCGTAACCCTCCTTCCATGGGTTGATTCCACCAACAAAAATGCAAGATTCCACTCACTCCGGAATGACCGCACGCAAGATGGGCTCGACCCACGCCTGCTTGCCGAAGTCGTACAACAGGAAGTCACTGGAAAACTGCCAGTAGGCACGCGCAAAGCCGCGCTCACGGGCGGCGCGGGAAACAGTGTCGGTCCACAGTACGCGACTTTCCATCGGCCCCTTGTCATAAGCGCCGAACTCGCCCAGCAGGATGGGCCGGTCATGTTTTTCCGACCAGGCTTTCACCGTGTCGAAGTCCTTGCCTATCTGCGCAATCTGCTCCGGCGTACCGAAGGAAACATTCTTCAGACGGGAGAACTGCTCCTCCACCCAGTTGGCGCCCTGATGGGTGAAATCGAAAGGTTCGTAATAATGGAAAGTGACGATCAGGTGCCGGTCGTCCTCTGGCAGTTCCAGTGCATCCAGGTGGCGGAAACTGTTCCAGCCCACCGGTCCGATGATCACGTTGCGGGTGGGATTGCTTTCACGCACCACGTCCAGCAGCTTCGGGAAGAAGGCGTTCCAGGTCTCCGCGTCCAGTTGCCCGTGCGGTTCGTTGAGCAATTCGAAGACAACGGAAGCCGGCTCATCCGCATAGCGGCTGGCCAATTGCGACCAGACCTGTTCCAGGCGCCCGGCACAGTTGGCGAAATCCTTGGCGCACTCATCGAAGTCGTGCACGTCCAGGATGACGTTGAGCTCGTGTTTCTTGCCCATCTCCACCACCCAATCCAGCTTCTCCAGCCAGGCCGGATCCAGCACGCCGTCTTGGTCCAGGTGACGGAAGGTGAACAGCACCACCCGCACGGTACTGAAGCCTGCATCACGCATGGCCTTGAAGTGCTCCTCGCGGTAGTTGCCCTGCCCGCCCTCCTGCCAGTACGGGTCGTAGCCGAGGATGTTCACCCCGGCCCCCATCTGCGCCACCTGATCGGCAGCCGCGGTTTCCACGAAGGGAGCCTTGGCCTGCACCTGCGGCACGAAGGCCGACAGCACGAACCACATCCCGATCAATGCCACGGATTTGAACATCGGAAATCCCCTAGTCCCGCCGAATATCAAACAGCCCATGCAACCGCGTTCAATATATCGTCAATCGCAAGCCGTATCGGCTTGCGGAAACACATTCCCGGCTTCGCAACGGGTATCCGGGGATGTAGGCTCCTGCTTTCGACAGCATCACGCCGCGCCTCTTGCAGCCAAGGAATCCATCGATGGATGTGAACCTCACCAGCACCCTGATCAGCATAGCCACCGGACTCGTCGGCGTACTGGCGGGCGCCACGATCAGCTGGTACGCCAGCGAACGGCGCTTCCGTGTGCAGAACACCGTGGACCTCCAGCGCGAATGGAATGGCGAGGGCATGGCGATCGTACGCATGCGCGCGGACAGGATGATCCGCAACCATCCCGGCAAGGACCTCCTGCAACTCGAGATGCAGGACTCCCCGGAGAACTACTCCAATATCCTGCGGATCCTGACATTCTTCCAGCGGATGCGCATGTTGGTGCAATACCGTCAGATAAATACGCACCTGGTACCGGAGTTGTTCGGGCGCGACATCGTCTGGTGGCATGTCAATTGCTTCCGGGATCGCCTCCCGGAAAGCTGGATAATGCGCTCGGACTGGCTGGCCTTGCATGCCTGGATACAAAAGCACTCACCCGCCGACACCTACGCCCGCTGGGTGAAGGCAGCCGAACATGCACGGTTGAATCGGGAAAACGTCACCCCGGTCCCAATGCCGCAGGAACTGGACCAGCATCCAAAGGCATGAATTCCCACCAGGCAAAGTCCCGAAAAACTTCCTGGCTTTCACCCGGTCTTTCCGGCGTTGCAGCATGATCTGGTCCCGAGCCCATCCCGGAGAGACGGAAATGACACCCCGGAACACGATTTGCCTGTGGTTCGATGGCACCGCGCTGGAAGCCGCCACGTTCTATGCCGAAACCTTCCCTGACAGTGCGGTCAAGGCCGTGCACCAGGCACCGGGCGACTTTCCTTCCGGCAAGCAGGACGACGTGCTCACCGTGGAATTCACGGTGCTCGGCATCCCCTGCCTGGGCCTGAACGGTGGCCCTGCGTTCAAGCACAGCGAGGCGTTTTCGTTCCAGGTCGCCACCGAGGACCAGGAAGAAACGGACCGATTGTGGAATGCCATCGTCGGCAATGGCGGACAGGAAAGCGAATGCGGCTGGTGCAAGGACAAATGGGGCCTGTCATGGCAGATCACCCCGCGCGCCCTGACCGAAGCCTTCACGGACCCGGACCGTGCCGCCGCCAAACGCGCCTTCGAAGCGATGATGACGATGCGCAAGATCGACATCGCCACCATCGAAGCCGCACGGCGCGGTTGATACGGCCAACCGGACATACCCGGCTTACTGCAGGCCGAGGAAAACCGCCAGGCGTTGCATCTCATCGTCCAGCGCCCTGCGGAAGGCAACCCCCTTCGGCACACCTGCGACATAACCGAAATCCGGTTGCACACGGCCTTCGCGGACACTGACATTGGCCCAGCCGATCACCTGGTCGTGCCACAGCATCGGCAATGCGTAATAACCGAGCTTGCGCTTGGGTGCGGGCGTGTAGGCCTCGAACTTGTAGGCCCAGCCCCAGAGCAATTCGAAACGGCGCCGGTCCCAGACCACGGGATCGAACGGGGCCAGCAAACGCAGAGATTCATCCACCGCATGGCGTCGCGAGGCCGGGTTTTCGCCCGCCGGCCAGTACCAGGTGACACCATCGATACGGCTGCTGGGCAAATCTTGCTGGGCCTGTTTCAACGCTGCCCGGGTTTGCGTGGCCAGATGCGGTGCTCCGTAGCCCAGCAGACGCACCAGGTAGGTCAGGCTGGCGGCTGGCAATGGCGCGTACTTGCACACGACCAGATCGATCAATGCGGCGGCACGGCGTGCGTGTTCCACGGGATCATCGTCCACGAAGGGATGCACTACGGCTTCGTACACGCGAGTGCCGCTTTCACGCCGCTGGACACGCAGCAAGCCACGGTAGTGCAAGCCATCCAGCAGATGGGTGCTGGCATTGCTGGAGCCGCCCCAATAATTGCGCACGCTGCCATGGGCGAAATGCTGCTCCACCTCGCGCGGGTGCACCGGCCCATGTTCGCGCACGAAGGCAAGCACGTCCTCTGCCTTGCGCCGGGTCCTGGCATCCCAGGCACGGCGCGGCTGTCGCGGATGCATCAAGGCCAGGTGCTCGCGTGGCAGGAAGCCGTAGTTGACCAGGTAATCCTCATCCACCGCCAACCGGGGATATCGCCGTTCCAGATCACCGGCAAGGTAATCCTTGACCCGATGGCGCAGGGTCAAGTCCTGGGCACGGGCCGGCGCACGGATCGGATCGGCCTGTACGAAACCCAGCCGCTGGATGGCCCGCGGCAGCGTGGTGGGCTTGAACAGGGTGCGCGCGATGGCGTAACGGCGCAGGGTATCCAGGTCGTTGCCGCTCATCGGAGGCCCAGATGGTCCAGCAAGGCGCGGCGTATTCGCTCGGCATACGCCTGCGAGCCATAACTGCCCGCATCGAAAACACCCCCGGGACCCGCCTTCGCTCCCAGCCCTGAAAACGTGGGCTTGGGCACCACCACGACCTGCCACTGGGCATCGGCATCTTCTGCCTCTTCCCGCCAGCGCACGTCCACGCCGCCCACCTGGGTGGCCGTGAGCCGCTGGGTGGTTTGCCGTCCCCAGCCGCGGCGCGTGACGACGATGGCTCCGGGCGGATAGGTCCACACATCACTCCAGCCGGACAGGCCGGCCATGACCAGATGGAAGCCCACGAATGCCGCGCCCATGATGATCACGCCGAACACCGGGGTGGCGATATTGAGTGGCCAAAGGCCGCGGCCAAGCTCCCACGCGGGCATGACGATGGCAAATGCACCGAAAGCCACCAGCAACACCCGCAACGGCCACGGAATGCTGCGGCTGACCAGGGGAAGGTCCGTGTCCGTCAGTTCGGTGGCGTCATGGGAAGGCATGCGCCATGGTAGCCATAATCCATCGTCGAACTCGACCCCGGGCCAAAGCTGCATGCAGCCTGCAGACCAGGCACGGGTTGCAAGCATTTCCAATGACGGCCTGGCCAGCGAACGGAACTGAATACCGGACAACGCTCCCTGTCCGGGCACCAGTGGAAACCGCCGCCAGGAGTAGGATCGGCTGCAATTCAATCAGGGGGGGCAGCGCATGAATACGATGAGGCGCAGGCGTGGCGTGTGTGTTTTCGCGTGGCTGGCATGGGGAACCCTTCCTGCGGCACATGCTGGAGACATCACCAGCAGCACCAATACCCAGGAAATGCCGAGCCGGATCTCGATGAGCGTGACCACTCCCAGGCAAACCCAGGGCAAGACCTTCGGCGAAAGCATGGCCACGGGATCGCAGGTGCCACCGTCCACCATGCCGCCGCTGGCGGTCGAATGCACGGGCGATGCCTGCACCATCGTGTTCCCCGATGGCAGCGGCTATCGTGCCGACCTGCAGGCACTGGCACTGGCCCCGGCCGAGCCCTCCAGGGCCGTGGCTGTGCGCAAGGAAATACCTGCGGCCAGCCAGAAGACATCCATGGTTGGCCAAGGTGCTTCCCTCGTTGGCGCAGTAATGCCCGGTGCAAGCATCGTGTCTGCGGCAGTCTCATCGGTAGGAGTGCTGGCCAACAGTGGCAGCGGTGCGGCACAGGCCTCCTACGCCGCCACGGGCAGGCAAGCCAGCGGACAAGCTGCGGGAAGCGAAGTGGACTTGTCACAACCGCTTGCCGATGGTGATTACCAGCTGGCCGTGGTGGTGGAGAAGGCAACCAGCGGCCTGAAGGACACACTGAAGACCAATGTACGTACCGCGCCACCACAACAGGTACGGATCGTGATCGGGTTCAGCGTGCGTGATGGCGTGATGAACACCCGGCACGACACTGCGAAAAATTCGATAAGCAATATTCGCTGAAGGCCTCCGGCCATACCGCACGGACATCCATCCGGGACCATGGTCC
>JBQGFJ010000339.1:0-3606 GCA_052040085.1 Pseudoxanthomonas sp.
CCCCCCCCCCCCCCCCCCGCTCCTACAGGAATCGGGTTCTCAATCGTCCAGCGAAGGCTTCGAATGCGGGTCGCGGACGATCAGCACGTCGATGGGTGCCTGCTCCAGGATCCGCTTCGCCACGCTGCCGATCACCACGTCGAACAGGGCACTGCGCCCATGCGTACCCACCACGGCAAGGTCGATGTCGTACTGCTGTGCGTACAAGCGCAGCAGGCGTGCTGGATCACCGTGTTCGACTACCAGGCGCGGCAGTTCGCCAGCACCCACCGGCATGGTCAATTCATTCAGGAAAGCACGGCCATCCGCCAACGCCTGCTCACGGGTCTGCCCAATCGCACTGTCACGACTGCTTTCCAGCATGCCCAGGAACGGAACGTCGAAACCATGCAGGATGGAAACTGCGGTTTCCGGGAACACGCCTGCCGTGGATTCCAGGGCATGTTTCGAAGAAGGCGACCAATCGCTCGCCGCCACCAGGCTGCGGTACGCGCCGCGCGCACGCTCCTGCACTACCAGGACCGGCAGTTGCGAATGACGGACCAGCCAGTCCACCGTGGAACCCAGCACCATGCGCCCGAAGGCTTCGTGCCGCGCCACGCCGGTCACCACCAAACTGCAACCCTCTTCTTCCGCCACCTGCAAGAGGTTGCGGCCCGCATGGCCTTGCTCCACGCGCACCACGGCATTCACGTCTTCCGTACCGGCATCCCGCGCAAGCCGTCGCGTTGCCACCTGCAACGGATTTTGCTCCACGTACCAGCCGGGTGTCTCCAGCCGTGAACCCGGCTGCGGCACGGTCGCATCCGGCTCTATCACCGTCATCGCCACCAGCCGCGCATTCCAGTGCCGGGCCAACAGTACGGCACGATCCAGTGCACGGTCGCAGCGTCCACTCAGGTCGGTCGCCAGCAGGATGCTGCGTGGCACTCCGGGTTTCCAGAAGGATTCATTCATCGCACTGTCCTCTCCACTATCGGTCCGACGCGGCCGGGGCGGACCGCAGTTCTTCGAAGATGCCCCAACGCCGCAGCAACCACTTTTCCACTTCCAGGATCGTCATCATCACCACGCCTATCAGCACGATCATCACGCCTGCGCCAAACGGCACCGGCCGTGTGTCGAACAAGGCCTGCATCCATGGCAGATAGGTGAAAGCCAACTGCGCCAGCACCACGCCACCCACGGCCCACAACACCGACGGTGTTCCACGCGCCCCCCGCAGGGTGAACGAGCTCATGTGCAGGTAGCGTACGTTGAACAGGTAGAAGATTTCCATGACGCAGATGACGTTCACCACCATCGTGCGCGCCGTGGGCACGTCGAACCCGCGCGACGTGGCCCAGGCGAAGATGCCAAACGCCCCCAGGGTGAACAGTACCGACACGAACAGGATGCGCCAGAGCATGAACGGCGTGACCAGTGCCGTGCCCTGGCGGCGCGGGGCCCGCTGCATCACGCCGGGTTCCGCAGGCTCGAATGCCAACACCAGGCCTAGGGTGATGGTCAGCACCATGTTGATCCACAGGATCTGCACCGGCGTCATCGGCAGGGTCAGGCTGAAAAAGATGGCTGCCACGATGGCCAGGGCTTCACCGCCGTTGGTCGGCAAGGTCCACGCAATCACCTTGCGGATGTTGTCGTACACCGCACGCCCTTCATGCACGGCTGCCACGATGGATGCGAAGTTGTCGTCGGCCAGCACCATTTGCGAGGCTTCCTTGGCCGCCTCGGTGCCCTTCCTGCCCATCGCGATGCCAACATCGGCCTGTTTCAGCGAAGGCGCATCGTTGACGCCATCACCGGTCATCGCCACGGTTTCACGGCGTGATTGCAGCGCGCGAACCACCCGCAGCTTGTGTTCCGGGCTTGTGCGTGCAAACACCGCGGCAGCCGCGGCAACTTCGGGCAGCGCTTCGTCCGTGACCTGGTCCAGATCCTGTCCGGTGATGACTTGCGGCTGCTCGGCAATGCCCAACTGGCGCGCGATGGCGGCCGCCGTAGCCGCATGGTCACCGGTGATCATCTTCACCGCGATGCCGGCGGAACGGCAGTCAGCCACCGCGGCAATCGCTTCATCGCGCGGCGGATCGATGAAACCGATCACGCCCAGGAACACCAGATCGGACACCTGGTCGAAACCGAATGCAGCTGGCGCCACAGGCAAGCGGCGCATCGCAAAGCCCAGTACGCGCTGTCCTTCGGAGGCCGCTTCGGCAATCGCCGACTCCCATAGCCCGCGATCCAGTGGAACCTGGCTGCCATCGGCACCCCACTGGCTTCCACTCAACGCCAGCACTTGTTCCGGCGCACCCTTGACGTGGATCTCCACTGCCGCATCGGCACCGCGATGCAAGGTGGCCATGTAGCGGTATTGCGCATCGAACGGGATTTCATCCAGACGTGGCCGGTCGGCCTGCGCGGTTTCAGGATCCAGGCCTGCCTTGATCGCCAGCGCCACCAGTGCGCCTTCCATGGGATCACCATCGACCACCCAGTGTCCGTCGCGTTCGTGCAATCCCGCGTCATTGCAGAGCAGTCCCGTAAGCTCCAATTGCCGCGTGCCGGCGTCAATCTCCCCATTGCCATGCACCGGCTGCAACGCACCCACCGGCGCATAACCCGCCCCTTCCGCTTCATGCACGCCAGCCGCCGTCACCAGACGCCGCGCGGTCATTTCATTGCGTGTCAGCGTGCCGGTCTTGTCGGAGCAGATCACCGTGGTGGCGCCCAGGGTTTCCACTGCGGGCAATCGCCGGACAATGGCATGCCGTGCCGCCATCCGCCGCACGCCGATGGCCAGCGTGATGGTGATGACCGCAGGCAGGCCTTCCGGCACCACACCCACCGCCAGCGCCACTACCACGATGAAAGCATCCAGCCATTCATAGGCACGGAAGAACACGGCGAACAGGAACAACACCACGGCGCCGGCAATCGCGAGGAAGGTGAACCAGCGCCCGAACCGGTTGATCTGGCGCAACAGTGGCGTGGTCAGGGTTTCCACCGAGCCGAGCAATTCACTTATCTTGCCCATCTCGGTAGCCATGCCAGTGGCTACCACCACACCCGAGGCCTGTCCCGCCGCCACCAGGGTGCCGGAGTACAGCATCGAACTGCGGTCACCGAGTGGCGCCTGTGCTTCCACCGCGGCTTCGGATTTTTCCGCTGCCATTGATTCGCCGGTCAGGATGGCTTCGTCGACCAGCAAACCACGTGCACGCAACACACGCAGGTCCGCCGGGATGCGATCACCTGCTTCCACCAGCACGATGTCGCCGGGCACCAATTCGCTCACCGGGATTGTTTGCCGCTCACCCCCGCGCATGACACGCGCGGTGGGTGCCAACATCGAATGCAGCGCCGCCAGCGCCTGCTCCGCCTTGCCTTCCTGCACGAAGCCGACGATGGCATTGACCAGCACCACTGCCACGATCACCAAGGCATCCACCAGATGGCCCAGCGAGCCGGCCACGATGGAAGCCGAGAGCAGGAACAGGATCAGCGCATTGTTGAACTGGGCAAGGAAGCGCTGCCATGCGGGCTGGCGCCGTGGCGGCGGCAGTTCGTTGCGCCCGTGGGTTTCGAGACGTCGCTGGACCTCTG
>JBQGFJ010000340.1:0-9859 GCA_052040085.1 Pseudoxanthomonas sp.
CAGCGATCCCGGCCCGGACTCCAACACAACCGCCAGGGCATGGCTTCCACCAACATGGCCACATCGCGCATCAGTGGCCTGCTGGCATGGGCGCACCTGCCCAACATAGCTGGTCGATATTTCATATTTGTTTCCATGAAATATTTCAGGCGGGAAACAATACGTTCATGCCACTGAAACATTAACGAATCAGGCTGTGCGACCAGCAAGCGGCATGTCTTGCCGCTCCACGCTGTCTCCAATCAAGAGCCTGATATCCATGACCCCCAAAGCTTCCCTGATTGCCATCGCCATCGCCGCGGCAATCTCACTTTCGTACGCCCCCACTTCACTCGCGCAATCCAATGAGCCGACCGTAAGCGCCTCAGGCGCGCCCGGCACCATCACGGGAAGCATCAAGGAAGCAGCGCGCGGCGTGTACCTGCAAGGCGCGCGCATCACCGTGGACGGCAAGCAGGCGGTAACGGAGCGTGACGGCAGCTTCCGCATCGTAGGCCTTGCTCCCGGACGCCACCGTTTGACAGTCGACTTCCTGGGCTATCAGCCGCAGGATCTGGAAGTCGAAGTCGGCGCCTCCGCAGGCGCACGCGTGGACATGACCCTGTACAGCACCACGGTGGGCAGCAGCGCCAATGCGGTTTCTCTCGACCGGGTCGAAGTCCGCGGCATTCGTGATGCCCAGGCACTGGCACTGAACCAACAGCGCAGTTCGGTGAACTACACCAACGTGGTCTCCGCCGACTTGCTGGGCCAGTTCCCGGACAACAACATCGCCGAATCCACCCAGCGCATTCCCGGCGTTTCGATCGAACGCGACCAGGGTGAAGGCCGCTACGTGACCGTGCGCGGCGCACCCAAGGAGTTCACCACCGTCACCATCGACGGCGTACCGCTGGCCAATCCGGACTCGACCAGCCGCGGCGTTGAACTGGACACCATCCCATCCGACGTCATTTCCGCCCTGGAAGTCACCAAGGCCATCACCCCGGACATGGACGGCGACGCCATTGCCGGCAACATCAACATCCGCACCAAGAGCGCCCTGGACCGCGATGGCCTGACCCTGAATGCCTCGATGGGCCTGGGCAAGTACCAACTAGGCAACGGCACCAACGAGCGCTTCAATGCCACCGTGGGCCATCGCTTCGGTGCCGACCAGAACATTGGCGTGCTGATCTCCGGTTCGCTGAGCAACCAGGGACGCTTCACCGACAATGTTGAAACCATCTACGAGCGTTTCAGTGATGGCCGGATCATGCCGGTCGGCGTCGAAATCAAGGACTACGAAGGTACCCGCAGCCGCACTGGCCTCACGGGCCGCTTCGATTACCGCATCAATCCGGGCAACCTGGTCTATTTCGTTGCTTCCGACGCGAACTTCAAGGATCGCGAGTTCCGCGACAACATGATCATCACCATGGACCAGCACACCGCCGGCTCCAACCAGACAACCGGCAACGTCCGCGCCACCTTCGACAAGGAGCTCCGCGAACGTACCTACGACAAGAATATCCGCACCTACAACCTGGGCGGCGAGCACTTCGCCGGTGACTTGTGGAAATTCGATTGGCAGGTCTCGCAAAGCAACGCCGAGAAGACCACCGATCCGCGCATGCAGTACATCTTCCGCTCCACTGTGCGCCCGAAGATGGACTACGACTACACCAACCACGATTTCCCGACCTGGACCATCCTCGGCCGCCCGGATGCACCCGCCACCGGCGTCAACCTGCCGGAAAGCTGGTTTGCATTCCGCCGCCTCAACGAACGCCTGGAATACAGCGAGGAAGAGGAAACCGGGTTCCGTTTCGATGTTGATCGTGCCTTGCCGTCCTTCGGCGATACCGGCAATTTGAAGTTCGGCATCCGCACGCGCCAGCGCGACAAGTCCTTCGACGATGAGCGTTATCGCAATGGATCTGCTGCCGATTTCAATGCACTCGGCATCACCATGTCCGACATGCTGTGCAACGAATATTCCAACAACTTCGACTACTTCCTGACCGGCCGCCGGTTCTGCCGCAACATCTTCGACCGCTGGGCCGGCCCACTGCTGGACAGCAGCAACCATGCCCGCCTGATCCCGGATTCGCTCACTGCCGACTACCGCGCCGAGGAAGACGTCAATGCAGCCTACGTGCGCCTGGACGGCCAGTGGAACAAGCTGACCATGATCGCCGGCGTACGCTACGAGCGCACCAAGACCCGTGGCGAGGCCATCGAGTTCGATGAAGACACCGGCGATGTCACGCCACTGGTGGCCGGCCGCAGCTACAGCAACGTGCTGCCCAGCCTGCACTTCCGTTACGACGTGGGAAGCAACGGCGTGCTCCGCGCTTCGTACTCGACTGCGCTGAACCGTCCCGACTTCATGAATACGGCGCCTTACCGCATTCTTGGCGAAGCCGACAACTCCATCATCGAGATCACCGAAGGCAATCCGAACGTCAGGGAAGCCGTCGCGCAAAGCCTCGACCTGTCCTACGAGTACTACATCCGCCCACTGGGCCTGGTCTCGCTGGCTGCGTTCTACAAGCGCATCGATGACCCGTTGTTCCTTGCCACCCAGGACGTGGATGCCGGCGGCGGCATCACCCATCGGATCACGCGCGCCGAAAACGGTACCAACGGCCGCCTGGAAGGCGTGGAACTGGCATGGCAGCAGACCTTCGACCGCCTGCCGTCGCCCTTCGATGGCCTGGGCTTCTACGGCAACTACACCTACGCCAAGTCACGTGCCGAGCTGCCGTTCGGCGGCGGCAGCACCGAACTGCCGGGCACCTCGCGCACCAACTACAACCTGGCATTGACCTACGACAAGTACGGCATCAACGCCCGCCTGGCCTATAACTACCGCTCCAAGTTCATCCAGACCTTCGATGTGGCCACGCCGGAACTCAATGTGTATTGGGACGAACGTGCCAGCCTGGACTTCTCGGCCGAATACGACCTGAGCCGTGAATGGCGTTTGTTCCTGGAGGTCAACAACATCAATGACGTCACCCAGATCCGCTTCCAGGGTGATCGCAACCGCGTACTGGAAATGGAACAGTTCGGCCGATCCTGGCTGGCAGGTTTCCGCTACAAGTTCTGATCAGTGATCCCGGTGATGCAGAAAGCCGGAATCTCTTCTCCGTAGTCCGGACCCATGCCGCACTCATGACGCACAACGCCCCTGCACATGCGGGGGCGTTGTTTTTTTGGACCCGCACACCCGACCACTCCATTACCCCAGGTTATGGCAAGGCAGTGAGGAGTGAGGCCGGAATCGGGTTACCCTGCCATGCTTACCCACTCCGCATTGATCAACAGGGGAAATGGCATGGGATGGTCCAGGCGCAGCTTTTTATTGGCATCCGCGGCAGGTGCCGCCTCGCTCTCACTGCCGGGCTGGGCTGGCGCCACATCCGGCTCCCTGCCGGCGCTACTGATCCGCGACGTGCGCGTGGTGGATGGCACCGGGGCACCGGCGCTGGCTGCCGACGTGCTGGTGCGTGGCGACAGGATCGAACGGATCGGCCGCATTGCCGCAAACAGCATACGTGGCGCACGCATCATCGAAGGCGGCGGCCGGGTGCTGGCCCCGGGCTTCATCGACCTGCACGCGCATGGCGACCCGCTGACCCAGTCCTACGTGAGCCATCTGGCGATGGGTGCCACCACCATCGTGCTGGGTCAGGATGGAAGCAGCCCATCGCTGGGCCGCGATTCCACCGGCGGCATACCGGCCTGGTTCGATGCGCTCGAGCACAGCCTGCCGGACATCAACATCGCCACTACCTCGGGACATGGCTCGCTGCGCCGGCAAGCCGGCATCGACGATGGAACCCGCACGCCTTCGGCAGCGCAACTCGCACGCATGGCCGAAGTGCTGGAAGCGGACCTGGCGGCAGGCTCCTTCGGCATGTCCACCGGGCTCGAATACGTGCCCGGCATCTACTCCTCTCGTGAAGAGATCATTCCACTCGGCCGGATATTGGCGAACCACGATGCCGTGGCAATGAGCCACATGCGTTCCGAGGACGATGACAAAGTGGATGCCGCCATCCTGGAGCACATCGAGGCCAGCCGTCCGGCACGCACCCACATCTCGCATCTGAAAGTGGTGTATGGGAAAGGTGCCGAGCGTGCCGAACGCACGCTGGCCGAGTTGCAACGTTTGCGCGAATCCGGCCTGCCACTCACCGCGGACGCTTATCCGTACATCGCCAGCTACACCACGATCGGCATCCTGTTCCCCGAATGGGCGCTGCCGCCCACCGATTACACCCAGATAGTGGCCAACCGCCACGATGAACTGCGCAACGTGCTGGAACAGCGCATGCTGCGCCGTGGTGGACCCGGCGCCCTGCTGTTCGGTACCGGGGAACATGCGGGCAAGACCCTCGCGCAGGTGGCAGAAGCGGATGGCCGCCCATGGCCGGACGTACTGCTGGCACTGGGGCCACAAGGAGGCCAGGCCGCGCACTTCGTGATGGACAAGGAATTGCAGACACGCATCCTGATCGATCCCTACGTCGCCATCGCCAGCGACGGCTCGCCGAAGGGCCGCCATCCCCGCGGACATGGCACTTTCGCTACCTGGATCGAGGACTTCGTGGTGAACGAGAAGCGCGTGTCCCTGGAGGAAGGCATACGCAAGGCCACCAGCCTGCCGGCACGGATCCTTGGACTGAAGGACCGCGGCACGATCCGCGCAGGTGCCGTGGCCGACCTGGTGCTGTTCGACCCTGCCCGGGTGCGTGGCCGTGCGGACTACGTGAATCCCTTCACCCTGGCCGAAGGCTTCGACCTGGTGCTGCTCGGTGGCCAGCCCGCGTACCAGGATGGCGAGCCCACCGGCCAGCGCGGCCAGCTGGTACGTCACCGCGGAAGCAACACCTGAACACCCTGTCCACCGGCGTGGACAACCTGCCGGCATGACCACGCCCTTTGAATGGCACACACGAATACACCCATGAAAATCGTCGAAGTCCGTCATCCCCTGGTCCAGCACAAGATCGGCCTGCTGCGCGATGCCTCGCTGAGCACGAAGGAATTCCGCGAGCTGGTAACCGAACTCGGCACCCTGCTCGCCTACGAGGCCACCGCCGACCTGGACACGGAACCGGCCACCATGCCGGGATGGGCGGGCGACGTGCAGGTGCGCCGCATCGCGGGGGCCAAGATCACCCTGGTGCCGATCCTGCGCGCCGGCCTTGGCATGCTGACCGGTGTGCTGGCATTGATACCGGCCGCCAAGGTCAGCGTGGTCGGCTTGCAGCGTGACGAAGAAACCTTGCAGCCGGCTACCTACTTCGAACGCCTCACCGGACGTCTCGACGAACGCGACGCCTTGATCCTGGACCCGATGCTCGCCACCGGCGGCACCCTGATCGCGACCATCGACATGCTCAAGCGCGCCGGCGCACGCCGGATCAAGGGCATCTTCCTGGTGGCCGCACCGGAAGGCCTGCAAGCCCTGGAGGCCGCACATCCGGATGTGGAGGTCTATACCGCCGCCATCGATGAACGGCTCAACGAAAAGGGCTACATCCTGCCCGGCCTGGGCGATGCCGGCGACCGCATCTTCGGGACGCGCGTGGAGTGATGCAGGCGGCGCTCAGTCCTTGGGCGTCAACGCTTCGATAGCGGACACCACGTATACCAAGGGCGCGTTCCAGTTGATGGCGACTTCGTTGCTCGCATAACTGCACGAGTGGTCCAGCCACGACAGCGCCGGCAACGATGATGGATAGCGGACGGGACAATCCCCCGCATCCTGTTGCCGCGGGTTTGGTCCACCCGACAACCAGCCCGGTACCGGCTCGGTGATGCCGTCGGCTTCCGAAGGACGGTGGTGGATATGCATCGGCGTGCGCACGCCATGGCCGGTGACGTAGGAAATACCCAAGGGGTTGCGGCCCAGCACATAGTCCAACTGCGACTGCGCGGCATCCAGATAACGGCGCTCCCCTGACAATCGATACCCCTGCAAGAGCAGCATGGCCTGGTTCATCACGACCGCATTGCTGCCCCAGGGAAAATCGGAGCCACGCATCCCCACCCGCCACGTGGAGTCCTGCCACTGTGCGGCCAACCGCGTTGCCACGGCATCCATGCCATCGCGGATGCGGGCACGGATGTTGTCGTCCGGGAGGCGATCCAGATGCCCGGCCAACGACATCCAGCCCAGGCTGCCGACACGCGCCCACGAAGGCACGCCGGGCTCGCTGCTGTATTGCTCGAATGCCCGCAGATAAGTGCGTTCGCCGGTCAGCAGGTACAGCTCCGCGGCAGCCCATGCGAACTCGTCATCGAATGCCTTGTCGCCATAGCCCCCGGTGTGTACGTCCGGCGGCTGGATGTATTCGACGGAAGGATTGGCCTGTGCCCAGCGCCAGGCAGACTCGGCAGCGGCACGCATGCGCGCCGGCATACCCGGAAAGTGCGCTTCATGATCCGCATAGATACGCGCAGCCATCGCCATTACCGCGGCAAAATCCAGCGTGGCCGCCGTTCCTTTCTGCACCACGTAGCGCTCGGCCGTGGCCTGGTCCGGCATCACCGAACCATCGAAGTGGAGGTTGGTGAGCTTGTGGTACACACCCCCGTCATGCGGGTCCTGCATGTCCAGCATCCAGCGCAGGTTCCACCACGCTTCGTCGAGAATGTCGGGCACGCCATTGCCACTCTCGGGGATGCCGACATCGCGATCACGAAAGAATTCCGGAAAGTGTTCCCACGCCGACAACAGCGCATGCATGGTGATGCCGGAATTGACCACGTACTTGTTGTAGTCGCCGGCGTCGTACCAGCCATAGGGGGCCTTGATCACAGTACCCGCAGGTCGTTGCACCGACGCGGCGGAAGCATGCACCTTCACTTGATCATCGGGATGGCCGGCAGCGCGCGCCCACTGCCCTGCATGTTCGGCGGACAACGGAATACCGGCACGGTTGAAATAGAAGGCCTTGAGTGCCGCATCGGCAAGCTCCGCATACGCACCATCGCGCACCGGAAACACATCCGACGGCGGCAAGCCATCCACTTCGACACGATAGCGCCCGGGTATTCGCAGATCGCTGAAGTCCGCCACTGTCACCACGCGACCGGCAGGCTCCCATTCCGCGGCAGGTGCCGTGACACCTTGCAGCACCACTTCGCCATCCTCTTCACGCACTACGCGGAACCCGCCCGCAGCTTCACGCTCGGCGACCGCCAGCTTGCTCGCCTCCGGGGCAAAGCCGAGTTGATTGATGCGCACCTTGCCCGGGATTGCCTGGTTTGCATCTGCATCCATCGCCCGGACGTCCCACGCCAGCAGCAACATGGGCAACAAGAATCCGAAGGACCGCAGCGACATGGCATGGAAGCGCGTCATCATGGCCGCATTATTGCCACGCCCCGGCAACCCAGCCAGACGCAATCCGGAATAGGCCGTTGCCATGGTGGCATAGCCAGGATGCACGGCATCCGGCACTGCCTGGATGTCAGAGCATCAGCGGCGCCAGGAAACGCCAGATCCCCGTGATGGCCATCGCCAGCAACACGATGAAAGTCAGCACCGCACCCGTGAACCGTCCGAACGAAACACCCGCGGAGGCTCCCAGCCCGATCGCATGCAGGACGCGCGCAACGAACAACAGGGCGCCGTAGACCCACAGCAGGCCTGCATGGATGCCGGACAACTCCAGCAGCGCCAGCAACAGCAACGCGATTGGCACGTACTCGCTGAAATTGGCATGGACACGCACCGCACGCGCCAGGGTCTCATCGCCGCCGGTACCGATGCCTACCTTGCTCGCCTTGCGGCGTGCAATCACGCGGAACGAGAGTGCCAGGTAAAGCAGCACGTGCAGCGAGACGAACAACAGGGTGATGCGGGGGGTCATGCTGCAATATCTCCACGCAGCGGCCTGGCCACCAGGCGCTGCACTTCGTGGGTGGTTCCAAAGCGCCCCTTCTCGTCACGCACCACCTGCGCCAAGGCGCAATCGGTATCGTGGGTGAAGAACAAATGCACGTTGCGCGCCAGTTTGTCCTCGAGGAATTCGCGCTTCTCGTCGATCAGCAATTCCGCATTGCGGTCATAACCCATGGTGATGGGCACATGCACCCAGAAGCGGCCCGGGATCAGGTCGGCACAGAACGCCACGCCGCCATGTGGCAGTCCGTCGGCGTGTTCAGAACCGACGATCTCGGCCAGCATCAGCCCCGGCGTATGGCCGTCACTGAAATGGAAGCGCACCGATGTGCCAAGCGCCTGCGAATGCGGCCCATCCACCAGTTCCAGTCGTCCGCTGTCCTGCAGTAGTCCGGGCAATTCGGGAATGAAACTGGCACGGTCACGCGGATGCGGATCCAGTGCGCGGCGCCAATGTTCGGCCCCCACCACATACGTCGCGTTGGGAAACAGCAATTCCGGTGCGCGGCCTTCGGCCCAGGGCGCCAGCAGCCCGCCAGCGTGATCAAAATGCAAGTGGCTCAGCACCACCACATCAATGTCCTCGTGCCCGAATCCCGCTTCGCGCAATGAATCCAGAAGCACGTGGCGATCTTCCTGCACACCGTAGCGCTCGCGCAGCTTCGGCTCGAAGAATGCGCCAATCCCGGTTTCGAACAACACGGTCTTGCCGGCCAGCGGACTGGCCAGCAACGCACGGCATGCCAGCGCGATGCGATTCTGTTCGTCCGGTGCCGCCCATTTGGCCCACATCGCGCGTGGCGCGTTGCCGAACATCGCGCCACCGTCCAGCTTCTGCGTATTGCCGATGATGGACCAGAGCTTCATGGCATCACTTCCTTGCAGGGGCTCCGGCGGCAGCCGGCTCGACACGGCCCTCGCCCACGGAGTTGCGTGGATCACTGCCCACGGACAGGCGGTTCTCCTTCAGGTCCCACATCACGGTCTGGAAGTTGCCCCAGACGTGACTGGAACCACGGCCATCCGCCGCGTTCTCGCCCGGCAGGTTCACGGTGTGTCCCATGGCACGGAGTTGCTTCGCCACTTCCGGGGTAAACGCATTGCTCTCGGCCGAAATCACGTCGGGCATCCACTGGTGGTGGTAGCGCGGCAATGCGGCCACGGGCTGTGCTTCCAGGCCATCGTCGTAGCCCAGGATGCCCAGCAGCACCATGGTGATGATGCGGCTGCCGCCCGGTGTGCCCAGCACCGCGATGCGGTCATCCGACAGCATGAAACTGGGCGTCATGGAGCTGAGCATGCGTTTGCCGGGCTCGGGCGCATTGGCGTCGAAGCCCATCACGCCGAAAGCATTGGGCGTGCCGGGCTTGAGCGCGAAATCATCCATCTCGTTGTTCAGCAGCACGCCGGTTCCCGGCGGAATCAGCCCGGAGCCAAACAGCAGGTTGACGGTCTGGGTGACGGCCGCGCGGTTGCCCTCGGCATCGATCACCGAGAAATGCGTGGTTTCCTCGTCCTCCAGCGGCGTCGGCTCACCGGACAACATGTCACTGGGCGTGGCCTTGTAAGGGTGAATGGTGGAACGCAGCCCGGCGGCATATTCGGGACTGGTGAGCAGCGCCACCGGCACGTCCACAAAATCCGGATCACCCAGGTAGAAGGTGCGGTCACGGAAGGCACGGCGCATGGCTTCGACAGTCAAATGGGTACGCTTGGCTTCGTCGAGTTCGGACAATTTCCAGGCCGACAGGATCTGCAGCATCTGCGCCAACGCCACGCCACCCGAGGAGGGAGGCGGCGCGGTGACAACTTCCCAGTTGCGGTACTTGAACCGCAGCGGCTCGCGCACGCGCACGCTGTACGCCGCCAATTCGTCCGCCGTCCACTGACCACCTTCGGCCGCAACGCCCGCCAGCAATTTTTCCGCGACTTCACCACGGTAGAAGCCGTCGA
>JBQGFJ010000341.1:0-3667 GCA_052040085.1 Pseudoxanthomonas sp.
GGCTATAATCCGCGTCCGTTCCTGTTTTGGCTTCCCCCATGTTCGAATCCCTGACCCAGCGTCTTTCCGGCACCATCGAGCGCCTGCGTGGCCGTGGCCGCCTGAGCGAAGAAAACATCCGGGAGACCGTCCGCGAAGTGCGTATCGCGCTGCTGGAGGCAGACGTGGCGCTGCCCGTGGTGCAGGCGCTGATCGAGCGGATCAAGGTGCGAGCCGTCGGCCAGGAAGTCCTGAAGTCGCTGACTCCCGGCCAGGCGCTGATCAAGGTGGTCCGCGACGAACTGACCACGGTGATGGGCTCGGCGTCCAGCGACCTGAACCTCAACGTGCCCGCACCGGCCGTGATCCTGATGGCCGGCTTGCAGGGCGCGGGTAAGACCACCACGGTGGGCAAGCTGGCGAAGCACCTGAAGGAGCGCCGCAAGAAGAAGGTGATGGTGGTCAGTGCCGACGTGTACCGGCCTGCCGCCATCGAGCAGTTGCGCACGCTGGCGCAGCAGGTGGACGTGTTGTTCTTCCCGTCCGAGGCGGGGCAGAAGCCCGAGGACATCGTGCGTGCGGCCATTGCCGATGCCCGGAAGTCCTTCGCCGATGTGCTGATCGTCGATACCGCCGGCCGCCTAGCCATCGACGAAGCCATGATGGCCGAGATCAAGGCCGTGCATGCGGTGGCGAACCCGGCCGAAACCCTGTTCGTGGTCGATTCCATGACCGGCCAGGATGCGGCGACGACTGCCAAGGCATTCAGCGAAGCCCTGCCGTTGACCGGCGTGGTGCTGACCAAGACCGATGGTGATGCGCGTGGTGGCGCGGCCTTGTCGGTGCGCTATGTCACCGGCCGTCCCATCAAGTTCATCGGTACCGGCGAGAAGACCGACGGGCTGGATGTGTTCCACCCCGAACGCGTGGCCAACCGCATCCTCGACATGGGCGACGTGCTGTCGCTGGTCGAGCAGGTGGAGCAGTCGGTCGACAAGGAGAAGGCGCAGAAGCTGGCCGAAAAGGTCATGAAGGGGAAGAAGTTCGACCTCAATGACATGCGCGACCAGCTCGACCAGATGCAGAACATGGGCGGCATCGGCGGTTTGATGGACAAGCTGCCGGGCCTGGGCAATATCCCTGACCACGTGAAGCAGCAGGTCACGGCCGGCAAGGAAGTGCCGCGCATGATCGCCATCATCAACTCCATGACCAAGAAGGAGCGCCGCAACCCGGCGCTGCTCAACGGCTCACGCCGTGCCCGCATCGCGCGCGGCTCCGGCACCACGCCCGCCGACGTCAACAAAGTGCTCAAGCAGTACCAGCAAATGGAAAAAATGATGGGCAAGCTCAAGGGCGGCGGCATGAAGGGCATGATGCGCGGCCTGCAGGGCATGATGGGTGGTGGCATGCGCGGCGGAATGCCGTTCCGTTGACTGTTGCACTGCTCAATGGGCAACCTGCCGGCGCCGATGATCTGCGCGCGCTGGCCCTGTCCAATTACGGGCACTTCACCGTCATGCAGGTGCGCGCCCGCGCGGTGCAGGGACTGGAATTCCATGTGCAACGCCTGCAACAGGCGACCTTGGAATTGTTCGGTTGCAAGCTTTCGCGCCAGCAAGTGCGGGACAACCTGCGCGCGGCGCTGGAGGCCAGCGGTGAGGCTGATGCCAGTCTTCGGCTGACCGTATTCGCACGCGATTTCGACTATCGCAAGCCCACGCATCCCGTGGTGCCGGACGTGCTGGTGACACTGGCGCCGCCGGCGCCTGCCTGCAAGCCGCCCATCCGGGTGCGCGCGTATCCGTTCGTGCGCCCGCTGCCGCCTATCAAGCACGTGGGTACTTTCCCCCTGTTCCACTACCGGCGGCAGGCCCAGCAGGCTGGTTTCGACGATGCCCTGTTCGTGACCCCGGAAGGCTGGGTCAGCGAAGGTTCGATCTGGAACGTGGGCTTCTGGGACGGCAGCCGGGTGATCTGGCCGGAAGCGCCCGCCCTGCGCGGCAGTTGCGAGGCGCTGCTCCAGGGCGGGCTGGAGACGCTGGGCGTCCCCCAGCAAATCCGGCCGGTCGGGCAAGCGGAACTGGGCGGATTCCGGGCAGCCTTTGCCGCCAATGCAGGTGGAATCCAGCCGGTGACCGGCATGGACGGGGTCGAATACGGGATGGATCAGGCCTTGATGGCCCTGCTGGCGGACGCACTGGCCAGTTGTCCCTGGCATCCCTTGTAGGAGCGGGCGTTGCCCGCGAAGGGCTTTCCTCCGGAACGGGCAGGACCGACCGTTCGTCCGCCCCATGGTCCCCGGCGACAGTGCTGCCCCGGGTTTCCCTCAGGCCATCAATGGCTTACAATGCCCGGCTTACCTCGCCATCCTGGCGACTGGGCAACACTGGAAAACTGCAATGGTCAAGATTCGCCTTACCCGTGGCGGCGCCAAGAAGCGTCCGTTCTACCACATCATCGTTACCGACTCGCGCAGCGCGCGTGACGGCCGCAACATCGAGCGCGTGGGTTTCTACAACCCGGTTGCCGCTGGCAACGAAAAGCGCATTGAGCTGGATGTCGCTCGCGTGGACCACTGGGTTGGCCAGGGCGCACAGCTGACCGACAAGGTCCGCAACCTGTACAAGGAAGCGGCCAAGGTACAGGCTTCGGCCTGACCTGGATGGCCGCGCGTAGCGCGCGGCCGATTTACGCATGGACACCGGGCGCCCACCGCTCCAGCAGAAAACGATTCTGTTGGGACGTGTAACGGGCGTCTTCGGCGTGCGTGGCCAACTGAAACTGGAATCGTGGACGGAACCGCGCGAAGCGATTTTCGCTTACCAGCCATGGATATTGCGTAGCGCGGATGGAAGCGAACGCGAGTTCAGCGGCGCACGCGGCAAGCATTCCGGCAAATCCCTGGTCGCCACGTTCCCCGGGGTTGAAGATCGCGACGTGGCCGAGAGCCTGCGGGGCACCGAAATCCTGGTGCCACGCTCCGCATTGCCACCCCCGGGACCGGAAGAGTTCTACTGGGTGGATCTGGAAGGCCTGCGGGTGGTCAATACCGAAGGCGTGGATTTCGGCACGGTTTCACACCTGTTTTCCACTGGCTCCAATGACGTGCTGGTGGCGCGTGGGGACAAGGACCGGCTGGTGCCATTCGTGCAGCCGGATTTCGTGCGTTCCGTGGATTTCGATGCCGGCCTGGTCACGGTGGATTGGGATCCGGATTTCTGATGCGCATCGACGTCGTCAGCCTGTTCCCCGAACTCATTGCCCAGTGCGCCGGCTTCGGCGTGGTGGGACGTGCGCAGGAGCGTGGGCTGCTGGCCTTGCAAGGCTGGAATCCCCGTGATTTTGCCGAGGGCAACTACCGGCGCGTGGATGACCGTCCCTTTGGCGGCGGCCCGGGCATGGTGATGATGGTCGACCCGTTGCGCCGCTGCCTGGCCGCGGCGAAGCAGGCGGATCCGGCACCCGCACCGGTGGTCTACCTGACGCCACAGGGCCAACCGCTGACCCAGAAAAAAGTGCGTGAACTGGCTGCGCGGCCACGCCTCGTCCTGTTGTGTGGACGTTATGAAGGCGTCGACGAGCGCCTGATTGCCGCCGAGGTGGACGAGGAAATCTCCATTGGCGATTACGTCCTTTCCGGCGGGGAACTGGCGGCGGCCGTGCTGATCGATGCCGTGGCCCGCCT
>JBQGFJ010000342.1:0-2332 GCA_052040085.1 Pseudoxanthomonas sp.
GTGGCATTCATGCGGCGTGCTCCTGGTGGCGACGATCCCTGCTCAGTTCCTGCACGGCACTGAAGGACAATTCCTTTACATCGTAGATCTTCAGTAGTTGCTGGCGCAGGGTCTCCGGCCCACGGGTACTGTCGATCACAAGCGCCAGTGCCCAATAGCCCTCGCTGTCGTGGGTGGCATGCACGGCATGTGGCGGGAAACCACGGCGCTCGATCATGCCCAGTACCCGTACCAACGCACCCTCGGCGGGTTTGAGCTTGAGTTCAAGCCGGTAACGCATTTTTTCTCTCCGGGCCGTCGACTGCGACGGCAGGCTCGGCGGATTGTTTTGCGGGATTGGCATCCAGCATCGAACTGTTGGCATGGTTCGGCGGTACCAGCGGCCAGACGTTCGCCTTGATGTCGATGGTGACGTGCAGCAGCGCCGGACCCGGCCTGGCCAGCAGGTCGGCCAGCGCGCCTTCGACTTCATCGCGCTGGCTGATGTGGTGCGCAGGGATGCCGAACACGCGTGCCAGCGCGGCGAAGTCCGGGTTGTCGGACAAGTCGATCTCGCTGTAGCGCTCGGCGAAGAACAACTCCTGCCACTGCCGTACCATGCCCAGTGCGCTGTTGTCGATCAGTACGATCTTCACCGGCAACTTGCAACGGGCGATGGTCGCCAGTTCCTGCACGTTCATCATGAAGCCGCCATCGCCGTTGACCAGGATGACGGTGCGGTCGGGACAAGCGAACTGCGCGCCCATCGCCGCGGGAAGACCGAAACCCATCGTGCCCAGCGCGCCGCTGGTCAGGTGGTTGCGCGGATGGGTGAACTTGCAGTGCTGCGCCACCCACATTTGGTGCTGGCCCACGTCGCAGGCGACGATGGCGTCCGCCGGCGCTACTTCGCTCAACCGCTTCAGCAAGCCGGGCGCATAGATGTCGGTGCCTGGTGCGTCGTAGCGAAAGCCGAAACGCTCGCGGTTGTCCACGCAGCGCTTGCGCCATGTGTCGCAGGTGCTGCGTGCCGTCGTCAGCGCCTTCAGGCTGGTGGCGATGTCGCCGGGCACCGCGATGTCCGCCTTGCGCAGTTTGCTGATCTCGTAGGCATCGGCGTCCACGTGCAGCACCCGCGCGAACGGCGCGAACTCGGACAGCTTGCCGGTGGCGCGGTCATCGAAGCGTGCACCCACCACGATCAGCAGGTCGGATTCCTGCACCGCCATGTTCGCCGCACGCGTCCCGTGCATGCCCAGCATGCCCAGGTAGTGCGGATGGTTGGCGGGCAGGGCACCCAGGCCGCGCAGGGTCAGCACGGTGGGGATCTTCGTGGCATCGACGAACTGGTGGAAAACATCCACCGCGTCGGCCAGGCCGATACCGCCACCACCGTAGATCACCGGTTTCTCGGCGCCGGCGATGGCGGCCAGTGCGTCGGCCAGCTTCGCGCCTTCCGGGGCCGGCAGCGGATCGACGCTGGCCGGCACGTGGTCAGGCAGGTGCGAGGCATCCGCCATCTGCACGTCCTTCGGCAGGTCGATCAACACCGGGCCGGGGCGGCCTTCACGCGCGATGCGGAAAGCCTCGCGCATGATTTCCGGCAGGTCTTCCACGCGTCGCACGATGTAGCTGTGTTTGACGATGGGCAGGGTCAGGCCGAACACGTCCAGTTCCTGGAACGCATCGGTGCCCATCAGGTGGGTGGCGACCTGGCCGGTCAGGCACACCATCGGCACCGAATCCAGCATGGCATCGGCAATGCCGGTCACCAGATTGGATGCACCGGGGCCGGACGTGGCCACGCATACGCCGACCCGGCCACTGGCACGCGCATAACCGTTGGCGGCCAATGCCGCACCTTGTTCATGGCGCACCAGGATGTGCTTCAGGCCCGAATCCACCAATGCATCGTAGAACGGCATGATGGTGCCGCCCGGATAGCCGAACAGCGTATCCACGCCCTCGGTTTCCAGGGCGTGTGCGATCCAGCGGGCGCCATTGCGTGGGGCAGTGGCGGCGGTTGCGTTCATGCGGCGGCCTGCTCGTCGGTATCGGGTTGGGAGGCGTTGGCTTGCAGCCACACCATCTTGGCGCGCAGTTGCTGGCCGACCTGCTCGATCGGGTGATCCTTGTCGGCCTGCTGGAACTTCTTGTAGTTCGGCAGGCCGGCGTCGTACTCGGCCACCCAGTTCGTGGTGAAGGTGCCGTCCTGGATGTCGGTCAGGACCTCCTTCATGCGCGCCTTGGTCGAGGCATCGATCACGCGCGGGCCGCTGACGTAGTCGCCGTACTGCGCGGTCTCGGAGATGAACTCCAGCATGCGGGTGATGCCGCCTTCGTAGAACAGGTC
>JBQGFJ010000343.1:0-14899 GCA_052040085.1 Pseudoxanthomonas sp.
AACTTGCACAACCGGGAGACCAACTTTAGCTGCAGTGCGCCAAGATGCTACCGACCAATGAGTAATGTTGTGCATCGACACAATGTCTGGACTTTCCGTCGAGATCACATGGCGAAGTACATTCTGGATGAATGGGTTGTAGGTCGATAGCGCATTTCGTGCTTGTCGTACAGGCATTGAAGGGCGTTTTCGCTGCCAGTCCGTCCTCCATGCCCATAGCCCTGCGGTGGCGCGAGATGTCCAATGGACGACATCATCAACGATAGTGCGGCGCAAGCCAGTGCCATTGTCCAGCGATAATGTGATGCAGCGATGTCCTGCGGCTGTGAGTGCTGTTGTCAAGTGATGGAGGCTGTGCTCGATTCCTCCGCCAAGTTGCACATCCATGAGGTCCTGTACGAACAGGATGGTGTGATTTTGTTTGTTCTTTTCACTCATGATTGCGCGCCTTCCCCTACGACAATAACTTGATCGCAGTAGCGTAAGGAAGTTTCCTTGTGCGCAATTAATATAATGGTTTTTCGTTTGGCAAAAGCCTTGACCGCTTCATTGAATGCCTCCTCCGTTTGAGTATCCAGCGCGCTAGTCGCCTCGTCCATCAGCAATACGGGTGGGTCACGGTACAGGGCACGAGCAATGCCAATTCTCTGTCGCTGTCCGCCTGATAGGCGTATGCCACGATCGCCTACTTGGGTGGCATAGCCTTGTGGCAGTTCATTCGACACGAAACCATGGATTTGGGCTGCGCGGGCGGCATGCTCTACCGCCTGCATGTCGATATCCTCTATTGGCACGCCGAACGCGATGTTCTGCGCCACACTGATATCTGCCAGATAGATGTGCTGCGGCACGTAGCCGATACTGCGTTGCCAAGTGCCGATGTTTTCCGCAGTTATCAGTGTTCCGTCTACGGTGATGCTGCCAGCTTGAGGGTGTAGTAAGCCGAGCAAAATATCCATCAGTGTGGTCTTTCCAGCGCCACTCTTTCCTGCAATTCCCACGCTGGTATTGGCAGGGATGACAAGGTTAAATCCGCACAGTATTGGCTTGTCGGGCGCTGAAGGATAAGCGTAGTGGATGTCTTGTAGGCGGATCTCATGCTGCGGCTTGACGGCTCGGCCTGTGTAGCAGTTATTGTCTTGCGGGAGGCTAAGATCCTTGTACATGTTGTCTAGAATAGAACTGGAGAATCGCAGCCTTGCAAATCCCCGGTACATGATCTGTGCCGCCGGAAGCAGACGGTAAGCAGCAAAGCCGTACAGACCCAGTGCAGGTAGTACTCTGGCTATATCGTTGGATTGCCACAGCAGCACCAACGAAATCGTAATCAGGCCCGAATACCCGACAGCCTCCACGAGATAAAGGGGTGATTGACTAAGGGTTTCGGCAGTTGCTCTGTGACGGGAAAAATCGCGTGAATTTCGTGAAAATTCTTCAATATATGTCGCCGTTGAATGTGTCACCTTGACATCTTTTATGCCTGCCAGTGCTTCGTTGCAAAACTTGTAGCGCCCGGCATTGGCGGCTTCACGGAACATCCCGATGCGTGCAAGGCGCTTGCGAACCAGCATGTAGATTGCACCATATAGCGAGCCGACCACGGCCATGATGCACAATGCCATCCAAGGATCGTAGAGAAAAACGACTATTGTCATGGCGATCACTACCGTGCCCTGCGCAATTAACATGGCCATGGGTTGCAGCAACTCCAAGGCCAGTTGATCCACTTCCGAGAGCACGTTCTTGCCCAATTCCGATGGATTGCGGGCAAGAAAAAATTCGTAGGGTTGAGATAAGTAACGCGATAGAAGTCGTGTACTAAGCGAGTGTCGCTGGAAATGCACGAATCGGTTTAGTAGATGCAGGATGATGATTTTTATCGCCGAGGAAAGCATCACTACAGCCATGGTTGCCAGTCCCAGCATAAAGATAAACTCGGGCATGTCTTTGGCGCCTGAGCGTATGTAAATTGCTTGCAATACTGGGTGTTCGTTTACTATGCCGGGTCTTGCCAGTACTGAGAGGAAAGGCATGATGGAGAGAACGCCCGCAGTTTCGGTCAGCGCCATCAAGATCACGAGGCACAACATCAGCATGGCCTTGCGTTGCTCTTGCAAGGTAAACAATGCCCAAACTTTGCGAAGGGTTGCGATCACTTTTTCCTACGGCGATGTTTTTTGCGTAACGGGTCGTGGAAAGCGGTTGTCGTGTGAAGCTGGCTTGTCCAGAAGGCCAAGCTCACTTTATTTCGTCAATGCCAGTTCTTGGATCTTTTCAGCAAGATCAGGCCTGCCAATGTCTCTGAGCTCGGCGGCAAGGTGCTGAGGAAATGGGTCGTTGGGATGGGTCGCTTCTATGGCCTTTGCGAAATAGGACATGGCCAGGTCGGGTTCGGCCATATCGTTCAAGACGAAGTAACCCAGTGGTGCGGAATTGAAGGGTGAAAGTGAAGTCCTGTCGGCCAGGGTGGCAAGTGCCTGTAGTACTTGCGGTTTGTCCAATGCCACGCCTTCACGGAAATGGTGGGTCAGAGTGTACGGTGCCCGCTCGTTGTCCCTGCTCATCCTCACCGTGCGCAGGCGTTTTTGGAAGATATCCCAGTCTTCCGGCGTGATGGTGCCGCGAAGCGTTTTCAGTACAACCAACAATGCCGGATTATTGAGTGAATGCGGCGCGGCGTCGGTTCCTGCGCTGCAGGCAGCAATCGCCTCATCCAGACGAGGGTTGCCTTGCACCGCACCGCCACCCGAATCGAAATACGCCGTGCATAACGAGAGCCATGCGCGGGCGGAATGGGGGGCCAGCTTTGTGCTGGTCTGGGCCAGCGTGATTGCACCGTTCCAACTGTGGGCGCGTATGGCCGTGGTGGTACCCAATGCCGCCAGCAAGGCCACCCATAGGGTGATTTGCCAAACGGGATGGATGTGCAGTCGCTGGCAGGCATCCACAAGCAGGCTGCCTGCAGCCAGGACAGCGCCAATCAGCGCGAAGTGGTTGCGGTGCTCAAAGGCCAACTCCAGCCCCACCACGTTGCTGGTGACAAAGTGTGCACTGAAAAAGAGGAACACGCCCAAGGCAAACAACGGCTGGCGCATGCGGAGCCGCCATGCCGTACCCAGCAATCCCAGCAGCAAGACAATTGCGGGCAACGTGGTCCACGGTTGCAGCAAGCCGCGTGAGGGTTGCAGCCAGTCGTAATAGAACGGCATGTTGTGCGGCAACGGCAACAGAATTTGCCATAGGTAGAGGCATATCACCCGCGCTTGGGTCAACAGGCGCTCCCACGTGGAGAAGTCGCGACCCGCGTATGCCTCCCAACTCCAGTAATGTGGCAGTACCCATAGCAAGTAGGCAGCAACACCCGCTAGCGTTGCGACCAGGTAGGTGCGGCGAAGGTTGCTGGTTACACGCAGATTGGCTGCGGCAAAGCCCAGTACGGTTAACTCCAGGGCGAGCGTGTAGGCAGGCAGCAGAATGGCATCCTCCTTGCAGCTCATGGCCACCACCCACAAGAGTAGGGTGACCATCAGGCCGGTTCGGCCCGGGCGGCCTTCCATTTGGGCTTGCCGTGCCTGCAGATAAGCCAGCAGCGCCAACACCAGGAACAGCGTGCCCATGGTTTGCAGGCGCTGCACGGCATACAAAACGGATGACACATGCAGGGGGTGCAATGCCCATGCCAGAGCGAAGGCGGGTGCCAGCCATCGTGCCTCTTGGCTTGCCGTGCCGGTGACCCGCAGCAGGCCATGGAAGAGCCAAGCCAATGCGAAGGCAGTCAGTGCATGGATCAGGATATTCGTGGTTTTGAAGGTGGCGGGGTCGGTTGTGCCACCGGCGCGCCAGTAATCCAGCGCAAAGGTCAGCGTGGGCAGCCCACGCATGTTGCCGGAGATTTGTGGGGTGGTGATGACCGTGGCCAGGGCGTCCGCATCCAGCCGCTCCATGCGGATGGACTGGTTGCTGACGATATTGGGGAAATCATCGAACACGAAGCCGCCGGGCAGGCCGGGCATGAATGCCACACCTGCCAGCAGGGCCACCAAGAGACTGAGAAACAGGAACCGGCCGGAGTCTTTGGACATGCGCATCCATCTGGGCGAGCGGCAAGACACCGGATTATGGGTGATTGCGTGGCGTATGTGCTGCCCAGGGCGGCGCGGATATGCGCCTGTCGTTTTGTAGGCTCATCCGTGAAGGCGGATGATCAGTTGATTACGCATCTGGCCGTATTCATGTCGCAGGTGGTGGTGCGGGTGCCGGGCAACTGCGGTGTACCACTGATGGGTGTGCTGATGTCGGTAGCGGTGGTGATGGCGGCGCAGGCTCCCAGCACCGGTGCTGCAGGTGTCATTGCCTGAGTGATTGTGGCCAGGGAAAAGCTGGCGTAGTTCTTCGTCTCAGCCAGGCAGGCGGTTTCTGCCGAGCGAATGCGGTATTGGTTGTAGGCCGGTAACGCGATGGCGGCCAGGATCGCAATGATCGCCACCACTATCATCAACTCGATCAAGGTGAAGCCGTGTGCGGTGCTGCGCATGGTGGTGTCCTTTGGCATGAAATGCCTTGTCCCCTCTTGGCTGCAGAAGCAAGTAACCTGCCAGAAACCAGAGAGGCGGCTCACGAAGTGCTCGAAACGTGACCGCCGTCTTGGATCGGGTCCCTGCTGGAGCTATGCAAGAAAGAGAAGGTGTGCGTTGCATAGCCGAGCATTGGGTAAAGCGCCAAAAAGAAAGGCCCCTCTTGCGAGGGGCCTTTCAAACCTTACAGGTTGCTCAAGCGATCACTCAGGGGTTGAGCACGCAGGTCGCCGTGGTTTGATCGCAAGTGGGATCACGCACGCCAGGGTCGCGCGTTTGGAAGCCTGTCGGAGCAACGCCAGTACCAGCGCCAGGAGCGCTGCAGGCGGCGGGGGTCCAAGTGGGCATAGTCACGCCGGAAACCGAAGCTGCCAGCCAAGCGTTCGTATAAGCCTTGGCTTCGCCCAAGCAGGCATTTTCAGCCGAACGGATGCGGTAGTTGTTGTAAGCCGGCAGCGCGATGGCGGCCAGGATGGCGATGATCGCGACAACGATCATCAGTTCGATGAGGGTGAAGCCTTGCATGTTCTTCTTCATGGTGTATCCCCGTTGTGGTGATGGGTATGGAGCAATCTTGCCCTGGCCCCCTGATGATGACTGGACCGTGGGCGCCGTGCAGACGCCGCACGTGCTTGGGGAATGACGCAGGATGCGTGCCAACCCCAAGTTCGGCGGATTATGCACCTAAAAAAGTGAAATGCATCACCTTTTTGCCCTGAGTTCGCGGCTTTGGCTGAACGGCAGGTCTATGGGTGACCTTGCGCGTCAATAAGTGACGTAAAAGGTCAGCTGTCCCGGCCTGCATGCGGCGCCGCGCCATGGTGCGCGCACCGATGAACTTGATTGTCCGGACCAATGGAGACGCATCTATCACCGGCATTCGGGCCACTTGATCGCATCTCATTTGAGATACAAAATGCGGGCGTCAAACCATGAGGAACACTCGTATGGCAGCCCGGACTTCGATGCTGCACGTTCGCGTTGATGAACAACTGAAGGTGGAGGCGACAGAAGCGCTGGCCAACATCGGCCTGACGGTTTCCGATGCGGTGCGCATCCTGCTGACGCGCGTCACCAAGGAAGGAGGCATGCCGGCCGGTCTTGCTGCCGACCCGCAAGTACACGACGCATGGTTCCGTGCCAAGGTCCAAGAAGCCTTGGCCGACACTCGCCCGGCAGTCCCGCATCAAAAGGTCATGGATGAAACCCAGGCCCTGATCGACACGAAACGCCGTGCCCGTTCTTGAGTGGCGGGAGACGGCACGTGGTGACTTGTTGGCCATCGTCGACTACATCTCGGACGAGAACCCGGATGCGGCGCAACGACTGAAAGACGATATCGAAGCCAAGGCGGCCACATTGCTGGAACGCCCACAACTGTATAGAGCAGGTCGGGTTGCCGGTACGCGGGAGATGGTTGTGCGGTCGAACTACGTCGTTATCTACATGGAAGACCAGTACGCAATCACCATATTGCGCGTACTGCATGCCGCTCAACGATGGCCATCGACTGCATCCTGATGCTTTCTCTTGATCAGCTCCATCCCTCCATCAATAAAGGCCAGGGTAAATTCAAGCGCGCTTGAGTTTACCCTGGCCCCTTTTGTCTCACTCAGGATGCCGCCCTGCCGATGCGGCCAAGTCCGCCTCGATGAGCATCCGCACATAACGAGCATAGGGAATGCCCTTGGCCTTGGCCCCCATTGCCTCCATCAGGGCGACAGGCAGGCGCATGTTCAAGGCGGCTTCCTTCCTTGCCACTTCGAAACGCATTGGCTTGAAGCCGGAGAGGTCGTATTCCGATAGATCCGCCTTGGCAACGAATGCCTCGGCCTGCGCGTCACTGCGAAGCGAGGGAATCGGCTTGTTGGTTTTGGTGTTCATAGTGCTCGATCTCCTTTTGGGAACCGCCACTGGCGATTCCGCCGAATGCGTGTCATCACTGGGGTTGCCCATTTGATGGAGTGCGGCGGAATCTGACGTGGGGTTCCCTTTATTCGCGGCTAAATTCTGCCGGCCACCCGTTTCATCAAGTCCATGCGTTCATGCAGGATGGCCACGATCAATGCGGGCCGGTCCTTGCGTGGCAGGCAGAAGACAAACTGCTGCCCACAATGTGCATGCGCAACGCTGGGTGGATGGCGCGCATGTCCTTGAAGGCGCCTTCGCCGGCAGCCAGGCGCTCAATGCCATGCTCCAACTGTGCAATGTAGCGACGTACTTGCGTATCACCCCATGACAAGCGGGTGTAGCGGATGATCCCTCGCAGATCGGATTCAGCAGAAGACGTCAGTTCATAGGCCGTCAAATGCGGCGGTCCTGCGACAGTTCTTCATCCAGTATCTGCCCGATGCGCTTGCTGGAAATTTCCCCCGCCAGACCTTCGTTGATGCGTCCAGCCAGCAGGGTTTCCAGTTCCTGCCAGGCTTTTTCACCGGCAGCATCACCGGGAAACAGGCGCTCCAGCGTGTATTGCTTGATCGTCTTGCCCTGCAGTGCGGCCAGGGCTTTCAGGCTTTGGTGTTGCTGGTCGGTGATGTCGATGGTCAGGCGACTCATGCGGAGGCCCCAAGATTACCGAAGGGCCACATTAGCACAAATGTGGGTTTGTAAAAAAAGCCATGTAGCGGTGAGCACGCTTCACGTGCCCACCGCCCCCATGCACGTCCCACGCAAAACCAATGCCGCGTATGCGCGGTGCTGTGCGGGGTGGTGGGATTTCATGCGGACAACAGGTTTGGCGGCTTTCCATTGGGCTTCGGTCAATGGTTTCGCGTCAGGGTCGCGGCGGGCGGTTGCAGTGATGGCCTTGTCCTCTTGCGAGGTGGGGACGATGGTGCCGGCCTTAAGTTGCGGCATAGCGTTTAACCTCTCTACGGTTTGCTGCCATCCGTCCCGATGCCGTGCATGAAGCCATGTTGGTTCAGCAATAAATACATAAAGGGGTCAGGGTAAATTCAAGCTTGCCGGAATTTACTCGTGCCCCTTCATTGGGGTACTCACAACAGTGTCAAATGCTTGGGTTGTGCGTGGGTGACGGCGCTCAAGGCGATGCCTTGGTCGAAGGTGGCCAGGGTGCCCCCGTGCTGGACGGCCAACGCCAGCAAATACAGGTCCGTGATCTGGTTGTGGCCGCGCACGCGATCGAAGTTCACAAGACCCGAACTGCGCAAGCTGATGTCGTCGGCCCAGAACTCATGGTCGTAGTCATTGCATACGCGGCTCATCTGGTCGCGTACGCGAGCCAGGCCAAACGGGCCAATACGGGCATAGGAGGGCAGGTTCAAAATGCGTATGACGGCATTTTCCACCAACGGGCACGTGGCAATGCGCAAATCGCGTTGTTCGAACAAGGTATTGGCAGCGGCCGAATGCACATGTGAGTCATCCAGCAGGGCAATCCAGACATTGGCGTCCAATAGCAGGCGCATCAGATGCCCTCGCGTTCCATCAATTCCCGGACATGCTCGGTCGTGATCACCTCGTCGCGTGCAGGTGCAAGGGCATAGCGGCCACGCAGCGGAGCGGCTGGTGGCGGCAAGGGGGCGCACTGGGTGGCGGCGCGAATCAGGCGCGAAACCGCCTGGCCCAGCGAGATTCGCTGGCGGCGTGCCAGCGCCTGGGCGGCAAGCAGCGCGTCTTCTTCCAGATTCAGCGTGGTGCGCATGGTGGGCTTCCTGAGTTTGCAGAAATGAATGATGGCATCAAAGCGTCAATCAAGCATCATGTGAACATCCAATAGAGGGGTCAGGGCAAATTCAGGTGCCCAAGCTGCGCGCCTGGACTACTCCTTTTTGGAGCCTTGCCAAATTTTGCCAAGATCATTAGGGTGCCCGCATGAGCACCATGAACATCTCCTTGCCCGACGAACTGAAGGCCTACGTGGACCAACGCATCCGTGCGGAGGGCTTCGGCAGCAACAGCGAGTACATGCGTGAACTGATCCGGCGTGACCGTGACCGTGAACAACTGCGGCAGTATCTGCTTGACGGCGTCAGCGCCAAGCCTGCCGGGCGCATGGACGCGGCATATTTCGCCACCCTGCGCAAACAAGTGCAGGATCACCACGGCAGCAAGTGAAGCCCGCTATTCGTTCGCTGCTGGCCGAGCAGGACATCCAGACCACACTGAACCACTATCGGGGCATATCGCCAGACCTTGCCCTGGCGTTCCTGGATGCGCTGGAACATGCCAGCCGCCACATTGAAACCCACCCTGGCAGCGGTTCACCACGTTATGCCCATGAATTGGGCATTCCGCAGTTGCGCTACTGGATCATGAGCGGTTTCCCCCATGCACTGGTCTATGTGGAGCATGCCGACCATCTGGACGTGATCCGCCTGCCGCACCTGCATCAGGACATCCCGGATACGTTGTGCCCGGAGTAAAGGGGGGGTGCACTGATGGGCATCCGGAGGAATCCGGTGCGGACTGTGCCCTGCGCTGGCTTTATGCAACGGCAAACTCCACACGCAACTGCCGTCCAAGTGCCTGCGCGGCGCGTGCCATCGTTTCCAGCGTCATGCCTGTGTCGCTGGCATCCAGCAAGCGATCCAGATGGGCACGACTGGTGTGCATCCGTTCCGCAAGCGCCTTTTTCGTGACCTTCTCTGCTTTCATTGCTTCGGCAAGCTGCCACGCGATGACACGCTTCACGGCAATGGCAGTGGCCTCCCCAAGCTGTCCATCCTCAATCAGGAACTCATCAAAGCTGGAGCCCACGGGGTTGGCAGTCTTCCTGGTTTTCGTGGTCATTTCCCAATCCTCTTGCGATAGTCATTCAGGCGATTGCGGGCAGTGGTGAGTTCAGTGGCAGGCGTCTTGTCCGATTTCTTGATGAACCCGTGCGCCAGCAACATGACGTTACCGTTGTCCGCAAGGGTGAAGAACACGCGTGCAATGCCGTTGGTGAACTTGCTGCGCACTTCCCACAGGCCCGGTTCCATCTTGCGAACAAGTGGCATCCCAAGCGGCCAGCCAAATTGCACGGTCTTGATGTCTTCGCCAATGGTCTTGCGAACCTCCGCTGGCAGGCTTCGCAGCCATTCACGTACCGGCTCATTGCCTGTTTCAGTGGCATAGAAATGCACGGACAGGGTTTGCTTGGGTGCTGCTGTCAGTGCAGATTGAGGCATCTTGCCGAGTTTCTCCATAAAGAAAATGGTACCTATATGGGTACACTCATGCAAGCGCAGTTCGTCGTTTGCTGGGAGTATCGGTACGTACCTGCCAGGACTGGGAGCAAGGCTGTCGTGAACCTTCGGGTGCGGCCAGAACGTTGTTGAAGGTTGCTGCCATCCGTCCCGATGCCGTGCATGAAGCCATGCTGGTTCAGCAATAAATGAAGGGCAAAGAAGGGCCAAAGACAATCACGTTCGCCTAATTTCTTCCACCTCCTTTGCTAGAATGCGCCCGCCGGCTTGCCGGCAAACCCACACAGACGTCTTCAGGGCGGGGTGCAATTCCCCACCGGCGGTAGGTGGCCCCCAATGGGAATATCCACGGGGAGCCCACGAGCCCGCGAGCGCTTCCGCGACATCCATCAGGATGGTTGCCGGAAGGTCAGCAGATCCGGTCCGATGCCGGAGCCGACGGTCATAGTCCGGATGAAAGAAGACGGCACCGCCGAACCGCATGCCATGCGGCGTCGTGCGCTTGCCTTCGCGCCCCGGAGACGTTTTTCGCATTCATTCGCGGGAAACGTTCCATGACCTACCCAGCAGCATTTCTGCATTTCATCCGTCTCTTCAGGCGGGCACGCTGATGTTCACCGGCATCATCGAGGGCGTGGGCCGCATTGCGGCACTGCAGCCGATGGGGGGGGACGTGCGCCTGCACGTGGCCGTGGGCAGCCTGCCTTTCGCCGACGTGCGGCTGGGCGAGAGCATCGCGGTGAATGGCGTGTGCCTGACCGTGATCGCCTTCGACGAAACCTCGTTCCAGGCGGATGCCTCCACCGAAACATTGGCCTTGACCACGCTGGGCGGGTTGCGGGCCGATGCGCCCGTGAACCTGGAGCGCGCCATGCAGCCGACTGACCGGTTGGGCGGACATCTGGTCAGTGGCCATGTGGATGGTGTGGGCCGGGTGCTTTCGATCCACGAAGATGCGCGTGCGCAACGCTGGCGTTTCGCCGCGCCTGCCGCGTTGCTCAAGTACATCGCCAAGAAAGGCTCCATCTGCGTGGATGGCGTCAGCCTGACCGTCAACGACGTGGATGGCGAAGGCTTCGACGTTGCGCTGATCCCGCACACGGTGGCGCATACCGCCTTCGCCCATACTGGCGTGGGCGATGCGGTGAATCTCGAAATCGACCTGGTGGCGCGTTACGTGGAGCGCCTGCTGGGCGCCAGATAGACGTCATTCCCGCGAAGGCGGGAATCGCTCTTTGCTTCTTCAATTGCAACCGCGCCAGCAACAGCGATTCCCGCCTTCGCGGGAATGACGAGCAAACCCCCATCACTTTCGGAAAATCCCTATGAGCTTCGCCCCCGTCCCCGAATTGCTGGAAGAAATCCGCAACGGCCGCATGGTGGTCATCGTGGATGACGAAGACCGCGAGAACGAAGGCGACCTGATCATGGCTGCCGAGTTGGTGAAGCCTTCGGACATCAATTTCATGGTCACCCACGCGCGCGGGTTGGTGTGCCTGTCGCTCACCCGCGAGCGCTGCGGCCAGTTGGGCCTGGCGCCGATGGTCCAGCACAACACTGCGCAGTTCCAGACCAACTTCACTGTCAGCATCGAAGCCGCCGAGGGTGTGACCACCGGCATTTCGGCCTACGACCGCGCACATACCATCCGCACCGCCGTGAAGCCGGATGCCAGGCCGACCGACCTCAGCCAGCCCGGGCACATCTTCCCGTTGACCGCGCAGCCGGGCGGCGTGCTGACCCGCGCTGGGCATACCGAGGCTGCCAGTGACTTGCCCATGCTGGCCGGGCTGGAGCCGGCTGGCGTGCTGGTGGAAGTGCTGAACCCGGACGGCAGCATGGCGCGGCGCCCGCAACTGGAAGTCTTCGCCCGCGAGCACGGCTTGAAGATGGGTTCGATCGCCGACCTGATCGCCCACCGCCTGGCGACCGAACACACCGTGGAGCGGGTGGACGAGCGCGATATCGAGACCGAATTCGGCCCCTTCCGGCTGGTTACCTACCGTGACCGGATTGCCCACGACCTGCACTTCGCCCTGGTGCGCGGTACGCCCGATGCCGCCACGCCCACGCTGGTGCGGGTACAGGTGGAAAACCCCTTGAGCGACATGCTGCACTGGCGTCGTGATGATTTCGGTGTGCATGCCACCGACGCACTGCGCGCCATTGCCGCCGAAGGACAGGGCGTCATGGTGGTGCTGTCCGAACCACGCAATGCCGAGGCCTTGCTCGCGCGCCTCCGCCAACAGCCCGGCGCCCCTGCGGGCAGTGGGCATGCGAACTCCAAGGACGTGGGCCAGTGGCGCCGCAACGGCGCCGGCGCCCAGATCCTCGCCGACCTGGGCCTGGGCCGTTTGCGGGTGCTGGGTACCCCGAGGCGGCAGGTGGGATTGGCCGGGTTTGGCCTGGAAGTCGTGGAGACAGTTGAAGCGAGGAGTGAGTGAAGAGGAGTGAGAAGTGAGCAGGAAGAAGCCGGGAGTGAGCGGGGAGAAGTGAGGAGTGAGTAACAGCGGCTTTTCGCTCACTTCTCACTGCTCTTCACTCACTTCTGCCCCAAAACGTTAAACTCCCCCGTCTACCCATCCGGCCCCACCCCATGTCCCATTACGAAGGCGACCTGCGTGCCCCTGAAGGCGCGCGCTTCGCGATCATTGCCAGCCGCTGGAATCCGCGCATCACGGATGTGCTGGTGGCGGGTGCGCGGCAGGCGCTGGCGGGCAACGGCGTGGCCGAGGCGGCCATCGACGTGGTGCGCGTGCCCGGCGCCTGGGAAATCCCGGTGGCGGCATCGCGGATTGCCGCGGGTGGCCGGCATGCGGCCATCATCACCCTGGGGTGCGTGATCCGCGGTGATACGCGGCATTACGAACATGTGGCCGATGGCTGCGCCGAAGGCTTGATGCGGGTGTCGCTGGATTTCGGTATCCCCGTGCTCAACGGCGTGCTGGCGGTGGAGCGCATCGAGGATGCCGAAGCCCGTGCTGGCGGCAGCCACGGCAACAAGGGCGAGGAGGCTGCATTGGCGGCCATTGAAATGACGCATCTGCTGGAGCAACTGTGAGCCATCCGAACGACAAGTCTTCGCGCCGTCCGTCCCGCAATGGCGGCATGGACCCGGTATTCCGTGCGCGTGCGCGCCGCCGTGCCTTGCAGGCGGTGTACGCCTGGCAGATGTCCGGTGGCTTCGCCAACGACGTGATCAGCCAGTTCGCCCACGAACAGGCCCACGAAATCGCGGACCTGGAATATTTCGAGGACCTGGTGCGCGGCGTGCTGCAGCACCGCGCCGCTCTGGACGAAGCCCTGGCCGGTTATCTGGATCGCACCGTGGAAGAGGTGGATCCCATCGAGCGTGCGGTCCTGCGCCTGTCCGCCTATGAACTGCGGCACCGCATCGACGTGCCCTACCGCGTGGTGCTGAACGAAGCCATCGAGATCGCCAAGCGCTTCGGCTCCGAGCATGGCCACACTTACGTCAATGGCGTGCTCGACCGCGCCGCACTGGAATGGCGTCCCGCCGAAACCTCCGGCAAATCGCGCTGATTCATGAGCGGGCCTTGTTGCCCGTGATCTTGGGTTTCATGCGAACGGCATCGCGGCCAAGGGCCGCTCCTGCAAGAGCAGGCGTGCGCGCAATCCCGAACCACAACAGGTGTGTCCGTCATGCCGCGCTTTCGTGGGAACGGGCGCTCCTGCAAAAACGTGGGTGTCACGAGTTTCCATTGGAGTTGATTGGTTTTCATAAGAGCTCACATATAGACCTTTATTCACTTTATTGGCAGTAAAGTTCCGTATATGGCCTGTTGAATTTAATTTTTTCAAGGGTCACTATATGAGCTATTGTCTGCCTGAATCGAGTACAAGGTTCTTCATATGAGCCGATATGAAAAAGATTCTGAAACAATCGATGCGGCGTTGCGTGCGCTGGGCGAGCGCATGTCGCGGCTGCGGTTGAGCCGGAACCTGACCCAGGCCTGGTTGGCGCAGGAGGCAGGGGCGTCCGTCAGCAGCATCAAGCGTCTGGAAGCTGGCAACAACACCTCACTGGACACGTTGTTGCGCGTGCTTGGAGTGCTGGGTCTGGAAGGACGGCTGCTGGAAAGCCTGCCGGATCCGGAAGTGCGGCCCATCGAGCGAGTGAAACTGGGCGGGCATGAGCGCCGCCGGGCGCGAGAAGCATCCAGTACGCCCAAGGCCACGCAATGGGCCTGGGGCGAGGAGGAGGCCCCGTGACCGATGCCAGGGTAAGACTCTGGGGCCGGGATATCGGTGCGGTGAGCTGGGTGGATGAGCGCGATATCGCGGTCTTCCAGTACATGCCGGATTTCGTGGGCAGCGGCATCCAGTTGGCGCCCATCATGATGCCGGCCGGGCCGGATCCCATGGAGTTCCCGGGTCTGCCCAGGGAAGCTTTCAGGGGCTTGCCCGGGATGCTGGCCGATGCGTTGCCGGACAAGTTCGGCAATGCCTTGATCGATGCCTGGCTGGTGGCGCAGGGCCGGCCTGCGGGCAGCTTCAATCCGGTCGAACGCCTGTGTTACATCGGCACGCGCGGGATGGGTGCGCTGGAATTCCATCCCACGCTCGCTGGTGGATTGCGGCGCTCGCGCAGGGTGGAAATAGACGCGCTGACCCGCTTGGCCAACGAGGTGCTCGATCATCGTGGGCACCTGGCCGGTACGTTGGGGAGCGAGGATGACCGTGCGGCGCTGGAGGACATCCTGCGCGTGGGGACCTCGGCCGGTGGTGCGCGTGCCAAGGCGGTGTTGGCATGGAATGCGGAAACCGGCGAGTTCCGTTCCGGGCAAGTGGAAGCGGGTGAAGGCTTTACTTACTGGTTGATGAAGTTCGACGGCATCAGCAACAACCGCGACAAGGAACTGGCCGACCCGCAGGGCTTCGGCCAGGTCGAGTATGGCTTCCATCTGCTGGCGGTGGCGGCCGGCATCGACATGAGTGAATGCCGGCTTCATCACGAAGGGGGGCGCGCGCATTTCATGACGCGTCGGTTCGATCGTGACGTGGCGGGGCGCAAGCTACACATGCAATCGCTGGCGGCCTTGCGCCATTTCGATTTCAACGCGGCAGGCGCCTATTCCTATGAGCAGGCGGTGGAAACGATCCGCCGGCTGGATCTGCCAGCGCTGGATATCGAGCAGCAGTTCCGCCGCG
>JBQGFJ010000344.1:0-5009 GCA_052040085.1 Pseudoxanthomonas sp.
ATGCGTCACGCTTGGGCTGGCTGGGGTTGCTGGGGCAGCCTGCGCCTGTACTTCGACGGGAGCAGTGGCTTCCGCGACTATCGGTGCCGCAGTGGTCACGACAGTGGTTTCGACCTCAGTTGCCGCCACGGCTTCCGGTTCGGTGACGGTGGCAAGAGCGGGCGCCGGAACGCTTGCAATGTCGGGTACATCCACTTCGGTCTGTGGTGCGGCAACTGCCGGAGCAACAGGGCGCTCCTCGGTGTGCACGTTAGTGGCTTCCACGTCCGCGCTTGCAACAGCAGGTAAGGACTCAACAACGGAATCCACTTCGACAGGAGCAGCCTGTGTAGTCACTGCAACTGCGACAGCAGCAGGCACGGCGACTGCTACCTGGGGAGTACTGATCTCTTTGCGCGGTGCAGGCTTTGAAGGCAGCGCAACATCTTCGAAGTCGAATTCCGGTTGTGAGCCATCTGCTGCCGAGGTGACGGTGACATCCTGATCATCGGCATTGCCGTCTGCATCAAGATCGCCATCTTCGCCGTTTTCCGCCTGGGCAGCATTTTCGCCAGTACCGCGACGGCGACGACGGCCACCGCGACGCCCGCGGCGACGGCGGCTACCTTCCCCGGTTTCGGTTACAGACGAGGATTCCTCGGCTGTTGCTTCTGCGAGTCCTTCGTTGCCGGATTCGACTTCGATTGCAGTCGGGGCAGGCACGGAGCTGCGGATGTCGTCCACTGCTGCGGCGGGTGCGGTTACCTGATCTTGCGGAATAAAGGCCGGAACCACAGCTGGTACGGCAACAATGGCGGGATCGGCATTGACGTTGGTCTTTTCAGCCTTGTCCGTTCTGGGCGCATCGGCGGGACGAGGTGCACGCGGCTGCTTGCCTCCCTCGTTCTGAGGCTTTTGGGGTTTGGCCTGATTCTGTTGCTTAGGCTGCTGCTGTGTCTGTTTGGGGGCTTGGTCACCGCGTTGCTTGGCGGGCTGATTCGGCTGATTTTGCTGGCCTGCGCCTTGTTGCTTCTGGCCGCGCTGTTCGTCGCGACGGGCATTGTTGTTGCCATTGCGGTTCTGCTGCCCGCCACGGCCATCCCGGCGCTGCTGGCCATTACGGTCGTTGCGCTGCTGGCGATTGTCCTGGGGTTGCGGCGGTGCGGGTGCGACCGGTGCTTCTCCGCCGCCGAACACGCGCTTGAACCAACCGATCACGCCACCGCTGGCAGGTGCCGAAACAGCGGCGACTGCTGCAGGAGCAGGTGCCGGGGCAGGGCGTTCCTCGCGCAACGGCGCAGGTTGCGAGTGCTGGACATGCGTGACTGCAGGGGCGGGCGGGATATTCAGCTGCGACTTGTTGAGCGCATGCACCGGCAACTTGCGTGGTGTGCCACGCTGGTAGCTGGGCTTGGAAGTCTCTTCACCCAGTTCGTTTTCGCGGATGCGGGTGACTTCGTAATGTGGTGTATGCAACTGCCTGTCAGCCACGATCACGATGGGTGCATCGTGGCGCTTTTCGATTTCACGAAGGGCGCGGCGCTTTTCGTTGAGCAGGAAGTTGGCGATGTCCACCGGGGCCTGGATCAATACTTGCCCGGTGTTTTCCTTCATGGCGTGCTCTTCTGCCACGCGGATGATGGACAGTGACAGCGACTCCACGCTGCGCATGCGGCCATGGCCATCACAGCGCGGGCAGACGATCTGGCTGGATTCGCCCAGCGACGGGCGCAGGCGCTGGCGGCTCATTTCCATCAGGCCGAAGCGCGAGATGCGGCCCAGCTGCACGCGGGCGCGGTCATACTTCAGCGCATTCTGCAGGCGGTTTTCCACTTCCCGCTGGTGTTTGTTGCTGGTCATGTCGATGAAGTCGATGACCACCAGGCCGCCCAGGTCGCGCAGGCGCAATTGGCGTGCCACTTCCTCGGCCGCTTCCAGGTTGGTCTGGAAGGCGGTTTCCTCGATGTCTCCGCCCTTGGTGGCACGCGCGGAGTTCACGTCGACCGCGGTCAGGGCTTCGGTCTGGTCCATCACGATGGAACCACCGGAAGGCAGGCGGACGTTGCGTTCGTAAACGGCTTCGATCTGGGACTCGATCTGGAAGCGATTGAACAGCGGGATGTCGTCCTTGTAGCGCTTCAACTTGCGCAGGTTGTGCGGCATGACCTGCTGCATGAACTCGTGCGCGGTTTCGTACAGTTCCTCGGTATCGACCAGGATTTCGCCGATGTCGTTGCGCAGGTAATCACGTAGTGCACGCACGATCAGGCGCGATTCCTGGTAGATCAGGAACGGGGCGGGCTTGCTCAGCGCGGCTTCGGCGACGGAGCGCCAGACCTGCAGCAGATAATCCAGGTCCCATTGCAGTTCTTCGGCATCGCGGCCCACGCCGGCGGTGCGAATGATCACCCCCATGTTGTCGGGGATGTCCAGCGCATCCATGGCCTTCTTCAGTTCGGCGCGATCGTCGCCCTCGATCCGGCGCGACACGCCGCCGGCGGTCGGCGAGTTGGGCATCAGCACCATGTAGCGGCCAGCCAGCGAAATGAACGTGGTCAGGGCAGCGCCCTTGTTGCCGCGCTCGTCCTTGTCCACCTGGACGACGACTTCCTGGCCTTCACGCAGCAGCTCGCGGATGCCGGCCTTGTTATGGTCGACACCGGCCTGGAAATAGTCGCGGGAGATTTCCTTCAGCGGCAGGAAGCCATGGCGGTCGGCGCCATAATCGACGAAGGCGGCTTCAAGCGAAGGTTCGAGCCGGGTGATGCGGCCCTTGTAGATGTTGGATTTCTTCTGTTCCTTGGACGGCTGTTCGATATCGATGTCGTACAGGTTCTGGCCGTCGACGATGGCCACGCGCAGTTCTTCGGCCTGCGTGGCATTGATCAGCATGCGTTTCATTGTGTGCGTTCCTCGCGCGCTGCTACCGCGCGGAACGCCATGGCGTTTCGCCTCTGGAACGGCTCTCCACCCCTTGCGCAAGCGCAGGCGGGGCAGGGTTGGGTTTCCAGCGCTACGACACCACGGCAGGCCGCGGGAGCGCTTGTTTCAATAATGTTTTGCGGGCCGGCGGCAGCTTTCCATCAGGTCGGCGCCACGCGGGACATGTTCAGCTACCGGTCTCTGACAAACCGGGCGATTTCCGGGCCAGCCGGTTAGCCGCTAACATGGCCGCCCCGGGGGCGGGGGCCGCGCACTTGACCGGAATCGCGGGAAGGCGGGCTTCTGGCCCTTTGGTAACTTCCTGCGAAATCAAACCTTTATCTCGCGTGCCGAGTGTAACAGAATAATCATCCGATGAGCTCCACACCCGCAGTACCCAGTCGCAGCGCTGGCAAGACCTCCGTGCGCATGGTCACCGTCCCGGAAGACCGGGAGGGCCAGCGCCTGGACAATTTCCTGCTGGGCCAACTCAAGGGCGCACCGCGAAGCCTGATCTACAAGCTGGTGCGCAGCGGCCAGGTGCGTGTGAATGGTGGACGCGCCAAGGCCGAGCACAAGCTGCAGGCGGGTGACGAAGTGCGCATTCCTCCGGTCAATCTCAATGAAGAGGGAGACAAGGTGGGGCCGCCGGCAGCCTTTCTTGAGCGGATGGAGCGCAGCATCGTATTTGAGGACGCGCGACTGCTGGTACTGAACAAACCCTCGGGGGTGGCCAGCCACGGAGGCAGCGGGATCAATTTTGGCGCCATCGAGACCATGCGGGCCCTGCGTCCCAACCAGAACCTGGAACTGGTGCATCGGCTGGACCGGGACACCTCCGGCTTGCTGATCCTGGCCAAGAAACGCTCTGCCTTGACCGAGTTGCAGGCGCTCATGCGCGAGAACGATGTCGATGAAGGGCGCGGTATCGAAAAGCGTTATCTGGCGCTGCTGGCAGGCCGCATGCCCGATGGCGTCATGAGTGTGGATGCCCCCTTGCACGTGGGGCTGCGCCAAGGGGGCGAACGCCATGTTCAGGTGGATGCACGGGGGAAGCCGTCACTAAGCCATTTCCGCGTGCTCGAGCGGCGTGGCGGACATTCTTATTGCGAAGTGCGGATCGAGACTGGCCGTACCCATCAGATACGCGTGCATGCGAAACATATCGGCCATGCGGTGGCTGGTGACGACAAGTACGGGGATGAAACCGTCAATCGCCGGTTGCGCGAGCAGGTGGGCTTGAAGCGCCTGTTCCTGCATGCCGCTTCCCTGCAGTTTTCACTGGATGGGGGGCGTGCCCCCTATGTCTTGAACGCACCGCTGGCCGAAGAGCTTGCCGGCGTGCTGGATCGCCTGGCTTGAGCAGGGCTTAGCGCTTTTCGTCCAGTGCGAAGCAGGCATCCGGCCGCACGTCCGGCGCCCTGAAGTTCACCGGTACCTGGATGGTTTGTGGCACCGGCTCGCCATTGCGGGTGGCAGGGCGGAATTGCCAGGCCTTCACGGCTTCGATGGCCGCGGCATCAAGCGGTTCGTGGCCGCTGCTGCGGATCAGCTTCACATCCGTTGGCGTGCCTTCCACGCCAATGGTCACGCCCAGGAGGGTTTCGCCACTGGCACCAGCGCAAGCCAGTTCCAGTGGAAACTCCGGCGGAGGTGTCTTCACGGCCATGGTGTTGGTGGGTGGCTGCACCGGTGCCTGCGGACCCGATGGCGTGCAGGCGGAAAAAAACAGGGGGATGGAGAGCGCCAGCGACAGGGCGAGCGAGGGATTTGCAGGTGTCATGCGTTGCTTGGTGTGCATGGTGTTGCCCTCCGGTTGCAGGGTGGACCGGCGACTGGGCCGGTGGAACGGCGCGCTTGTCAGGCCAGCAGGCCATCGGCCTTGGCGGCACAGATGAAGTCGTTCTCGCTCAGGCCACCGACATCATGGGTGGAATAACGCACGATGGCACGGTTGTAGTGCACGCCAAGATCGGGATGGTGGTCTTCGCGATGGGCAACCCAGGCCAGCGCATTCACGAACGCCATGGTCTGGTGGTAGTTGTCGAAATGGAAGGTGCGCGACAGGGCATGCCCGTCTTCTACCAGTTCCCATGCCGGAACCTGTG
>JBQGFJ010000345.1:0-5298 GCA_052040085.1 Pseudoxanthomonas sp.
AGCATCGCGGCAATGGTCTCCCGCAGGGCGATCTCGAAGGCGGGCAGATGGGCTTCTTCAATGCTCATGCCTGCCGCCATGGCATGGCCACCGAACCGGCCAATCAAACCCGGATGTGCGGCGTCCACCGCCGCCAGTGCATCGCGGATGTGCAACCCGGGAATGGAACGTGCCGAACCCCGCAGAAGCTCGCTGCCAGGTTCCGAGGGCGCGAATGCCACTACTGGGCGATGCCTCTGTTCCTTCACCTTCGAAGCCACCAGGCCGACGATGCCCGGATGCCATTCCGGGTCATGCAGGCAGATGACCACGCCATCATCATCGGTGGCCTGCAATGCCTTGTGTGCCAGTGCGGCTTCCGCATCTTCCAGCATCGTCTGCTGCACGCCGCGGCGCTCGGCATTGATGCCATGCAGGATGCCGGCCAGCTCGCGGGCGCGCTCGCGGTCATCCGTGAGCAGGCATTCGATACCCAGCGCCATGTCTTCCAGCCGACCGGCCGCATTGATCCTTGGCGCGACGGCAAAACCGATGTCCGATGCGGTGAGGTCGGCGGCCTTGCGTCCGGACACCTCGATGAGTGCCTGCAAGCCGGGATTGCCCTGCCCGCTGCGCAACCGGCGCAAGCCAGCCCCGACCAACGCACGGTTGTTGGCATCCAGTGGCACCAGGTCGGCCACGGTTCCCACCGCCAACAGGTCAAGCAAGGTACCGAGATCAGGCACGGCTTGGGGGAAAGCGCCTGCTGCGCGCAGCCGGGCGCGCAATGCCATCAGCACGTAGAACATCACGCCCACGCCGGCCAGCATCTTGCTGGGGAAAGCATCGCCCGGCAGATTCGGATTCACGATGGCATCGGCAGGTGGCAGCCGCTCGCCCGGGAGATGGTGATCGGTCACCAGGACCTGCCACCCTTTCGACTTGGCCGCCGCAATGCCCGCATGGCAGGCGATGCCATGGTCCACGGTGACCAGAAGCTCGGGCGCCAGTGCCTGCAACTCTTCCACCAGTGCCGGCGATAGTCCGTATCCATGGACCTGGCGATTGGGCACCGAAGGCGTGACATGGCGTGCGCCCAGCATGCGCAAACCACGTACGCCCAAGGCGCAGGCCGTGGCCCCGTCACAATCGAAATCACCCACCACCACGATGTGCCGGTCGTTCGCGATGGCATCGGCCAGCAAGGCCATGGCCGCTTCGAGTCCCGAGAGCGAATCCGGATTCAACAAGCTTGCCAGCCGCGGCTGTGCCGTGTCCTGCGAATATGCACCACGTGCCGCGTACACCCGTTGCAGCAAGGGCGGGACCGAATCCGGCCAGTTGCCCGGCGCAGCGGCAGGCCGGCGCCGGATGTGCGGGGACACGGGCACGCTCAGGCAGAACCGGTCGTTGCAGCATCAAGCCGCGACACTGGACGACGCCAGAAACGCCATTGCTGGCCACGCTTCAACAGGAAGCACGCACCATCTTCGAAATCGAGGCACACGCTATTCAGTTCACGCTTGCGCACGGCCTGTTGCAACGGCAACAAAGCCTCGGTGGCCCATTGCTCGGCATTGCGCAGATGGCGGAGATCGATCAGCACATCGCCCTCATCGGGTGAAGCGCCTTCCGGCCCCACGCCTGCGGCCTTGGCCAGCGCCCGCAGCATCACGTCACGGCTGCGCACCTGCCGGAACCCGGTGCGAACGAAATCAGGCAGCCGTCCACCGCCCCAGAACCACAGCGAGTTGATGGCAGGCTTGCCTTCCGACTGTCGCTGGGCATTCCAGGGATGCTGGTGCAACAGGATCTGGGTTTCGGTCATCAAGGCGCGCCACCGACGGCCTGCATCACCTTCCGGCAAATGGGCCAGCAGATCATCACCCAGCACATCGTCGATGTCGGCGAATGCGGGCAATCGTGTCTCAGGGGGAAGGTGCAGATACCAACGCGATGGGTGCGGCGTGTCTAGCGGAAAGCCGGCATCGCCGAACACCGGACGCAGCGCAGGCAACAATTGCGCGGCATCTTCTTCCGTCATTGCCAAGGCATCGCCGTGGGCCAGCAATCGGGCGCCATGCATGTCGGGCGACACGTGGACCGGGTCGGCACGCAACCAGGCACCGGAGGCAGCATCCCCTGCATCCAGTCCGCGGGTCAGTGCCGCCACCGGCCAATGGTCCGGGATCAATTGGAAGTGCCTGCGCAGTTGCGCACGCGATCCCGGCAGCATCTGTGAATGATCCGCCTGTGCGAGGGCCTTTCCCGCGGCCGGCGGCAACGAACCGCCCGCCAACCGGGAACGCATGGGCAACAGCAGGGTCGCCGAGCCCATGCGGCTCAGCCCAGGTACTCGACGCTGATGATTTCGTATTCGCGCTGGCCGGCGGGTGCGTCGATCACCACGCTGTCACCCTCGTTCTTGCCAATCAGGGCACGTGCCAGCGGCGAGGAAATCGCGATCATCGACTGTTTGATGTCGGCTTCCAGGTCACCGACGATCTGGTATCGCTTCTCCTCGTCGGTATCCACGTCGGCCAGCACCACCGTGGCACCGAAGACGATGCGTGACCCCGCATCAAGGCGGGACACGTCGATCACCTGCGCATGCGACAGATCACCCTCCAGCTGCTTGATGCGGCCTTCGATGAATCCCTGCTGCTCACGTGCCGCGTGGTATTCGGCATTTTCCTTCAGGTCACCGTGTGCACGTGCTTCGGCAATGGCCGCGATCACCTGCGGCCGCTTGACCGACTTGAGCTGTTCAAGCTCTTCGCGCAGGCGCACCGCGCCTTTCGATGTCAATGGGGCTCTCATGACCCTTGCAACTCCTTGTGCAATTCCTGCAGCGCCCAGACCGGTCCGGTGCCGCGATATTCCAGAGAATGGACCAGGGCGCGCGCACCCGCAACGGTGGTCGAATAGGTGACGCGCTGCTGCAGCGCTTCCCGGCGGATCGAGAAGGAATCCGCGAAGGCCTGCCGGCCTTCGGTGGTGTTCACGATGTACGCGATTTCGCCATTCTTGATCAGATCGACGATATGCGGCCGGCCCTCCACCACCTTGTTGACCTGTTCGCACTCGATGCCGTTTTCGCGCAGCCATGCCGCGGTGCCCTGCGTGGCGACCAGCGAGAAACCCCGCTCCACCAGCGCCTGTGCCACCGGCACCACCCGTTTCTTGTCCGGGTCGCGCACCGAAACGAATGCCTTGCCCGGCTGCGGTGCCTTGATGCCACCGGCTTCCTGCGCGCGTGCCATGGCGGCACCGAAGTTGCGGCCCACACCCATCACTTCGCCGGTGGAGCGCATTTCAGGCCCCAGGATGGGATCCACGCCCTGGAACTTGGCGAACGGGAAGATGGCTTCCTTCACCGAGTAATAGTCGGGCACGATTTCCTTGGTAGCGCCCTGCGCTTCCAGCGTCTTCCCGGCCATGCAGCGGGCCGCGATCTTGGCCAGCGGCATGCCGGTGGCCTTGGAAACGAATGGCACCGTGCGCGAGGCACGCGGGTTCACTTCCAGCAGGAACACCACATCGTCGCCGCCGTCCTCACCGGCCTGGATGGCGAACTGGGTATTCATCAAACCCACCACGTTCAGCGCCTTGGCCAGCTCGACCACCTGGCGGCGCAGTTCTTGCTGGGTTTTCGCCGAGAGCGAGTACGGCGGCAGCGAACATGACGAGTCGCCGGAATGCACGCCGGCTTCCTCGATGTGCTCCATCACGCCACCGATCAACACGTTGCCATCCTTGTCGGCGATGATGTCCACGTCCGCTTCCACGGCGTTGTCCAGGAAGCGGTCCAGCAATACCGGTGAATCGTTCGAAACCTTCACCGCATCACGCATGTAGCGTGCAAGGTCGCTGTCGGCATGCACCACTTCCATGGCACGGCCACCCAGCACATAGCTGGGACGCACCACCAGCGGGTAACCAATTTCCTTCGCCAGCACCAGCGCTTCTTCTTCACTGCGTGCGGTGCGGTTTGGCGGCTGTTTCAGGCCAATGGCATCGACCAGCTTCTGGAAACGCTCACGGTCCTCGGCCAGATCGATGGAATCAGGCGAAGTACCGATGATCGGCACGCCATTGGCTTCCAGCGCACGCGCCAGCTTCAATGGCGTCTGCCCACCGTACTGCACGATCACGCCCTTCGGCTGCTCCAGTTCCACGATGGCCAGCACGTCTTCCAGCGTCAACGGCTCGAAATACAGACGATCCGAGGTGTCGTAATCGGTGGACACGGTTTCCGGGTTGCAGTTGACCATGATGGTCTCGAACCCGTCCTCGCGCAGTGCCAGCGCGGCATGCACACAGCAATAGTCGAACTCGATGCCTTGGCCGATGCGGTTGGGGCCGCCACCGAGGATCATGATCTTGTCGCGTGAGGTCGGTGCCGCCTCGCATTCGTCCTCGTAGGTCGAATACAGATAGGCCGTACTGGTGGCGAATTCAGCCGCGCAGGAATCCACGCGCTTGTAGACCGGCTTCACGCCAAGGGCCTTGCGCAGCGTGCGCACGGCGGTCTCGTCGGTGCCCAACACCTGGGCCAGGCGCGCATCGGAGAAGCCAGCACGCTTCAGGCCGCGCATGCGGCGTGCATTCAGTGCGGCCAAGCCCTCTGCCGCCACTTTCTTCTCTTCCGCGATGATCTCTTCCATCTGGTCGAGGAACCACGGGTCGATGAAGGAAAGCTCATGTACCTGTTCGACCGTCATCCCGGCACGGAAGGCGTCGCCCACGTGGAACAGACGCTCCGGACCCGGCGCCTTCAATTCACGGCGCAAAATGAGCAAGTCGTCCTCGCTGGACAGATCCAGCCCGGTCGGATCCAGGCCCACCTTGCCGGTTTCCAGGCCACGCAAGGCCTTCTGCAAGGACTCCTGGAAGGTGCGGCCCATCGCCATCACCTCGCCCACCGACTTCATCTGCGTGGTCAGCCGTGCATCGGCCTGCGGGAACGTCTCGAAGGCGAAACGCGGGATCTTGGTGACCACGTAATCGATGGCCGGTTCGAACGAAGCCGGGGTCTTGCCGCCGGTGATCTCGTTCTTCAGTTCGTCCAGCGTGTAACCCACCGCCAACTTGGCCGCGACCTTGGCGATCGGGAAGCCGGTGGCCTTGGAGGCCAGTGCCGAGGAACGCGACACGCGCGGATTCATTTCGATCACCACCACGCGGCCAGTCTGCGCATTGATGCCGAACTGCACGTTGGAACCGCCGGTATCCACGCCGATCTTGCGCAGCACCGCAATGGAGGCATCACGCAGGCGCTGGTATTCCTTGTCGGTCAGCGTCTGTGCGGGCGCGACC
>JBQGFJ010000346.1:0-4072 GCA_052040085.1 Pseudoxanthomonas sp.
GTTCACCGCCCGGACTTTAACCCACTTTCCCCCGCTCATTCACGCCACCGGCCTCGCCACCCAATCAGGCAGGCATGGGTCATAGCGGCGCGCCCTCCCACCAGGTGGTGCGGTCTTTCCACTGCGTGCGCATTTCCTCGCGCAATTCGTTGGCGGCGGCGCAGCCGCGCCTGGTGGCGATCCGGTCAATCAACTCGTTCACCTTCGCCTCGGTGATGTAACCCTCGCGCAGCCACTTCCGCGCTTCACAGGCGCGGCGGTGGTCTTCAGTGCTGGTATCCATCATCGCGCGATCTCCCCGGGACGCATGAAAACCAGCCAGTGCGTCAGTCCCTTGCGGCCACTGATGTGACCGAACAACGGTGCGATCGGAGTCAGCGCAAGCACCTCCGTCACCTTGATCTGCGTTTCGTTCCACTTGAACACCAGCACGCCATCGGTGGCCAGTACGCGGAAACACTCGGCAAAGCCTTGCCGGAGATCGTGCCGCCAATCGTCGCCCAGCTTCCCGTACTTGGCGGCGAGCCAGCTTTTCGGCCCGGCCCTCACTAGGTGCGGCGGATCGAATGCCACCAGCTTGAAAGTGCCATCGGCATAGGGAAGTTTGCGGAAGTCGAGCGGCACATCCGGCTCAATTCGCAAGATGCGCTGCCCACTAGCATTGCCGTGCGATCTATCGGTGACGGCCAGTGTTTCGTTCCGCGCATCACCGAAGATCACATCAGGATGCTGGCGGTCGAGCCACATCATGCGGCTGCCGCAGCAGGGATCCAGTACGCGCTTTCCGGCCGCAGCCATTGCCTCATCAGCCATGGGCCACCTCCCCAGGCAGCGCAATCGCCACGGCCACGTTGCGCACCCAGATCGGCGTGCTGCCCAGGGCGAAGGTCTGGCCGGTCCATGCCAGCAGCAGGGTGCGGCCGATCTCGCAGCCGATGGCGCGTGCCGCGGCCGGCGGTACCGCGTTGCCGATGCGTTCGCGCCACGCCTGGTCACTCAAGCCGTCCAGCTCCAGCTGGGCCTCCGGGTCGACCAGCGATTGCAGGGCGGCCAGCTCCAGCGTGGTGAAGGGGCGGTGCCACGTACCGTCCAGGCTCCGGATGACCGCCACAAGCTGCGTACGCGCGTCTGGCAGGCGTGGGTCAGCCACGGACCACCGGCCATTGTCGTGGCCCGCAGCCGCGCTCACGGCCCCGCTGGCGGCGTCCCAGCCCACCACGCCGTAGTGGCCGTTGGTCAGGTAGGCGTCGCCCTGCACGCGCTGATTGGCCGGCCGTGGATCCGCCACGGCGAAAGCCCCCTGTCCGGTGGTGCTGCCGCTGATCACCGTCCGGCTGGGATCATCCCAGCCCGTCACCGGGTATTTGGCGAAAGACGGGCCAATGCGGCGTGGATCCTGCACGCAGGCACCTTTGCCAGCGGCGCTGGTCACGGTACCGGCGTGGCGCTCCCAGGGTATGACCCGGTATTGGTTGCTGTGCTTGTCAGGTCCGTGATGCCGCGGATCAGCCACGCTGAACGTGCCTTGCCCGGGCGACTTCACGCCGATGACCGCGCCAGCCGTGTCACCCATCGCCAGCACGCCGTACTGCTGGTACTGAGCGGCATCGGCAGCGGCGCGTGGATCCGCGACGCTGAAGTTCCCATTCGTTGGCCTACTGCTGCCGGCGACAACTCCACACGGCTTGTCCCATCGGTTCACCCCCAAGAAACCATGGTGGAACTCGGGCACGATCAGGAAGTCGCTCAGCACGCCGTCTTCCACCTGCAGGCGGTTCAGGCTGCGCCAGTCGCTGCCCGCTTCCACGAAGGCCAGGCGCACCCACGTCTTCCATTGCAGCGAGGGCACGCGGTGCATCGGGCCAGCGCGATCGATGTCACCGGCCAGCGGCATGCGCCCGAGCACGGAACCCACCGATTGCAGGGGGCGTGCCACCGGCTCGTACAGGAACGGCGGCACTTTCTCGCGGTGCCGCGCCACCATCAGAAACCGCTTGCGGCTCTGTGCCAGTCCACCCAGCTCGCCGCAATCGTGCGTGGTCTCGGCCACGGCATAGCCGTAGGCCTGTAGTAGCTGCGTGATCTGATCCAGCAGGTGGCGCCCGCGGTGGGCGATGCGAGGCACGTTCTCGAACAGGAACACTTCCACCGGATCGTCCTTGTAGGCCTCCAGCGTCAGCATCATTCCGCGCAGCGTCAGGCGGTTCAGTGCCTGGTACTTGTCCGTCCGGCTCTTGCTCTCCGACATCAGGCCGGAGAAACCCTTGCATGGCGCCGACAGGAACACCACGTGCGGGCGCTCATGTCCGAATGCGGCGTGGATCTCCGGCGTCCCAGCCTCGCGCCATCCTGCCGGCGGTTCGCTGCCGTGGAAGGCGCGGTACTGGTCTCGATCGAACAAATCCAGCACCGTGCCCGGCACGCCGGCAATGCGGTTGAAGTCGCGGATGGCGGCGGCATCCACGTCGATGCCGCCGATGCAGCGGAACTTCGCCACCGCGGTGCCAATGTCGGCCCGCGCCTGGTTGAAGCCATCAGCACCGCCGCCAAGGCCGCAGAAAAGGTGTGCGTGGCGGATCTCGAACTCAGTCATGGTTCACGCCTCCCAGTGTGCAGGTTGCGTGGACATAGCGCTGCACGTCGGATTCGTGCAGATCGGGGTCGTGACTGCTGGTCACCTCGCCGCTACGGTCATGCTCGATGGCCTGGTCCTTCGGCATCGTTCGCCAGTCAGGCCACACCCGTGACTCATTGCGGTCTTGCTTCGCGACAAGGACGTCCACCACCTGGTCAGCCGTTGCACCGGCACGCATGGCGCCGTCGAAGGCCAGAATCGCCACATCGATCCATTCCGAGGTGTCCGTGGGGGCGGCCGCCACCTCCACCAGTTCCTTGCGAATGTGGTCCAGCACCCCGGCCGTGCGTTCGCCGGGGCCGAACGTCTTGTCGCTCCACTCGCGCTGGCGTTGCAGATGGGCAGCCAGACTGAAAGGCCTTGCGAGTTGGTGCGGCGGCATCCCGTTTGCGCCCAAGGTCAGGCATACCGATTGCCCGATAAGGGGGCGCAACGTGTCGGCCTCCGCTTCGGTCAAGCCACTCACCATCATGATGTCGCCCTGGCTCTCGATCTCTGCCTCGAAGCCGCATTTCCTCCCATCATCAGAGACGTGGATCAGGATGCCGGTTTCTTCCACCTTGGCCCGTTTTGGGTTCCCGCCTGGTGGCAATGCCGAGTCAGGCTTCTTATCCGTAAGTCGCACCGACATCCTTGTAGGGAAAACGGGCGACAGATCCTGTTTCTTGCAGCGCCCGCGCTTGAACTTCGTGAAGTCATGCGCCAGCCACTCGAAACGCTCGCCGAAGTCGGTGCGGCCGGTGGCTCGGTCAAGGATGGAATGCACTTCCATCTGGCATCTCGCTGCATCGGAGCGGATGACATTCATGGCGTGCTGCAGGTTCTCAGAATCCAGCACCCGAAGATCAGTGAGATCAAACGGGAAGCGGTCACCGTTGTAGAGCCCCAGCAACACGCCTGCCGCCGCACGCGAACTGCTGGTGCCTACGTGCTGTTGCGTGATGTTCCACAAGTGCACAAGGGATTGGATGTTCATGCCATCACCCCCTTACGCACGGCCATCGCACGGCGGCCGCGGCGGGTCATCGGGATCTGGCCTACCGCCAGCGCGCCGAAGATCGGCTTGGGTGCCCGTGTGCGCACCAGGTGGTAGAGCAACGCGCCGCCGGCAGCGGGCGCCAGGCAGAAAGCCGTCAAGAGGGCGAACTCAAGCATTGTTCACCTCCCGGGCGGCCGCCTCGCGTGCGGCAGCGCTGGCGGCAGTGGCGGGGCGGGGCAGCATGTTGGCCACTTCGAACGGGAAACGCAGGCCGTCCATGTATTCGGCCAGCTCGCCCCCCAGCTTCCGTTCTGCGCATTCAATGAAGTCGGGGCCTTTGCTGACCCATCCACCGCCGGGGCCTGAGCGGCGCGTCCACGTCCTGCTGACTTCGGTACGTCCACCCATCTGCAAAACGGCGGTGTAGATCACGCGCCCACGCTCGATGCGGACGTGGA
>JBQGFJ010000347.1:0-7178 GCA_052040085.1 Pseudoxanthomonas sp.
GTCCACCAATCGCTGGCGCAACACTGGAACGCTGCCAGCACCACGCTGCCGGAACTGCTGCGCGCCGCACTGATCCTGTGCGCGGACCACGAACTGAACGTGTCGGCCTTCGCTGCCCGCGTGGTGGCCTCCACAGGCGCCCACCTGCATGCCACCGTGTGCACCGGACTGGCCGCCCTCTCCGGCCCACGCCACGGCGGCGCCACGGCGCGCGCCTTCGCCTTGATTCGCTACGCAGTCGATTCCGGATCGCCCGGGAGCTACATCACCGAACGCTGGCGGCGTGGCGATGAATTGCCCGGCTTTGGCCACGCCCTGTATCCCGATGGCGATCCACGTGCAGCGGAACTGCTGTCCATGCTGCGCGCGAGCTGTGCCGGTGAACCCGACATGCAAGCCATCGAGGACATCATCGCCAGTGCGGCCGAAGCCAGCGGACAGTATCCCAACATCGATTTCCTGCTGGCCTCGCTCTGTTACGTGCACGATCTGCCTGCCAGCCATGCACTGGTGATCTTCGCGGCAGGTCGCCTGGCGGGCTGGCTGGCGCATGCGCTGGAGCAGCAGGAAACAGGACACCTGATTCGTCCGCGCGCGAGCTACGTGGGCCTTGTGCCGGAAGCCCCGCCTTTATCGCCCGAGTGACCACGGCACGCCGCGGTTTGACATCCCCCGGCACCCCGACGACCCTGTCCGGCATCCGCTTCCCGACCTGGACGACGATGCACAAGACACTCACGCTCGCCCTGCTCTTTGCCTTCTGCACCGGAGCCCTCCCGCTGGCGGCACAGGAAACCCCTGCAGCCACCCCTGAAGCCGCCCCGGCGATTCCATCCCCGCCGGACTGGCTGCCTGCGCTGGATGCCATGTACGGCGACATACGCGTCCCCGGCCTGGAACAACGCGACTTCGGACCGGAGCAGTGGTGGCAGGTCGCCACGCCGCTGCTGAATCGCCGCGCGGGCTTCAAGGTGGAACAGATCGGTCACAGCGTGGAGAAGCGTCCGCTGCAACATGCCCGCTGGGGCAAGGGCAAGACCCGCATATTGCTGTGGTCGCAAATGCACGGCGACGAGAGTACCGGCACGATGGCGCTGGCCGACCTGTTCCGCTTCCTGGGCGAGCATCCGGAGCATCCGGTGGCCAAGCGCATCCACGCCAACACCACCCTGCATTTCCTGCCCATGCTCAATCCGGATGGTGCGGCACGTTTCCAGCGCCGCAATGTGCAGGGGATCGACATCAACCGCGACGCGCGCATGCTGGCCACGCCCGAAGGCCGCACGCTCAAGGCCTTGCACGACCGCGTGCGCCCCGCCTTCGGCTTCAACCTGCACGACCAGCAGCCCCATTACCGGGTCGGCGACTCCGACCGCAGCACCGCCATCGCCCTGCTCGCACCGGCACCCAACGCAGCCAACGAAGTCACCCCGCAACGCGCACGCGCCATCGAAGTGGCTGCGGTCATCCGCATCGCGCTGGAGCCGTATATCAGCGGCCATATCGCGCGTTGGGACGAGACTTTCAACCCGCGTGCATTCGGCGACCTGACCGCACAGTGGGGCACCGGTACGGTGCTGATCGAGGCCGGCGGCATCGAAGGCGATACGCAAAAGCAGGAACTGCGCAGACTGTATTTCTTCGGATTGCTGGCGGCACTGGACGCCATCGCCACCGGCAGCTACTCAGGCACTCCACACGCGCTCTACCGCGACCTGGCCGAGAACGCGGATCCGTGGCCGGACCTGCGCATCGACGGCGGCACCCTGGCCATTCCCGGCCAGCCGCAGGCACGCGCCGACCTGCTGGTGAGCTTCCGCCGGCCACTGACCTGGGAAGGCGCCACGCTCAGGGATATCGGCGACATGGGCGGCGAGAATGCACGCAAGGTGATCGACGCCAGCGGCCTGTACATCGTGCCGGGCAAGGACGAATCCGGCGCTCCCTGCCGCATCGCCACCAGCACCCCGGCCTGCTTCCACCTCAGCCGCGACCCCGAGGGCCGCGACGTGGTGTGGTCGTTGCTGCGAAACCTGGACCCGGCACAACCGCTACCGGGCAACTGACGGGAGTCCGTCAGCTCCCCGCTTCGGGACCCCGCTCCAGCGCGCGCTTCACTTCATCCAGCGCGTTGGGGTCGTCCAGCGTGGACAGATCGCCGGGATCACGGTGCTCGGCCAGGGCTTGCAGCGAGCGCCGCAACAACTTGCCGGAGCGCGTCTTCGGCAAGGCATTGACCACGTAGACGCGCGAAGGCCGTGCCACTGCACCCAGCTGCTGGGTCACCGTCTGCAACATCTGGCGTGCCGCCTCGTTCGCTTCCTCATCGTTCTGCGGCACATGCTTCAAAGTGGCGAACACCACCGGCACCTGCCCCTTCACTTCGTCATGTACACCGATCACCGCGGCCTCGGCCACGCCCGGATGGCTGGACACCGACTCCTCGATCTCGCGCGTGCCCAGGCGATGGCCCGCCACGTTGATCACGTCATCGGTGCGTCCCAGGATGAAGGCATACCCATCCTCGTCACGAATGGCCCAATCCAGCGAACTGTACAGCGGCTCCTTGAAATGACTGAAGTAGCTGGCGATGAAGCGTTCGTCATTGCGCCAGACCGTGCTCAGGCAGCCGGGCGGCAGCGGCGGACGGATCACCAGCACGCCCTTTTCGTTCGGCGCCACGTCTTCACCGGTGTTTTCATTGATGACGCGAATGTCGTAACCGGGTGAGGGCAAGCCGGGCGAACCCAGCTTCACCGGCTTCATTTCCACGCCCGGCATCAGCGACAGTACCGGCCAACCGGTTTCGGTCTGCCAGTAGTTGTCGATCACGGTCTTGCCCAGCCCTTCGGTGATCCACTGTGCAGTGGGTTCGTCCAAAGGCTCGCCGGCGAGAAACAGGTACTGCAGTTTCGACAGGTCGTATTGCTTCAGGTACGACGCGTCCTGCTTCTTCAGTACGCGCACCGCCGTCGGCGACGAGAACATGGTGCGCACACCGTATTTCTCGCAGATCTTCCACCAGATACCGGGGTCCGGCGCAGTGGGCAAACCTTCGTAGAGAATTGACGTTGCGCCAGCAATCAATGGCCCGTAGACGTTGTAGGAGTGCCCCACCACCCAGCCGATATCCGAGGTGGAAAAGAACACTTGGCCCGCGCGCACGTCGTAAATGGACCACATGGACAACGCCAGCGCGACCGCATAGCCACCCACGTCACGCTGCACGCCCTTGGGCTTGCCGGTGGTGCCGGAGGTGTAGAGGATGTAGCTGGGTTCGTTCGACTCCAGCCAGGTCACCGGCACGCTGGCGTCCAGGTGCACGTCACGCAAGGGGCCGTACTCGTAGTCGCGGCCTTCGATCAATTCAAGGTTCTGCGCCAGGCCGCGGTTGATCACCAGCACGGTGGCGGGCGGATGCTCGGCCAGGCTCAGCGCTTCGTCCACCAGCGGCTTGAACGGAATCACCTTGCCACCGCGGATGCCGGCATCCGCGCAGACCAGCAACTTGGGTTGCGCGTCGTCGATGCGCAAGGCCAGGTTCAACGAAGCGAAGCCGCCGAACACCACGGAGTGAATCGCACCGATGCGCGCGCACGCCAGCATCGCGAATACCGCATCCACCGTGTGCGGCATGTAGATCACCACGCGGTCACCCTTGCCCACGCCGAACGACTTCAGCACCGAGGCAAAAGCATTCACTTCGCGATGAAGCTCGCGATAGGTCAACTCACGGATGCTGCCGGTTTCAGTGGACCAGCCCACCAGGGCCAACTGGTCCCCGCGTTCGTCCAGATGACGATCCACCGCGTTATGGCAGAGATTGGTTTCGCCACCCACGAACCATTTGCGGAAAGGCGGATTGGAGAAGTCCAGAATCTTTTCTGGCGCCTTGTGCCAATGAATCGCCTGTGCCTGCTCCGCCCAGAACGCTTCGGGCGCTTCGATGGAACGGCGATGGAAATCTTCGTAACGCATGCCTGCCTCTCCCGGTGGGTCATGCGGAAGGCTAGACCTCATGCGTCCGGGATGCGCTACGACGTTGGTCTTATGCGGTCCTGAATAGCGAAAAAGCCGGGAAATCCCGGCTTTTCGCGAACCTGTTGATCGTTCCGATCAACCCAGAAGATGCGCAACACCGCTGCGTTCTTCTTCCAATTCGGCCAGGGTCTTGTCGATGGCCTTCTGGCTGAAATCATCCACCGGCAGGTCCTTGACCAGGGTGTATTCGCCATTCTGGGTGGTGACCGCGAAGCCGAAGATCACGCCTTCCGGAATGCCGTAGCTGCCATCGGACGGCACGCCCATGGTCACCCACTTGCCATTGCTGCCCAGCACCCAGTCATGGATGTGGTCGATGGCGGCATTGGCGGCGGAAGCGGCCGAGGACAGGCCACGTGCCTCGATGATCGCGGCACCACGCTTGCCGACCTGCGGAATGAAAGCATTGGCGTTCCAGTCGGCATCGTTGATCTTGTCCTTCAACGACTCGCCCTTCACGGTGGCGAAGCGGTAGTCCGGATACATGGTGGGGCTGTGGTTGCCCCACACGATCAGGCTTTCGATATCGCCCACCGGCACGCCGGCCTTGTTGGACAGCTGCGACAGGGCGCGGTTGTGGTCCAGGCGCAGCATGGCGGTGAAGTTCTTTGCCGGCAGGTCCGGCGCGGACTTCATGGCGATGTAGGCATTGGTGTTGGCCGGGTTGCCGACCACCAGCACCTTCACGTCACGGCTGGCGACCTTGTTCAGTGCTGCGCCCTGGGCGGTGAAGATCTTGGCGTTTTCCAGCAACAGGTCCTTGCGCTCCATGCCCGGGCCACGCGGGCGGGCGCCCACCAGCAGGGCGATGTCCGCGTCCTTGAACGCCACTTCCGGATCATCGGTGCCAACGGTGCCGGCCAGCAGCGGGAACGCGCAGTCTTCCAGTTCCATGATCACGCCCTTCAGCGCGGCCTGGGCCTTTTCCAGCGGCAGTTCCAGCAATTGCAGGATGACCGGCTGGTCCTTGCCCAGCATTTCACCGGAGGCAATGCGGAACAGCAGTGCATAGCCGATCTGGCCGGCAGCGCCGGTAACGGCAACTCGGACGGGGGTTTTCATGGTGATGTCCTCTTCGGATGGATCATGGGGGAATGAATCAGTAAATGCGGTAGCCAAGCGGCTGCAGGCCTTCTTTCAGCCTGGGGGTGTCGTAGCCACGCACCACGTCCTGGCCGATCACGGTGACCGGCACGCTGCGGGTACCCAAGGCACGCGCCGCGCGATCGCCTGCTTCGGTATCCACATCGAGCACGCGGTAGCGCACGCCGGCCACTTCGAAATCACGTTGCTGCTTGCGGCAGTAGCCACACCATTCCGCGGCCAGCATGACGATGCCACTGTCGCCGGTGGACATGCGCGGGTCATCGGGGTGCAGTGTTTCGGCGGCAGGGCGCGAATGCCAGGCGTACAGGCCGCCTGCCACGCCGATTGCAAACAGCAGCCAGAGCGCGCGCAAGGCAGTCAGGCCCGAGGCATGCAGGACGACGGATTCCGTACCGGCATGGGACCCTCATTGCGCTGGGCAGGCTGGTGCATCGGCGGGAATCTCATGGCACCCCGGCGGGGTGTGCGGGGCCGGAATTTTATCATGGCCCCATTCCCCGCCCGGTACGGCGAAAGTCGAAGGCGCCGGGGCGCCTTCGGCGATGACTCAAGCGCTCAGGTGACGGTTCCAATCCGCCACGCGGTCGGCCTTGGCGGCCAGCACGGCATCCACATCACCCTCAATGGTGACGCGGTTGATGGCGTCGCCCTGGGCCACGCTGTCCACCACGTCCAGCCCTTCGATGACCTTGCCGAACACGGTGTGCTTGCCGTCCAGCCAGTCGGTCTTGATGTGGGTGATGAAGAACTGGCTGCCATTGGTGTTGGGGCCGGCGTTGGCCATGGACAGGACGCCGCGCTCATGGCCCACGCCATTGTTGGTTTCGTCCTCGAAACGATAGCCCGGACCGCCCCGGCCGCTACCTTCCGGGCAGCCGCCCTGGATCATGAAATCGGCAATGACACGGTGGAAATTCAGGCCATCGTAGAACCCGTGCTTGGCCAGGTTGACGAAATTGGCGACCGTCAGGGGGGCCTTGTCGGCCAGCAGCTCGACCTTGATGGGGCCGCGGGCGGTGTCAAAAGTGGCGATCAGGGACATATGTTCAGCTCCAGATGCCCGGATTGGGCGGTTGACCCGCTATAATAGCGGTTTCCCGTCTTCCCTCCGCCCCCTCGCACCCTGCCCCTCCGGCACCCGGGTGCGATTTGCTGATCTCCGAAATCACATGTCCATCGAACGCCTGCGCAATATCGCCATCGTCGCCCACGTCGACCATGGCAAGACCACCCTTGTCGACCAGTTGCTCAAGCAGTCCGGCACGCTCAACGAGCGCACCGTGCTGGCCGAGCGGGTGATGGACAGCAACGACCAGGAAAAGGAACGCGGCATCACCATCCTGGCCAAGAACACTGCCATCACCTGGCAGGGCAACCGCATCAACATCGTCGACACCCCCGGACACGCCGACTTCGGCGGCGAAGTGGAGCGCGTGCTGTCGATGGTGGACACCGTGCTGATCCTGGTCGACGCCATGGACGGTCCGATGCCGCAGACCCGCTTCGTGACCCAGAAGGCGTTTGCGATGGGCTTCAAGCCGATCGTGGTCATCAACAAGGTGGACCGCCCCGGCGCCCGCCCGGAATGGGTGGTGGAGCAGGTCTGGGATCTGTTCGATCGCCTCGGCGCCACGCCGGAGCAGATGGACTTCCCGATCATCTACGCCTCGGGCCTGAATGGCTATGCCGGTCTGACCGACGACGTCCGTTCCGGTGACATGACGCCGCTGTACGAAGCGATCATGACCCACGCCCCGGTCCCGCCAGTGGCCCAGGACGGCGCCTTCCAGATGCGCATCAGCCAGTTGGACTACAACAACTTCGTCGGCGTGATCGGCATTGGCCGCATCCAGCGCGGCACCCTGAAGAAGAACATGCCGGTAGCGATCATCGACCGCGAAGGCAAGAAGCGCCAGGGCAAGGTGCTGCAGGTGCTGGGCTTCCTGGGCCTGGAGCGCATCGAGCAGGACAGCGCCGAGGCCGGCGACATCGTCGCCATCTCCGGCATCCAGGACCTGACCATCTCCGAC
>JBQGFJ010000348.1:0-11129 GCA_052040085.1 Pseudoxanthomonas sp.
CAGGGCCACGTCCAGCTCAGCGCCGGGCACAACGTGGTGATCAACGCCGTGGACGGCCTGGGCATGTTTGCCCAGGGCGGCGACATGCGCCACATCGCCCACCAGGGCGAGCTGCGCCTGCAGGCCCAGCACAACAGCCTCTATGTTGAGGCCGAGAAGAACGTGGAGATCACCGCCAGCAAAGGCCATGCACTCTTGGCCGCCGAACGCCATATCACCCTGCTGTGCAGCGGCGCCTACATCAAGATGGAGGGCGGCAATATCGAGCTGGGCATGCCCGGCAACTTCACCGTCAAGGCCAGTAAGTACAGCCTCATCGGGCCAAGCAGTGCAGGTTCAACGCTCCCGCTGTTCAAAGCTGCATCCACGGGAGACTTTGAAGCCCGTTACCGCATGCACAAAACGGATGAGCGTGCCTTCCAAGGATACCGTTACAAGCTGATGAGTGCGGGCCAGTTACTGGCGGAGGGATGGACCACCGAGGATGGGGAGACCGAACTCATCGAGACTGCTAGGCCACGCATGGTTCAAGCCTACAAAACCATCATGCGCGATGACCAGAGAATTACAGGGAACTGGGCTGTTGCGATTAACGGCCTCGTCGATGGACAGCGTCACCAAAATAGCCCTTCGCCCTTCACGGAGGACTTCCTCGATTTTTGGGCTGAGCATTTACAGGAGGAGATCTGATGCCAGGTCGCCTAGTTGCAGCTTACCGTGCTTATGTAGCTTATGAGACAGCACAAACTGCTTTGGAAACGGCGGAAATGCTGCGGGACATTGCTGCACGCCGGGAAGAAGTAAAGCGAGTGTTGAAGGATGTCATCGAGAGCTTCTCCAAGGAAATTGACCAGAAGAGCTCTACCTTCGCTTTGGTCGATCATGGCGGCCGCAGCACCGTGTCCCGTAGGGGCGACGAAGGCACTACCTTCAAGCAATACATCGAACGCAAAGTGCCATTTCGACCGGCAATCAGCGTGGCTTGCAATTGGGCGCTGGCTGCGCCGATCAAGGTACCCCGGCGAGTACGAAAGAAGATTCCGGGCGATGTGGTTGAAAGCACCATCGAGGTGGCGCTTAAGCAGACTACTGCTTCCTTGATCTTTGAGGCTATTGATAGCGCACTGGACTGGAAAAGTCCGTTAAAGGCCGAACCGAATTACTTGAATGGGCAACCACTGTTGGGCGAGCCCGCCACCAAGCCCAAGCGCACCAACGACATTTTTCCTTTTTGGCCCCGCCCTCGTGGCAGCCTGGCGCCGGATATGGTGATCGTCGAGTATCGGCAGAAGCCGTTCCATGTACCCAATGTGTTCGTGGCCGTAGAGGTCAAGTTTCCGAATGACTGGGTGAATGACAAGCAACTAAAAAGCTACGTCAATTTAATGAGTCGAGACGAGAAGAAGGTTGCGCTATTGAGAGTGCCTGAGGACTGCACAGGCTACAAAGCTGAGGCAAACCAGGCAGAGGGATCGCAACGCACAAATAGAAGGAGAAATCGGTGAGCACTGTGGCGCGAGAGATGAGTGATGAGGATGTCATGGGCATGGTGGCTGACCTCAAGAAGTGGCCCAGTGTTGGTAATGACAATGGGGACTACGAAATTGCTGTCATGCCTTTCCTTACGTTTTACTTCACGTATGAGCCCTCGCGTTATCTGGATACCTCGCTGGCAATGATTGAGGTGCATGAGGCATTCGAGCGCTTGCTGGGAAATCCCTACACCATCGGCACTCATCCAGACTCCGGACGACCATATCCTTATGGCTCCAATCGGCTTGGCAATCTGCGGGAGTGGGCGCGCAAGACGCCGCTTGGTGAGTTCTTCGTATTCAAATTTACCGATGAGAAAAACCACCGTTCGTCACCGACCACTGCGGGGTACTTCTGGCGCTCGGATCATTTGAGTGATGGCATCATTGACTATTCCTCCATTCAGCTCTACTACCGCTGGCAATGGTGGCTGGATCACAAAAATGAATGGCGGGACTTTGTGTTGGAGACAATAGAAAAGCTCCAGCCAGAGCAAGTTTATAGTGGCTTCGCCATAGCCAACCCACTGGAGTTCGGTACCCGAGCGGAAGTCACCACGTGGGACCGGGCATTGACGCCGCACTTCTACGGCCTAGATACCGACTATCCCTTCAGCATGACGAGCAACCCCCAATTGCCGTCAGGCATTCGCCCCCCTACCTGGGGCTTCTTCCTGTCAGATGTATGGCGAGCCAAACTCGCCTTGGAACGCGCCGACATTCGACAAGCACTGGCTGATCCACGCATCCGCATTGATGATACTGATTGCGGTCAATGGATCGAGTTAGGGCCGCAGCCAGAGCTTTATCCAGTGGAAGAGGGCCTGCCTGCACTTCCCGTATTGCTGAATGGAATTTTACGCCCGCTGCGCCATCCCCGACTTGGATTGCTGGGGTTCGGCGAATGGGATGGCGACCCCAACGAACGTTTCACCCTGGCCGACAGCCAGCGCTGGCTGGCTCGCTTTGACGATGACAGTGATTGGCCTACGCCTGCGCAACGCAAGCGTTCACCAGAATCACCAAAGTCGGCACCTCTGATCAGCCACGCAATCGGCGGCGAAGTCTGCCCCCAGACAGGTTGGTGGACCACGCCCGCCAAGCATGGTCATCGTCAGTATGTGGAACAAGGCGAATCGATGCCGGTCATCTCCAGCGAAACCACTGTCGGCCAAACCCTTTGGCAATGGGATGCGGAGCAGTAGCCCATGACCGCCCCTATCATTCCGCAGGAACTCTACATCCTCGAACGCTACAGCTCCCTGGCGTACTACGCGCAGATGCGCGATGCCTGGGAAGCCATGCTCAAGCATGTGGAAGGCTGCTACGAGCGTTTCATGCTCAACCTGCCGCCGAACTACCGCAAGCGCCCGCTACCCGAACAACCGGATGCCGTGTGGGGACAGTTGGTGTTGCCCAACTTCCGCAACACCATGCAGAGCGTCTACGAAGGCTACATTGCGCTGACCCATGGCGATTACTCCGGAATGGGGGGAACTGAAGTCTGCAACGACGTCCGCGGGCAGCGGGAGTTCTCGGATGCCTGGATGGACGAAGTTGAGCCGGGTGCCTCGGACAAATACTGGAAATTGCTGATGCAGGCCAATCACGTAGCAAGCAATCTGCAAATTACCGCCAATGCTCATTGGAACAAAGGCGCGCTTTCCGCACGTTACAACCCCTCATCTCGCGGCCCCCTGAACCCACCCCCGGCGTGGCCTCGCTACCGTTTGAATCCCCAGGTACAGGTTCGTACCGACGATCCTGTCCTGCAATCTGGTATCTACCTCCCGGATATCGACGACTCCAATGCCCAGTTCCTGATCTCGTCGCGACATTACAACTGGCCGCGCAACGCACCCGAGGCCAGCGTCGGCTACGACCCGGTCAAAATGCAATATGTCTCAGAGGCCCCGACGCTCTGGACACTGGTCGAGCGCGTTCCCGGTGAAACCGTGCCCTTCGAGGAAGGCCTTGGCCCACTCACCGCGCTGCCGGTCGGTAATCCCCCCGCAAATTAGCTGACACCAGAAGTGGAATTTTCTCGTAACCTGATCCGAGGAGGTTCCATGAAGAAGTCCCGTTTCACCGATAGCCAGATCATTGCCGTGCTCAAGCAGGCCGATGCCGGCATGGCGGTCGCGAAGCTGGCCCGGGCAGCATGGCGGAGCTTCTAGCAGCAGCGCAGCGGTTTCCACAGCTTGCATACGGTTGGGCACCGCCAGCCCCCAACGCGCTTCAGGCTCTTCCGGGTAACATCGGGTGCCACAACGAAAATCAGGGAAGGTCTGAACAACCCTGTTTCTGCTCGTCATTCCCGCGAAAGCGGGAGTCGCTTTTCAACGGACGCATGTCCGGTCATCGCTTTTCAACGGACGCACCAGTGCCTTTGCTTCCAGTGACATGGAGTCGCCGGATCTCCGCCTTCACGGGGATGACGGCAGTTGTCCAGAGGATCCCTGGCGCCGGTCAGCCCGTGTTCTGCACGCCCTGCGAAACGCCGTTGATGCTGGCCACCAGCGCACGCAACAAGGCCTCATCCTGACGATCACTGGCACGCCAGCGCTTGAGCATGTCCACCTGCAACACGCTCATGGGATCGATGTAGGGATTGCGCAGGCGGATGGACAGCGCCAATCGCTGGTCGTGCTGCAGCAGCCAGTCATCGCCGATCAGGCGCAGCACCCATTCGCGGGTCAGTGCGTGTTCTTCGCAGATCAACGGGAAGAAGCGCTCGTGCAACGACCCCGCCATCTGCGAGAACATGCTGGCGATGTCCAGGTCGCCCTTGGCCAGCACCATCGAGACATCATCCAGGAAGGTGCGGAAGAACGGCCAGTCGCGCGCCATGTCCTTCAGGGTTGCCTCGCCGTTCGCTTCGGCCGCGGCCTTCAGGCCACTGCCCACGCCGTACCAGCCGGGGATCACCGCACGCGCCTGGCTCCAGGCGAACACCCACGGAATGGCGCGCAGGTTGCCCAGTGCCGCATCCTGGCCAAGACGACGCGAAGGACGCGACCCCAGGGTCATCCGTTCGATCACGTCGATCGGCGTGGCGTTGCGGAAATAATCCATGAATCCGGGTGCGCCCACGAAGGCGCGGTAAGCACGCGTGCTTTCGGTGGAAGCGTGATCCATGATCTCGCGCCACGCGACTTCGCGCGGTTCCGCTGGCCGTGGACGCAAGCTGGAAACCAGCACCGCACCGGTCGCCTGTTCCAGCGAACGCAACGCCAGTGCCCGGATGCCGTATTTGCGATGGATCACCTCGCCCTGCTCGGTCACCCGCAGGCGGCCATCCACACTGCCACGCGGCGAGGCTTCCACCGCGCGCGTGGTCTTGCCACCGCCACGGCTGATGGAACCGCCGCGCCCATGGAAAAAGGTCAGGCGAATGCCCAGTTCCTGCGCGGTCTGCATCAGCTCCACCTGGCCACGCTGCAAGCCCCAGCGCGAAGCGGCAATGCCGCCATCCTTGCCGCTGTCGGAATAGCCCAGCATCACCATCTGCACGTTGTCGCGCGCGGCCAGATGGGCGCGATACACCGGGTCCGCCATCAGGTCACGCAAGGTCTCCGGCGCATGCTGCAGATCGTCCACGGTCTCGAACAGCGGCGCGATATCCAGCGGCACCTGCCCATCGGCATCCACCAAACCGCCACGGCGCGCCAGCGCCAGCACGGTCAGCACGTCGGCGCGGTTGTGCGCCATGCTGATGATGTAGGCGCCCAGGGCGTCATTGCCATGCCGCTGGCGCGCATCGGCGAGCGCGGCGAACACGGCATCCAGGCGCCGGTTGCCCTCCTCGTCGCTGGCCGGGAGCGTTTTTGCACCACTGGCAAAGGGTTCCAGCAAGGACGCATTTTCCAACGCGTCTCGCGTGGTCCAGGCCTCGTCGTCCAGTGCCGCGGCCACCGCACGCGCATGCACGCTGGACTCCTGCCGCACGTCCAGCCGCGCCAGATGGAAACCGAAGGTCCGCACCCGCCAGGCCAGCCGGCGCACCGCGAACCAACCCGCATGCAGGCCGCGATTGGCCTCCAGGCTGCGCAGGATCAATTCGATGTCATGCACCAGTTCCTCGGGCGAACCATAGCCTTCGGCACGGTCCTCCTGCGTGGCCTGCAAGCGCGCCCGCATCAGATCATTGAGCAGGCGATAAGGCATGTCGACATGGCGCGGCCGTGATTGCGCAGCGGCTTGCGGCAACAGCGCGCGGTATTCGTCCACCCGCGCCAACACCTCGGGGGAAACACCCACCTGCGGCGTGGTTTGGCTGAGCAGCGAGGTCAGCTTGAGCAGTTCGCTGCGGTAACGGCCCAGGATGGCATTGCGCTGCGCATTGAGCGTGGACGCAATGGTGGTGGCGTCCACGTTCGGATTGCCATCCATGTCACCACCGACCCAGGTGCCGAAGCGCACCACGCGCGGCAAGCGCGCGGTCACGCCGGCTTCCGCGCCATAGACATCGCGGATGGCCTGTTCCAGGGTTTCGTACAGCACCGGGATTACCCGGTACAGCACCTCGACCAGATAGAAACCCACGTGCTCGCGCTCGTCGTCCACCGTGGGACGCACCGGCGATGAGTCGGCGGTCTGCCACGTCGAGGTGAGCGCCATGTTGAAACGCGCTTCGTCCGCTGCAAGTTCGCCCGGCGTGAGATGACCATCCAGCCCGTTGATCAGGCTGGCCACCATCAACTGTTCTTTCTCCAGCAGCACGCGGCGCACGGCTTCGGTGGGATGCGCGGTGAATACCGGTTCGATATCGATGCGCGGCAGCCACGCCATCAGTTCATCCAGCGACACGCCCTGCGCATGCAAGCGCGCAATGGCATCGTGCAGGCCATCGGGTTGCGGCCGTGCACTGCCCACGCGCTGGTAGTCTCGGCGGCGGCGGATGCGATGCACGCGCTCGGCGATGTTGACCACCTGGAAGTACGTGCTGAATGCACGGATCAGCGCCTCGGCGCGTGCAGGCTCCATGCCTTCCAGCAAGCCTGCCAGCGATTCCAGCGGCTCGCCGTTCTGGCGGCGGGTGATGGCCGCCGTACGGATCCTTTCCACTTCATCCAGGAAGGCAGGCGATACCTGCTCCGCCAGCATGTCGCCGACCATCGTGCCCAGGCGGCGCACATCATCACGGAGCGGCAGGTCGGGGGTGGCGAAGTCGAGACGGTTGCGTGGCAGGTTGATCACGGGCGTTCGCGGGCGGCATGGGGGTCGAACTTTCAAGCCTAACCGAAGCCGCGGGCGATTTGCGCATCGCAACATTCAATCCCAGTGTCTTCCCGGCTGCATGGCGCAGCCGGGAAGACCAATCCAAGTCCTCTACCGGATTACTTGGTCTTTGCCGGGGATTCGCCGGCATGCTTCACATGCTGCTCCAGCCAGTCGCTGGTTTCGGCCAGCATGTGCAGGATGGATTCCCGCGCACGGTAGCCATGGCTTTCGTTCGGCAACATCACCAGGCGCGCATCGCCACCCAGTCCCTTCATCGCGGCGAACATGCGTTCGCTCTGGATCGGGAAGGTGCCGGAGTTGTTGTCCTCCTCGCCGTGGATCAACAGCAGCGGATCCTTGATCTGGTCGGCGTAATTGAACGGGGACATCGTCATGTACACATCGCGCGCTTGCCAGAAATTGCGCTCTTCGGCCTGGAAACCGAATGGCGTGAGCGTGCGGTTGTAGGCACCACTGCGGGCAATGCCGGCCTTGAACAGCCGCGTGTGCGCCAGCAGGTTCGCGGTCATGAACGCACCGTAGGAATGCCCGCCCACCGCGATGCGGTTGCGGTCGGCCACGCCACGACGCACCACTTCGTCCACCGCGGCCTCGGCACTGCCCACCAACTGGGCGATGTAGGTGTCGTTGGGTTCGGCATCGCCTTCACCGACGATGGGCATGGTGGGACCATCCAGCACCGCATAGCCCATGGCCAGGAACGGCAGCGGGCCCCAGTAGCTGATGTTGTTGAAACGATACGGCGAGTCGGTGACCTGGCCCGCGGCATCGGCGGATTTGAACTCGCGCGGATACGCCCACATCAGCAGCGGCAACGGGCCATCGCGCTTGGCGTCATAGCCGGGCGGCAGGTACAGCGTGGCGGTCAGGTCCACGCCATCCTTGCGCTTGTAGCGGATCTGTTCCTTGGTGACATCCTTCAATTGCGGCAGCGGATGCGGGAACGCGGTCAATGCCAGCGGCGCGGCATCTCCCTGCAGATCGCGCAGGTAGAAGTTCGGCCGTTCCGTGGGCGATTCACGCGTGGTCAGCACGCGGCGGCCTTCGCCATCCAGTAACGCCTGCGGAAGCTCGAAGTACGGGGCCTGCGAATGGAACAGGCGCTGCGTCTGCTTGCTGCCCAGATCGAAACGATCCAGGAACGGACGGTCCCCTTCCGGCGATGCCCCGTTGCCGATCAGGAAGATGCCGTTGCCATCCGCCGTGGTCAGCAGGCGTTCGCGCCCGGCGGCATCCGCATAGGTCACTGGCTGGCCCGGATCGCTGTAGCGATCTTCCAGCGAACGTTCGTGCAGCAGTTCCGGTGCGGTGCCCGGCTGGTCCGGCGCGATCCGCCACTGCTTGGCCTGCCGGGACTTCCACCAGTATTCACCGAGCAACGCCAGGTCACCGCGCCCCCACGTGATGCCGCCGTAGCGCGAAGACAACCGCGCCAGCGATACCGGCGGTTCGCGGAACGGCGCGGCCTGCATCAGCACTTCGTCACGCACGTCGGTTTCAACGGCGGGATCACCGCCATCCCGCGCTTCGGCCCACACCAGGGTGGCCGGCGCATCATCACGCCAGCCGATGCTGCGCACGCCGGTGGCGACGGCATCGTTGCCGGTTGGCAAACCCTCCACCAAGGGCAGGCGCGCGACTTCATGTTGCACGCGGCCTTTCATGTCCAGCACCTCGATCCGGCGCGGGAAACGGTTGAACGGCACCAGGTACGAGAACGGGCGTTCCAGTGTTTGTGACAACAGGTACTCACCGTCCGGCGAGGCAGACAAGCCTACGTACAGCGCGGGCGATCCGATGGGCGACACCTGGCCACCAATATTGACGATGGCCGCCTGCGAACGCAGGTAATGCTCGAACAGGCGCGCATCATTCTCGTTCTTCAGCAGGTCCTGGTAGGTGCGGATGGCACGCACACCGGCACCGGCATCGGTTTGCTGGATGTTGGGTCCGGTGGGAATGGTGTCACCGGCAGGTGCCTCGCCCTGTCCAGCGGGACGCAGTTGCACCAGCAGGCTGCGGTTGTCCGGCAGCCAACTGAAGCCACGGCCGCCCACGGTATTCAGCCCGCTGGCGATGCGGCGCGCCTTCAATTCGCGCACGTCCACCAGCCACAGCTCATTGGCCCCGGTGGCGACATTCACCTGGTTGAAGGCGAAGTGATGCTGGTCCGGTGACCACGCGAAGGTGGAGACCGCCAACGGCTGGGGCAGTCCGGCCACACGCAGTTCCTTGCCGGTGGCAACTTCCATCAACCACAGCTCGGTACCGAACGAGAATTGGCTGCGCGAGTAAGTACGCGGATTGATGCGGATGCCGGCCAGCTTCAATTCCGGCTGCGCAACTTCGGCAATCGTGGCCAGCGCCGGCACCTGCACCAGCAAGGCGAGGTCGCGGGCGGGACTCAACGACACCTGCGGCGGACGCGGCGCATCCACGATGGCCTTCAATGCGGGCACCGGCTCGCGGTACGCCATCGCGCCGGCTGTCTGTGCGGCCAACGATCCGGCAAGGCCCACCGAGAACAGCGCGCCCAACAGCAACGGCAGGGTGAAGATCCCGGCACGGCGGCGCCGTTGCGTGGCATGCGGCATGTGCGCGGAAGTGCCGGATCCGGCGGGCATGAATACAGTCATGGAGGGTCCCCATCGAAGATGATTCCCCTGAATACCACACCACGGCCCGGCATCGCCCATGTCGAAGGTCCGATCTGCGATGACGTTCCGCAGAATCTTCCACACGGAACCCGTCAATCAGGCGATGACGAAACGAGCCGCCTCACCGCCGAGCACTGCACTGGTGACCAATCGCTTGTCGAAGGTAGCCAGCCGGCCACCATGGCGTACCGCCAGCGCCAGCAACCAGGTATCCGTCACTTGATCCGATGCCAATAAACGTTCGCGATCGATCAACGGCGAATCCAGCAGGCTGAAATCGGAAGGCCAGAACACATGGCCCGGCTGGCGGCACAGATCCGACAGCAACTCCGCAGCCACCGCGGCCGATGCCACCGCATTGCCATAGCGCGGGTGCGCCATGATCCGCAGTGCGCCGTTCTGGGTGACGCCGCAACTGGCCCACGACGCGCCTTCGCTGGCGAACCACGCATGCGCCAGATCGTGATGCACGTGGACGGGATCGAGCAGTGCGAGCAGGACGTTCACGTCCAGCAGCCAGGTGGTGTTGCCCGCTGGCCAGGACCCGCTGGCCGCATCCTCCACGCGCATCTTCGTTGACCGGGAACGGCTCACGGCGACCACGGATATTCGTCGCGCAGCTGGTTGACCTCTTCCAGCGGCGTCGGGCGCGCGTCTTCGCGTACCGGCATCAACCGTATTCCGTTGCGATGGCGCGGCGCGGCGTTCTCCGGCGCCAGCCCCTTGCGGGCAAGTTCGGACACCACCTCGCCCAGCGTGCGGCCTTGCCGGGCCGCCAGCGCGCGCGCAGCGGCCAGTACGTCTTCATCCAATTGCAAGGTGGTGCGCATCGTCGATCTCCAGAACGTGCTGATGCTGCCACACCCCGCATCACGCATCAAGCATCACGCATCAATACGCCATGCCCTGCCGGCGCAGGACCACCCGGATACGTCCATAGCCACGCACGGATCCGACCGCCGCGAACACATCGCGATTGCGCCTTTGTTCCGCCTGCGGATGGGCAATGGACCTATAATTCCCGCCCTCCCCCGAGGGGCGCTGCGACCGTGTGGACTCCGTCCGGATACGGCCAGGCTTGGGGGAGCGCTTCTGCAACAACGGCGCCCGGAACCCGCGAGCCATCGCTCGCCCGAACCGGAGCATCACCCAATGAATGCCGTTGCAAAGACCTTCTCGACCGAAGGCGACTACAAGGTTGCCGATATCTCGCTGGCCGACTGGGGCCGCAAGGAACTGGACATCGCCGAGCACGAAATGCCGGGCCTGATGTCGATCCGCAAGAAGTACGCCGCCAGCACACCGCTCAAGGGCGTGCGCGTGACCGGCTCGCTGCACATGACCATCCAGACCGCCGTGCTGATCGAAACGCTGAAGGACATCGGCGCCGACGTGCGCTGGGCCTCGTGCAACATCTTCAGCACACAGGACCACGCCGCCGCCGCCATCGCCGTCACCGGTACGCCAGTGTTCGCCTGGAAGGGCGAGACACTGGAGGAATACTGGGACTGCACGCTGGACGCCCTCACCTTCACCCTGGCCGACGGCACCCTCACCGGCCCGGAACTGGTGGTGGATGACGGCGGCGACGTGACCCTGCTGATCCACAAGGGCTACGAGCTGGAACAGGGCGACGAAAGCTGGGTCAACAGCGCTTCGGGCAGCCACGAAGAACAGGTCATCAAGAACCTGCTCA
>JBQGFJ010000349.1:0-5592 GCA_052040085.1 Pseudoxanthomonas sp.
CGGGGACATTGACGATCGGCACCACGCCGCCGATGACCGACGGGAACTGGGCCAAACCAAACTTGGCCAGTTCTTCCGGCTTCAACGGTGCATCGGACGAACCGAAATCGACGGTGGCCGCCTTGATTTGTGCGATGCCGCCACCCGAACCGATGGATTGATAGTTGACCTGCTTGCCGGTGGCGGTCTTGTAGTCGGCCGACCACTTGGACATGACGGGATAGACGAACGAAGCACCGGCGCCGGTCACATCGTTGGCCTGGACAGCCGTGGCGGCGGTAAGGGCCAGTAACGTGGCCGCGATGCGGAGCTTGAAGGAAGGGATCACGTCGGGAATTCCTCGAGGAGATGGGCTCGGATTAAGGTGGCAATGCATGCAGGCCCCGGCAGACGCCTGCACCAACAGCGCCATTGCATAACGAAGCGATGACAGCTCCGTGTCAGCGGGATGATGGTTTGATGACGAAGAGGCGCTGCCATGCCTGCCCGGTGGCCGGGACGGAATGGAATTGATGTTGTTGCCCGGCCAGGAGCCAGCCGGTCAGAGGCAGGGGATGGCAGGGGGTGCGAATACCCGGATACGGGATGGCAAAACGTGTGGTTCGTTTCGTCCGTTTTCCCGTGGAATCTGAAAAAGCGAATTCGGGGAAGCTGCTGGAGTTGTCACAAATGCGTCATCATTTGCACATGGGGTTGTCAGATTTCTGGAGCAATCTGATCCGGATTCATGGACTTTTCACTCTGTCGCGAAGGCGATGGGTGGCCTGTCCGCCGTTTTGGATACCCAGAGCAACCCAATCTTTCGGAGAAGCATTCCCATGCGTCACACCCTTCTGGCCGCCGCATTGGCGACCGTCATTGGCAGCACCAGCATCTCCGCGCTTGCGGCGACCCCGGACGAGCTTGCGGAACTCAAGGCTCAGATCGCCGCCTTGCAGGCCAGGGTGATAGAGCTGGAGGAACGCACCGAAGCACAGTCATCGATCAACGTGGGTACCCAGGAGAGCCTGGACAAGATGTCGACGACGCTGCCGACGGTGTCCACGGCGGGCGGCCTGAAGGTCACCTCCGCCGACAAGAAATTCGAAGCCGTGGTAGGCGGCCGCATCCATTTCGATGCCTACGCTTTTGATCGCGACATCGCCGATGTCACCGGCACCAGTGAGTTCCGCCGTGCACGCCTGACCCTGGCGGGCAAGGCCCTGGGCTGGGAATACAAGATGGAGCAGGACTTTTCCGCAGGCAGCAACCTGGACGGCATGCGCGACCTGTTCGTCGCCAAGAACATCGCGGGCGGCAAGGTCACCATCGGCAGCTTCAAGCCGTATCGCTCGATGGAAGAGCTGACCAGTTCCAACGAAATCACCATGATGGAACGTCCGTTCGGTTCCGCCACCGGCCTGTACGGTGGACGCCAGTACCAGCAGGGCGTGGGCTACCTGCGTGCCGACGGCAATTACACGGTGGGTGGTGCGGTGTTCAACCTGCGCAGCCCGAGCGTGTCGCGCAACGAAGGCATGGGCGTGGCGGGCCGCTTTACCTGGGCTCCGATCAATACCGCGGACAGCACCCTGCATGTCGGCCTTTCCGGCAGCATCGAGAACGCCAACAAGGGTTCGGCCAACATGAGCGCAGCCGCGGCCTATGCCGGGCGCCGTGGACCTTCGCAGACCATTGCCACCACCACCGGTGCCAGTGGCGATTCGGTTGAGGTCCTGGGACTGGAATTTGCCGGCTCTTTCGGTGCGCTCTACTTCCAGTCCGAATACGCGAAGGCCACTTTCGGGCAGCCGCTTGGTCGTGACCAGGACGTGGACACGTTCTACGTAATGGGTAGCTGGATGCTGACCGGTGAGCACAAGCCCTACAAGTCCGGGACTGGCGTGTTCGGTTCGCCGAAGCCGGGCAAGAGCACGGGTGCGTGGGAACTCACGGCGCGCTACGACACCATCGAGAACAAGGACATCGCCAACATGAAGGTCGCCTCGACCATCCTGGGCGTCAATTACTACGTCAACCCGCACTTCCGCCTGATGTTCAACTACACGCGCGGCGACAACGATTACACCGGAGACGGCACCAACCAGTACGCCATCCGTACGCAATGGAATTACTGACCGTCTGACGGCAGTCTGAAACAAGAAGGCCCGCGATCCATGTCGCGGGCCTTCTTTTTGCAGGGAGTTTGTGTTGCAACTGCTCTCCCTGGGCCTGGAATGCCCGTGCCGGGATGCTGCAGGTGATGTCTCAGGGTTGGGCCAGTGCCTGTGCCTCGCGCATCACCCGCAGCAGGTTGCCGCTCCAGATGTCCTCGATCTGCTCTTCCGTGTATCCCTCCTGCAGCAGCCGTGCGGTGATCTTGGGCAGCTTGGTAATGTCCTCCAGGCCTTCCACGCCGCCGCCGCCGTCCCAGTCGGCGCCGAAGCCTACGTGCTTGGGGCCGGCCACCTTCAGGATATGCAGGATGTGCGCGAAGTAGTCTTCCAGCGTGGCCTTGCGGATGCCGTGCTTGCGGTCGAGTTCATCGCGCTGTGCGTCGAAGGCCGGGTAGTCGGCGTCCTTCATCTGGTTGCGGCCACCGAACTTCTGGTACAGCGCGCCCAGTTCCGCCCGGTATTCGGGAGTGGTGCCAATCTCGATCAGGTAGCCACCATACGAGTTGACCAGGATCACTCCGCCATGGGCTGCGAGTTTGCGGATACGTTCGTCGTCGATGTTGCGCGGGTGTTCGTAGACTGCATCAGCCCCTGTGTGGCTGAGGATGATGGGGGCTTTCGAGAGTTCCAGCAGTTGGTCGAACACGGCATCGGAAGCATGCGAATGGTCGAGCACGATGCCCAGCCGGTTGGCCTCGGCCACCAGCGCCTTGCCCTTGTCGCTCAGGCCGCCCCATTCGGGCTCGGTATTGGAGGAGTCGGCGAAATCATTGTTCGCGACATGCGTCAGGCCCAGCACGCGCAGCCCCAGGTCGTGGTAGAGGCCGAGCAACGAGGGATCACTGCTGAGCGGATTGGCATTCTCCATGCTGATGTAGACCACGCGCTTGCCCGCGTCCTTGATGCGTTGCGCGTCATCGGCGGTCAGTGCCAGCTCGAACTTGTCCGGATGTGCTGCGAGCAGTTCGCGGATTTCCACCAGCCGTTTCAAGCCATGGTCGCGCGCTACACGGTCGTCTTCCGGGGTGCGTCCGCGTTGCGCGGTGTAGATGACCCAGATGCCGCCATCCAGCCCGCCCTCCACCAGGCGCGGATAATCGACCTGGCTGCCGGTGTAGGGGGCGTCGTTGCGTTTCAGGATGTCCCAGCCTTCATGTGCAAAGAAAGCGGGCGTGTCCAGGTGGCTGTCCAGGGTCAGGATGCGCTCGTGCAGTGCGCGTGCTTCCGGCGTCGCCGTTTGGGCTGATGCGCAGGGCAGGGACAGGCAGGCAAGCGCGAGGGCGGTGTACAACGAACGGAACTTCATCGGGCTCTCCGGTGCAAGGAGCCTGCATCCTCGCATTGTGTGGCCCCCTTGTCATGACCGATTGGCATCGGCACATGTCCGGGCGTCATCCGGCTGCCGGAATACCCGTGGAATCGTGGGTTAGGATAGGGGAAATAACGGTCATCCGCGGCGGTTTCGCCCAAAGGCGATACCCCGCGGATGGCCGTTTCCATGTCAGTACCTGCAACCATGAGGAATACCGTGGCAAGACAGCACGATCTTTGCTTCCGCCTGCTGAAGGCAGCGTTGGCAGCCTCCGTCCTTGTGTCGGGCACCAGCCTCGCCCAGCACCACGAGCCCGTTGATCTGGACGTGGTGTCCAGGATCAGGCAGGAGGCCTTCAGCCGTTCGCAGGCAGCGGCCAACCTGAAGGAGTTGACCGAAACCATCGGGCCGCGCCTGACCAATTCCCCTGCGTATGAGCGTTCCACGGAATGGGCGCGCACCAAACTGCAGGGCTATGGTTTGTCCAATGTGCGCGATGAAGTCTACGAGCCGGCCTTCGGGCGCGGCTGGGAGTTCCGCTCGGCCCGGGTGGAACTGGTGTCGCCACGTGAACTCCCCATCCATGCCTTGCCCAAGGCATGGACGCCGGGCACCAATGGCCCGGTCGAAGGCGAGGTAGTGAAGGTGTCGTTCAAGACGCTGGAGGATATCGGGAAGCAGAAAGGCAAGCTGAGCGGCAAGATCCTGCTGTTGGATGATGCACGTGCCTACAAAGCTTCGGAGAAGCCTGATTTCCGCCGCTACACGGAAGAAGACCTGGGCGAACTGCAGACGTTCCCGGTGCCGGTTGATCCCGAGCCGGGTGCGCAGGAAAAGCGCCTGGAGGAATTCCGCAAGCGCCAGGCCCTGAGCAAGGCACTCAACGAATTCCTGGCCGAGGAAGGCGTCCTCGCAACCCTGTCGATCAGTTCATGGGACAACGGCGTGGTCCGCGTGATGGGCGGCGGGTCTCGCAAGGCAGGTGAATCCAGTGGCGTCACCGAGTTGGTCGTGGCGGCCGAGCATTACAACCAACTGGTGCGTGCGGTGCAGAACAAACAGGACGTTCGCATGCGCGTGGACGTGGATGCGCGTTTTACCAGCGATGTCGATCTTCCGGCCACCAATGTGTTTGCCGAAATTCCCGGCAGCGGGCCCAAGGCCAACGAAGTGGTCGTCATCGGCGCACACCTGGATTCCTGGCATACCGGTACCGGCGCTGCCGACAACGGTGCAGGCGTAGTGGTGATGATGGAGGCCATGCGCATCCTGAAGGCCATCGGGGTGAAGCCCAAGCGCACCATTCGGCTTGCTCTGTGGGGTGGTGAGGAGCAGGGCCTGCATGGGTCGGCCGAGTACGTGTCGAAGTATCTGGCCGCCTATCCGGAACCGACGGATCCGGAACAGAAGGCCTTGCCGCGTGCATACCAACGCGGCACGGGTCCGCTTCAGCGCAAGCGCGATTACGATCGTTTCTCCACTTACTTCAATTTCGACAATGGCACTGGCCGCATTCGTGGCATCTATGCGCAGGACAACCATGCCGCCGTGCCGATCTTCAAGGCCTGGCTGGAACCCTTCAGCGATATCGGTGCCGATATCGTGACCACGCGCAATACCGGCAGCACGGATCACATCTCGTTCGATCGGGTCGGGTTGCCGGGCTTCCAGTTCGTGCAGGATCCTGCGGACTACTTCAGTCATGTCCATCACACGCATCTGGATACTTATGATCACGTGGTGCCGGAAGACCTGAAGCAGGCGGCGGCAATCATCGCCTCGTTCGCTTACCACGCGGCGATGCGTGATGAGCGGTTGCCGCGGAAGCCTTTTGTCGAGCGCGATGCGGAGTAATGTGTGACAGGGTTCGAGCGCTAGAGCGGGGCTACTGGCTTGCGGGTGGCATCATGCGAAGAGCGTTTCGTGCGCTATGCGCCCGAGTCCCTTTTGAGGCCAAAAGGAACCAAAAGCCCATCGCCTGACGCCAGCCGATCCGGCGCTGCCGGATCGGTGCCCTGTGCTTCTCGGTCGATGAGGCACGGCCCCCAAACTCGCTGCGCTCAGACAAGGGGGCCTCTACGGCCTCATCGCCCTGCGATGCTCGGCTGGCTTTAGGGCGAGGTA
>JBQGFJ010000350.1:0-11556 GCA_052040085.1 Pseudoxanthomonas sp.
GCCTTGCTGCTGCAGCAGGAAGCAGATTGCCGGCTTGGTACGCAGCGTGATGGATCTCCTGCCGAGTACGACATCAATTCTGCATTCTGCCAAGCAGTTCTCTCGGAAATCAGCCGCAATGATGCCATTCCGGGCTCAACCCTGGACCAGCGGATCAACAACGTAAACTCGACCTTCATCAATGCCGCCTATGTACGCACTACTGGTACAGATGCAACATTGGACTACCGTTTGAATACGGATAGGTGGGGCACCTTCCGTACCAACTTGGGCTGGTCGATCGTAATGTCGGACGAGTACCAGCGCTTTGCCAGCGACCCGCGCGTTGATTACCGGGATGAGCCAGGCTGGAACAGCCGCAGCCGTGTTCGCGGTTCGTTTGGATGGAGCAAGGGCGACTGGGGTGCAAATACCTTCTTCACCCGCCTGGGCTCCACATACAACTACGCTGGTACCGAACGCATGGCCCCTTGGTTCCTGTGGAATCTGAATATAAGCAAGAAGTTCGGTACGGACACCATGGCTACCTTTGCGGTAAACAACGTGTTTGACAACCAGTACCGCTTGGACCCGACTGTGACTACCTATCCGTTCTTCTACGGCGGTTATGGCTCGGACATGCAAGGCCGCCGATTCTTTGTGAGCCTCCAGCACAGATTCTGAGAGTTGAGTATTCGATCACTTCGTGAAAGAAGAGCCGGGCGAAAGCCTGGCTCTTTCTTTATGTCCTACAATCGATAAACAGACCAATCCAATCCCGAAATACCCGAGATCACGAGGAGTAGAATCATGAAGTCAACCATGCGCCTGGTATTGGCGCTATGTCTGGTGGCAGCACCCGTTATCCACGCCAGCGAAACCAAATATTCAATTGAGGATTTTGTCCGGCACGCCACCTACAGCGGCGTCAAGATCTCCCCGAATGGCGATTATCTGGCCATCACGATCGATCATGGCGACCAGGATGTACTGGCGATCATGCGCACCAGCGATCTGAAGATATTGAATGTCAACCAATTACCTGACAAAAAGAGTGTCGGGAGCTTCTATTGGGTCAGCCCAGATCGTTTGATTTTCAATTCCGTCAAGAAAATGGGGGGGTATGCTGCTCCTTTCAATACCGGCGAATGGTTTGCAGTCAACGCCGATGGCTCGCAGCCGCGGCCGTTGGTTTACTACGGCACCCGCGATGCAACATCTCGTGGCAAGGATGTGGGAAACCGCCGCTTCTCGCTTCTTGATGCGCTGCGTGACGATGACGCGAATGTGATCATGCAGGCAGTTTCTCCTCGTTCATCAGAGGGCGCCGGCACCGAGGTGGTGAAGCTCGACGTACTCAGTGGAAGGCTGAACACTCTGGCACGCGCCCCCAAGGAGAACTGCAGTATCGCTCTCGACGCGGCAAAGGATCCACGTTTCGCGATTTGCTATTCAAGCAAAAACGATGAAGGTGAATTCGAGGAGATGTCGGAATTGTATCGTCGTGACGGCATGTCCTGGACACTTCTCAACGCATCTAAATCCGACGGAAAGCATCTATCAATCTTGCAGACCACGCAGGACGGCACCGTTTACGCCCTGCAGCGCGACGACAAGAACCCCGCAGCCGTAGGCATTTTGGACACGACGACCGGCGAGTTCAAACAGTTATTCCAGGACAAGGTAGCCAGCATCTCGGATTATATTTGGTCCACCAGCAGTGATACCCTGATAGGCGTGGTGACCGAGGCAGGAGCCCCACAAGTACATATACTCAATGAAGAGCACCCTGATGCGGAGCTCTACCTTTCACTGACCGATGCATTCCCTGGACAGATGGTTGATTTCTCCAGTTCCACCCAGGACGGAAAAAAGGTGGTGGTGTCCGTATACAGCGACACCAATCCCGGTGAACTGTATTTGTTCGACCGCGACACTGGAAAGGCTCGCTTTTTGATGCAAAACCGCGACTGGCTGGATGCCAAGAACATGGCATCGGTGAAGCCTTTTAATTTCAAGGCACGCGATGGCCAGCTAATCCATGGCTACTTGACCATCCCGCACGGTAGTGACGGCAAGAATCTGCCGATGATCGTCCACCCCCATGGAGGTCCTATCGGCCCACGCGACAACTGGGCATTTAACTCACGTACCCAATTGCTGGCGAACCGAGGCTACGCAGTACTCCAAGTCAATTTCCGCGGCTCAGGCGGATACGGCAAGGGATTCGAGGATGCGGGCCACCGCCAGTGGGGCCAGGGCATCCAGAACGACATCATTGATGCAACCCAGTGGGCAATTGATGAAGGGCATGCTGACAAAGATCGCATCTGCATCTTCGGCGGCAGCTTTGGTGGCTACTCTTCATTGATGGCACCAATCCGCGCTCCTGGCATGTTCCAGTGTGCATTCGGTTACGTAGGCGTATACGACATCGACATGATGTTCAAGAAAGGAGACAGTCCCCAAAGCGCCAACGGCCAGCGTTATCTACGACGTACCCACGGAACCGATACCAAAGAGTGGGCGGAAAATTCACCCGCCCGTCGCGCAGCCGAGGTCAAGATTCCGGTCTACTTGGCCGCTGGCGCCCGTGATGAGCGCACTCCGCCCGAACAAACCGAGTTCCTGAACAAGGCACTCATTGCCGCCGGCAATCCACCTGAAGGGATGATCATCCAGTCCGGCGAAATGCATGGGTTCTATGATGTAGAGAACAACGTGAACCTGTATACAAAGATGCTTGATTTCTTCGATCGTCACATTGGTGGCACAGTCACCACTGGAAACCCGGAAACAGTCCGCTGAACCAATGCCATCGCATGGAGAGCCCGGCCCAGTGCCGGGTTCTCCATACTAGGCATGGGCAATGACTTCCGACTCATTCAAGCTTCCCAGGGCAGCTCTATGATGTCCTACCCGCATGGGATGGATTTCCAACCTGTCCCCTCTTCCGTTCTGGAGCATGGTTCCATGTCCGACAACAGCAAGACTTTGATCACTGCGTTGCTGTTGGCTACGCTATGGCCGACCATGATCTGGGCGCAGACACCCAAGCAAGCCGCCCCCCCACCAGACCCCACGGAAGACCCCGTCATGATGGCTGCCGGCTTCCTTAGCAGCCATCCAGACATGCGCTATCGCATGCTGGGACTGGATAAATACAAGGAAGGAGAGTACGAAGAAGCCTTGCGTTATTTTCAGCGCGCAAGCTACTACGCTGACAAGCCTTCGCAAGGGATGGTTGGTGAGATGCTCTGGAATGGCCAGGGTGGAGAACCAGACCGCGCACTGGCTTACGCGTGGATGGATCTTGCCGCAGAGCGCGGCTACATAAGCTTCCTGGGTCTGCGTGAACGCTACTGGGACCAGCTCAGCGAAACCGAGCGCCAACGTGCCCTGGAGGAGGGCCAAGCAATCTACGCCAAATATGGCGACGATGCTGCGAAACCCCGCATTGCCGCTGTACTACGCCGCGAACGCAGAAGTATGACGGGGAGCCGCACCGGCTTCACCGGCAACTTGCAGATACAGGTACCGGGCCCTGGTGGCGACATGCAAACGATAGATGGCAGCAAGTACTACGACGAACGCTACTGGGATCCCGAAAAGTATCAGGCTTGGCACGACGCAATATGGATGAGACCTCGCGTCGGACTGGTTCGTGTAGGTGAAATCGAAAAGGCAAGCACAATTGACTCTCGCGTTCCCCAGACGGAACCACAAGTCAATGCCGAAGAGCCAGAAACACCCGAAACAAAAGACGAGATGCCATAAGTCTTCCACACTTCAACTTTCATCTCTCCTCCATGGAGTCAAGACTTTTGAGCTCCATATTGAGCAGACCCTATTAACATTGGAACGACGATGCATAAAACCTTGATCCTCACACTTTTGACTGTTTTTCTGAGCACAGCCCCTGTTATTGCCATGTCTGCCGAATCCACCGGCCGCTGGAAGACCATCGACGATCAAACCGGCAAGCCGAAGTCGATCGTGGAAATCACACGAGCGGCGGATGGCAGCTACACCGGCAAGATCGTGGAACTGCTCAACCCCAGCAAGCCCAACCCGGTGTGCGACAAGTGCAAGGACGACCGCAAGAACAAGCCCATCACGGGCATGGAAATCATCCGTGGCATGAAGGCGGATGGTGCCAACCAGTGGAGTGGCGGGACCATCCTGAAGCCCGACGAAGGCAAGGTCTACAAGTCCAAGATGCAGTTACTGGAAGACGGCAAGAAACTGGAGGTCTCCGGCTGCATCGCCTTCATCTGTAAATCGCAGACCTGGCTCCGCCAGTAAAACCCGGCAACCCAATGCCCTTCGGCCCGGCCATGTCCGGGTCGAATGCGTTTCGGGGACACGTGCGATAATCCGCGTTTGCCTGCAAGCCCCGATCCCCATGAGCCGCACCGCACTCGTCACCACCGCCCTTCCCTATGCCAACGGCCCCCTTCATCTTGGCCATCTGGTCGGCTATATCCAGGCCGACATCTGGGTACGGGCGCGGCGAATGGTCGGCAACACCACCTGGTTCGTCTGTGCGGATGACACCCATGGCACACCCATCATGCTGGCTGCCGAAAAGGCCGGGGTGACACCGGAAACCTTCATTGCCGGCATCCAGGCCTCGCATGAACGCGACTTCGCGGCCTTTGGCGTGGCATTCGACCACTACGATTCGACCAATTCCGCAACCAACCGCGAGCTGACCGAAGCCATCTATGCCCGGCTGGATGCAGGCGGCCACATGGCGCGCCGCAATGTCGCCCAGTTCTATGATCCAGCCAAAGGCATGTTCCTGCCCGACCGCTACATCAAGGGCATCTGCCCCAATTGCGCGGCGGCCGACCAGTACGGCGACAACTGCGAAGTCTGTGGCGCCACCTATGCACCCACCGACCTGAAGGAACCCTACTCGGTGATTTCCGGTGCACGTCCGGAAATCCGCGACTCGGAACACTACTTCTTCGAAGTGGGACGTTTCGAATCCTTCCTGCGCGAATGGCTGGCCGGTGATGTCGCGCTGCCCGGCGTGAAGGCCAAGCTGATGGAATGGCTGGATGCCGAAGGCGGGCTTCGCGCCTGGGACATCTCGCGTGATGCACCTTACTTCGGCTTCGAAATCCCCGGCGCGCCCGGCAAGTACTTCTATGTCTGGCTGGATGCCCCCATCGGCTACCTGGGCAGCTTCAAGAACCTGTGCAGCCGGGAAGGCATCGATTTCGATGCCAACCTGCAGGCCGGCACGCAAACCGAGTTGCACCACTTCATCGGCAAGGACATCGTGAATTTCCACGGCCTGTTCTGGCCCGCGGTACTCCACGGCGCGGGTTACCGTGCGCCGACGCGGTTGCACGTCAACGGCTATCTCACGGTCGATGGTGCCAAGATGTCCAAATCACGCGGCACCTTCGTCATGGCCCGCACGTACCTGGACGTAGGCCTGGAACCGGAGGCACTGCGCTACTACTACGCAGCCAAGTCTTCCGGCGGCGTGGACGACCTGGACCTGAACCTGGGCGACTTCACCGCGCGCGTGAATGCCGACCTGGTGGGCAAGTTCGTCAACCTCGCCAGCCGCTGCGCCGGGTTCATCGGCAAGCGCTTCGACGGGAAACTGGCCAGCACCTTGCCGGATCCCGGCATGTACACCCGCTTCGTGGATGCACTGGCGTCCGTGCGCCAGGCTTACGAGAACAACGACGCTGCCAGCGCCATTCGGCAGGTCATGGCGCTGGCCGACGAAGCCAATCGCTACATCGACGAGAAGAAGCCTTGGGTCATTGCCAAGCAAGACGGTGCCGATGCCGAACTGCAGGCCATCTGCACGCAGGGACTCAACCTGTTCCGGGTCCTGGTCACTGCGCTCAAGCCCGTGCTTCCGCACACGGCGCTGCAAGCCGAGGAATTCCTGGCCGCACCCGTCAGCGCATGGAGCGACATGGATCGCCCGCTGCTGGGTCATGGCATCAAAGACTACGTCCCCCTGTTCACCCGGATCGACCCGAAACTGATCGACGCCATGACCGAAGCTTCCAAGGACACCCTGGCGCCTGCCGCCACGCCTGCCCCCGCCAAGAAACCCGCCGCACAGAAAACCGAAGCCGCCCCTGCCAGCACGGACGCGACGGCGACCATCGGCATCGAAGATTTCACCAAGCTTGATCTGCGGATCGGCAAGGTCACGGCCTGCGAATTCGTGGAAGGATCGGACAAGCTGCTGCGTTTCGAACTGGACGCAGGCGAGTTGGGCAAGCGCCAGATTTTCTCCGGCATCCGTGGCAGTTACGGCGAACCGGAAAAGCTGGTGGGCCGCCATGTCGTCTTCATCGCCAACCTGGCGCCACGCAAGATGCGCTTCGGCATCAGCGAGGGCATGATCCTGTCGGCGGGTTTCGATGGCGGCGCACTGGCCTTGCTGGATGCCGACAGCGGGGCGCAACCGGGCATGCCGGTGCGCTGATCCGCGCAGGCAAGCACCCGCACGGCAAAGCGAAGTCCACCGATGGACCTGGCCCTGTTCGATTTCGATCACACCATCACCAGTGTCGACACCTATTCCAGGTTCTTGCGCAGTATTGCCACGCCCGGACAACTGGCACGTGCACGATGGTCGGTAGGTCCTTGGCTGGCCGGATATCGCCTTGGTTTGGTGTCGGCACATGGTATACGCGAACGCGTGACCCGGCTGGCCTTCACCGGTCGGCAGGAAGAAGAAGTCCGTGAACTCGGCCGGCGATTCTCACGACAAGCCCTTCCCGCCTGGCTGCGACCGGAGATGATGCAGCGTATCGACTGGCACCATTCGCGTGGCGATACCATCGTGGTCGTCTCCGGCTCGCTGGATGTCTATCTGCAACCCTGGTGCGAGCAGCATGGCCTGGCCGTGATCTGCAACCGGCTGGAAGCAAGCAATGGCACGTTGACCGGTCGCTACAAAGGCGGCGATTGCGGTTCCGACAAGGAAAGACGCATACGCATGCACTACGACCTTGCCCGCTATCCGTGCGTGCATGCCTACGGTGACAGCCGCGAAGACAAGCCCATGCTGGCCCTGGCGCAGCAACGCTGGTATCGCGGCCGTCCGTTATCCTGACGGCATTCATCGAGACGCCAGCACTACGCCAGCCGCCATGCCCATACCCGTCAATCTCATCGCACGCCTGGACCGCCTGCTACCGCAGACGCAGTGCGGCCAGTGTGGTTATGACGGTTGCCGTCCCTATGCGGAAGCCATGGCACGCGGGGATGCCGGTACGGACCATTGCCCTCCCGGCGGGGATGCCGGCGCACGTGCGCTGGCCAGTCTGCTGGAAAAGCCCGCCATGCCATACGATCGCAGCCGTGGCATGCACAAGGAACCGGCCGTGGCCCTGGTGGTGGAAGCCGACTGCATCGGCTGCACCAAATGCATCCAGGCGTGCCCGGTGGATGCCATCATTGGTGGCACCAAGCGCATGCACACCGTGATCGAACCCCTGTGCACGGGTTGCGAACTATGCCTGCCCGCCTGTCCAGTGGACTGCATCGTGATGGTGTCCTGACGCCAGCATAAAGTGCGGCACCAGGACACCCGATGGCTCATTCGATTTCGCAGGCGGAACACACGCGCTCGACGGCATATCCCTTCGCGCGCAACTTTTCGACCACGCCATCCTCGCCCAGCAGATGCAAGGCGCCGACCACGATGAGTGCGTTGTCCTCGTTCGAATCCGTCAGGTAGCGCTCGATGCCAGGCATCCAGGCGTCATTGCGTGCGGTATTGATCAAGCGATAGGACTCCGGCGTTTCCTGCTGCATCTTGACCCGCATTTCTTCGTTCAACTTCTGCACGTCGCCGGTCTTCCAAGCGTCATGCAATTCAAGCAGGTCGGTGATGGCTTTTTGCGGATTTTCAAGCAACTTGCCCAGGCTGAAGGCCTGCTCGGCATGGGGGGAGCCATCCAGCGCCGCAATCTGGTCGTCCACGCTCTCCAGGCCTGCCACGGGCTTGCCCGATTCGCCGGCAAGACGGATGAAATGCATGTCCAGGCCCTGCTCCTGCCGGAACCCCGCGGCTTGTGCCAAACCCAGGATCATTCCCAAGGAAACAGCCCACGGTTCACTGGCTTCCACTTGTGCCAGTGAACCCCCCGTGGCTGACAGCAGTTGCTCCAGCCGCGCCTTCACGTCCTCCGGCAATACCTGGCTCAAGGTCTTGCCGTCCGCGTATCCAGCGGCCTGCTGGAATTTCACGGCGGTCTCGGGTGAAAGCAGGTCCGAAGGCGCCACTTCAAAGACCAGTGAGGAGGCGTCCGCGAAGGCGGCATCCACGTCCGGAGACAGCGGATAGTCATCCGGCTTGAGCATGTGGAAAGAGCCCAGCAAGTAAACCGAATTGTCCTGGTCCGAAACCTTCCACAGCAGCGGAACGTGTTTGCTGGCAGCCGGCTGCGGCGGCACATCGGCATGCGTGGAAAACGAGGCCACTACCAACAGCACAGGCAGCAGCAGTCTGGACAAACGGGACATTGCGGACATGGACACTCCTTATCGTGTACGGATCAAAGGCAGGATCAACTACGGGCGTCAGGTTGCTTGTAGGTTTTCTCGCCGGCCTCGATGAGCAGGTCCAGGCGGTTCTCCGGCGGCGGCAAAGGACACGTGGCAAAACGCGTGAAGGCGCAGGGCGGATTGTAGGTACGATTGAAATCCAGGCTGACCTTGCCATTCACGGGAGCACCTACATCCAGGAAACGGCCTGCCGGGTAACTGCCGTGACCGCTGGTGCGGTCTGCCAGCACCACGAAGAGATCCCCGCCTTGCCCTGCCAATGCCTCCATGCGATAGGTCTGCCCGTCGCGCGTGAAATCGATGGTGCCGGGATTCGGCAAGTCGCTCTGCACACCGATGATGTCCACGATGGGAATGGTCTTGCCCGGCGGGTGCGGAGTGAATTTCCCTTCCACCTTCCAGGACGCTTCCACCGGCCAGTACTCCAATCCGGCGAACTGCGACCGCGTGATGGCATCGGCATGCTTCAGGCGCAGCGCCTGGCGCCCACCACGCTCGATCACGCTCATCAGGCCCTTGCCTTCATCGAACCCGATCACGTTGGGCGAAGGATCGTGATCGTTGCGCAACTCCACTCTTCCCTTGAATGGCTCGCCATCCAGCGTCAGTTGGGTGCCCGCCTCCGGCGTGAAAAAAACACGTCCTTTGTCCTGCTGCACCATGCCCAGCCTTTCAGGTCCTACTGCCAGCCGAATGCCGCTACCGGTCCCGCTGCCGATGTAGTGCGCCTTGAGCTCCAGCCAATGCATGCCGACCAGGGTCGTCCAGCCATCGGGCTGCAGCAGATCCTCCAAACGCTGGCTCCGCCATATCTGGTGGTCGGCAAGGAAAGCCGGATCCGCCGCCTTCACACCATCAGTGGCATCACCCTTGTCGCCGCGGCAAGCCGACAGGGCAAGCAGCGCCCAGGGCAAGCACAGCAGGAAAACCATCTTGTTGCGCATATCAGCGTCCTCTCAGGAACCAGCGATCGATTTCAGCCAGGGAAAAGCGCGTCCATGTCGGGCGACCGTGATTGCACTGGCCGGAACGTTCGGTGATTTCCATTTCACGCAACAAGGCATTCATTTCAGGCAAGGTCAGCCTGCGATTGGCGCGCACGGCGCCATGGCAGGCCATGGTGGAAAGCAGTTCATCGCGAGCCGCCGCGATACGGCGCGTCTGGCCGTGTTCTCGCAAGTCCGCCAGCACGTCCCGCAACAGGGCTTCCGGCTCCGCATGCGCCAGCAGCGCCGGTACGCTGCGCACGCTGAGCGATTGCGGGCCACTGCGGATCGCATCGAATCCCAGCGTGGCCAGGGTTTCGGCCTCGCGTTCGGCTACGTCCGCTTCGCGTTCCGACAACGCCAGCGTCATCGGCACCAGCAAAGGTTGCGAACGCACGCCGATGCCATCGTGCGCGGCCTTCAATTTTTCGTCGCCGATTCGCTCGTGCGCGGCATGCATGTCCACCACGATCAAGCCTTCGGCATTCTCGGCCAGGATGTAGATGCCATGCAGCTGGGCAATCGCATAGCCCAGCGGCGGCAAGGTCTGCTCACCGGACTCGGGAAGCTGGGGAGCGGAGTAAGGTTGCGCGGGCTGCGACGGACTTGCATACAGCTGTGCGTAAGCCGCGGGCGCATCGTTCACCTGCAATCCCAAGGGAGATTGACGGGTCGGCATCCAGCCACCCGGTTGTGCAACGGATCCTTGTTGGTAAGCAGGAAGTGGCGCACCCGGACTTGCGGCGGATTGTTCGGGAATCGCACCGGCACGGGTATCGGCAAGGGCCTCGTGCAGGGTCCGGTAGACGAAGTCATGCACCAGGCGCGAGTCGCGGAAACGCACTTCGTGCTTGGCGGGATGCACGTTCACGTCGACCCGGGTCGGATCAATTTCCAGGAACAGCACATAAGCCGGCTGGCGGCCATGGAACAGCACATCCTGGTAAGCCATCTTCACGGCGTGTGCAATGTTGCGATCACGTACCGAACGACCATTCACGTACACGTATTGCTGGTCCGCGCTTGCGCGCGAATACACCGGCTGCGCGATCCAGCCATGCAGCCGCAATCCGGCCGCGGCATGGTCCACGCGCAGCGCCTGCTTTGCGAATTCCTCGCCCAGCGTCTCGTTGAGCCTGGCAACGGACTCCAGCTCATCGGATTTGTAGCGGCGCGATGGCTTGCCGTTGTGCGACATGCGCAATTCGATGTCGGGCCGTGCCAATGCGAGCGAACGCAACCATTCCTCGATGTGGCCGAATTCCGTGCGTTCGGCACGCAGGAACTTGCGCCGTGCGGGCACGTTGTAGAACAGTTCGCGCACTTCGACGGTGGTACCGGGCGCATGCGGCTTCGGACCCACCTGCCCTACCTTGCCGCCCTCGACATGCAGCGAAGCGCCGTGCTCGTCATCCGGACGGCGCGAAGACAGGGTGAAACGGCTGACCGAGGCAATCGATGGCAGGGCTTCGCCGCGGAAACCCAGCGTCGCCACGGCTTCCAGATCATCCAGCGACGCGATCTTGCTGGTGGCATGGCGGGAAACCGCCAGCGGCAGTTCTTCCGGCGCAATGCCACCGCCATCGTCGCGGATGCGGATCAAGCGTACGCCGCCTTCTTCCAGGTCGATGTCGATCCGGCGTGCGCCGGCATCGATGGCGTTCTCGACCAGTTCCTTGACCACGGAAGCGGGACGCTCGACGACTTCGCCGGCGGCAATCTGATTGACAAGGGTGTCGGGGAGTTGGCGGATCGGCACGTGATGCGGCACAGGGCGTGCCAAGTGAAAACCAATCCGGATGATAGCCGAGTGGAGCTGGCCTCAGGGTGCGCCGGCCGCGCCCCTGCCCGCCTGCGCCTCTGCCTCGGCTTGCGCACGAGCGGCGAACAGCGTGCCCGGCGGCGGCTGGCGGGTGAAATACGTATTGACGCCATCCAGCACGGCGGAGGCCACCTTGCGCTGGTAAGCCGGGTCTTTCAGGCGCTTCTCTTCCTCGGCATTGGAAATGAAAGCCGTCTCCACCAGCATCGC